>NZ_JBNLXQ010000001.1:0-338499 GCF_053840905.1 Caproiciproducens sp.
GGCTGTTAACCGCAGGGTCGTTGGTTCGAGTCCAACTTGGGGAGCCAGAGAAGATCGCCAGTCGCAGGACTGGTGATTTTTGTGTTTAGCCCGTATCCTCTGCAACAAGGCTTATTTGATAACAGCATTTTGGTTGTAAAAATTCCAACTTGAGATTGCATTTTATACAGATTTGTGGTATTATATTCAAGCGCTTTGTTAGACAGAATTCTTTTCTGTCTTTCGTTTTCAATACGGGCCATTAGCTCAGTTGGTTAGAGCAACCGGCTCATAACCGGTCGGTCCAAGGTTCGAGTCCTTGATGGCCCACCAACATCGGAAGGCACCCTTCGCGGGTGTCTTTTATTTTGGAATCTTCACAAATATTTAACAGTTTGAAGAGTGTCGGTACTTGACAATAAATGAATGATCGTTTATTATAAGAGTAATCCTTCCGCTTTATCAAAAATTTTGGTGGTGCGTATGAGAAAAAAAGATGATGAAAAACAGAGATGCATTAAAACCGCGGTTGTTGAATTAATTTTAAAAGAAGGATTTCAGGGCGCGTCCATCTCTAAAATTGCCCATGCGGCGGGTGTCTCCCCAGCGACGGTGTACATTTATTATGAAAACAAGGACGCAATGCTGCGCGATATTTATCAGGAATATGCCGAAGACACCTTTCAGTATCTGCTGGAATGCTTAAACCCGAATATGGAAGGGGAACAGATCATTGAAGAACTGATCCGCAGCTATTATTCCTATATTGTTGAGAATCAGGAGATTTTTCACTTCATCGAGCAGTTCAGCACCTGTCCCGCGCTCCAATCCGGCTGTGGGTTTATGAAGGGACCGGGAAACTTGAACCAACTGCTCACGGATTTGAAGAGGAGACATATTCTCAATAATTACAGCAATGATAACCTGTACGCCATCCTGTTCTCTCCGGTGAAAACCATTGCCGTGAAGCGCTGTGACTCCGAGGAGGCCGCAAGAGACCGTCTGAACGAATTGATTGCGATCATTCAGAAAGCGCTGATCAGGGGCTATTAAGATTCGAAACCCACACTGTTTTTTACAGAGATTATAAACGAACGTTCATTTATAAAAAGAAAGGAAACTGTTTATGTTGATAATACCAATTGAAGATCTCGCTTTACTGCCCGGTATGGTTTATCCGCTGGCATTCAGCCGGTTAAGCGAAGAAGAGCTGTCCGTTCTGCAAAATAAAGATCAGGAAATCGCGGCGCTGCCGTTAAAGCGCCGGGTGAACAGAAAGGAACTGGGAACGGAGGATTTCTATAAAATAGGGATCGCGCTGCAGGTACTGGATGTCATGTCCGGCGAAAAAGGCCACTTGGTTAAGGTAAAGGCAATGACCCGCTTGGAAGTTTCCGACCTTGTGATTGGGGAAAACGTCATCACAGGCAATACTGTTGACATTCCGGAAGTCATCGACCTCAATGAAAACAGCCAGAAAGAAATGGCGAGCTATATTCAGAACATCGCTCACCAGATCGGATCGAATTTCAAAAATTCCGGCGGCGTCATGAAGGCCATCGATGAAATCAGGGACCTCAATGTGCTGATTGGCTACATATGCCAGTTCCTGCCGTTTTCCAGACAGGAAAAGTATACCCTGATGGAAACCTCATCCCTGAAAGACCGCGGCCTGACGTTTATCGATTATTTCCTCCATTACAAAGAAGAAATACAGCTCCAGATTGAGATGACGGAGCGTTTTTCCGAAAAGGCAAACAAAAACTACCGCGAGGCAGTCCTGCGCGAGCAGCTTCAGGCCATTCAGGAGGAACTGAACGAGGGAAAACCGGAATCCGCAAAAAAAGGGAAGGATTACAGAACCCGCATTGAGGACGCGCATATGCCGGAAGAAATACGGCAGGCTGCTCTGGAAGAGCTGAGCAAGCTGGAAAGCCAGAATCCCGCGAGCGCGGATTACAACGTCATTCAGAACTATCTGGATCTGCTGGTAGAGCTGCCGTGGGAGACGAAGGAAGAAAAACCCGTGGATATCCGGGAAGCCCGCCGCGTTCTGGACGAGCAGCATTACGGCCTTGAAAAGGTGAAGGACCGTATCATCCAGCAGTTGGCGGTGCTGCATCTGAAAAAGGATAAGCAGGGTTCCATCCTTCTTCTGGTCGGACCTCCCGGCACCGGGAAAACCAGCCTGGGACGGAGCATTGCCGAAGCGCTGGGCAGAAAATATGTCCGGCTGAGCCTCGGCGGAATCCGCGACGAGGCGGAAATCCGCGGACATCGCAGAACCTATATCGGCGCAATGCCGGGACGGATTATCCAGAGTATGAAGAAAGCCGGCACAATGAACCCGGTCATGGTGCTGGACGAAGTCGACAAGCTGATGACAGGCTATAACGGGGACCCGGCAAGCGCATTGCTGGAGGTCCTTGACCCGGAGCAGAACGATACCTTTACGGATCATTACCTTGACCTTCCCTACAACCTGTCCAACGTCTTTTTCATCGCGACGGCAAACTCGCTGGAGACCATCCCCGGGCCACTGCTGGACCGCATGGAGGTCATTCAGCTTTCCAGCTACACCTCAAGCGAGAAATTCCATATCGGGAAGAACCATCTCGTTCGTGAAGCGCTGGAAGAGCACGGCCTGACCGAGGACGACGTGCAGATCAGCGACGAAGCCCTTCAAAAGATCATAGCCGATTACACCATGGAGGCCGGCGTCAGAGGGCTGAAGAAAAGGCTGGATTCCATTGCGAGAAAGGCGGCGGAAAAAATCGTTCTTGGGGATGTCGAAAGGCCCTATGCCGTTTCCGCGGACGATCTGGAGGAGATTCTGGGCAGCAAAATGTCGAGACACGACGTTGCTCAGGAGATGAATCCTCCCGGAGTGGTCACCGGTCTGGCGTGGACGCCGGTGGGCGGGGAAATCCTGTTCATTGAAGCGACCGAAATGCCCGGCAACGACCAGATCATCCTGACCGGCCAGCTGGGGGACGTCATGAAGGAGTCCGCGCGGATCTCGCTCAGCCTGCTGAAATCCCGTCTGCCGGTCAATGCGATCAAGTTCAAGGAAAAGGATATCCATATCCATGTGCCGTCCGGCGCCGTTCCGAAGGATGGACCCTCGGCGGGCATTACGCTCTTTACGGCCCTTGCCTCCCTGATTACCGGCATCAAAGTCGATTCCAGACTGGCTATGACGGGTGAAATCACTTTGAGGGGTACGGTGCTCCCGATCGGCGGACTGAAAGAAAAGCTTCTGGCCGCGGAACGCGCCGGAATCCGGAAAGCGTTGATTCCGAAGGACAACGTGGCGGATTTGAAGGATATTCCCGACGAAGTCAAGGAAAAAATTCAGATCGTCGCGGTGGAAACCATAGAAGATGTCCTGCGGGAAGCGCTGGGCATTGCTCTGCCAAAACCGGAATACGTGATACCGGATCCCCGGTTCTTCACCCGGCTGAAGGAGCAGCGCAGCGAAATCCACTGATACCGCATACGACATTATATGAGATAGGCCGCCCGGTTAATCGACAGATGCGCCTTTAACCGCGCGGGCAATAGGAACTCCCGGCTTTTTACAGGCCGGGGGTTCTTTTGGGTTGACTGCAAACATAAATATTCCTGTAGACGATCGGGATCAGGATGAGATGGGGTGATTGTGTGGGGTATTATGTATCGGTGGAACAAAACGTCAATCTTTACGTTGAAGATTTAAACCCGAATGGGAATAAAACGATTTTATTTGTTCACGGCTGGCCCGGAAACCATCATCTGTTTGAATACCAGCTGAACCAGCTTCCCGAGCTGGGGTACCGCTGCGTGGCCATTGACTGCCGTGGCTTCGGGATGTCCGACAAGCCCTGGGGCGGGTACGACTATAACCGGCTGGCCGACGACGTACGGGCCGTGATCGATGCTTTTCAGCTGAAAGACATTACGCTGGCCGGGCATTCCACGGGCGGAGCGATCTGTATCCGCTATATGGCACGGCACAGCGGACACGGCGTGTCAAAGCTGGCTCTTTTTGCCGCGGCCGCGCCCAGCCTCATTCAGCGGCCCTATTTTCCGAATGGGCTGAAGGAACAGGCCGTGCTGGATATCATTCAGGGCACTTATACGGACCGCCCTAAGATGCTGCGGGATTTCGGAAACACGATCTTTTTCCACCGCGTCGGCATTCCGCTGTCCGACTGGATTTTCCAGCTGGGGCTGCAGGCCGCGAGCTGGTCGACCGCTGCCATCGCAAACACGTGGATCAAAGAGGTCCTGTTCGACGACATGGCAAAAATCAATGTTCCGACCCTGATTTTACACGGGTTAAACGACCGGGTCTGTCTGTACCCGCTGGCCGTCGCGCAGAACCGGGGAATCCGGAATTCAAAGCTCGTTCCCTTTAACCAGTGCGGTCATTTCCTTCTCTACGATCAGAGGGAGCGGTTCAATAAAGAATTGATCGCCTTTACAAAGGATTGACCGGTCCCGACCGGGTATAAAACCGGGGATACGGGAGAATCAATTTGCTTATATCGGTATTTCCGGAATTGATGAGCAAAGAGCCGGAAAGAACGTCAACCACGTTCTTCCCGGCTCTTTGTGTAATTTTATTTTCGGTGTCCTGTAATAAACTCTTTTTGCAAGGATGTTTCTTAGTGCAGGTCGCAGGCGCAGGACTCACATTCCGGAATCTCGCCGACCAGCGGGCCGGGGTCGATCCCTTTCTTTTTGTAATAGTCCGCGACAGCGGCTTTAATTGCCTGTTCGGCCAGTACGGAGCAGTGCACCTTGACCGGCGGAAGGCCGTCCAGCGCTTCCATGACCGCTTTGTTTGTCAGCTTTAAGGCATCCTCGATCTTCTTTCCTTTAATCAGCTCGGTCGCCATGGAGCTGGTCGCAATCGCGGCGCCGCATCCGAAGGTCTTGAACTTTACGTCCGAAATGACGTCGCCGTCAACCTTGATGTACATCCTCATAATATCCCCGCATTTCGGGTTGCCGACTTCGCCGACACCGCTTGCGTCCGGAATTTCACCGACATTGCGCGGATTCGCAAAATGGTCCATCACTTTTTCGCTGTATGCCATATTCATTACCTCTCTTAGTACTTATAAATAGGAGACTGTTCCTTAAAAAATGTTCTGAGAATAGGACTTCTGTCCGGAGATGATTTCCTCCCACAGCGGGGACATGGAACGGAGATACTCTATGATATTCGGGAGCACCTCCAGAATATAGTCAACGTCTTCCTCCGTGTTCTGTTCGCTGAAGGTGATTCTCAGGGAACCGTGGGCAATTTCATGGGGAAGGCCGATTGCCAGCAGCACGTGGCTTGGGTCGAGGGAACCGGAGGTGCAGGCCGAACCGGAGGAAGCGCAGATACCGTTCAGGTCAAGCTTTAACAGAAGCGATTCGCCCTCAATGCCCTCAAAGCACATGTTGACGTTGCCCGGCAGACGTTTTACCCGGTCGCCGTTGATGTGGGAACGGTCGATTTTCAGCAGCTCGCCGATCAGCCTGTCCCGCATCTTTGTGAGGCGTTCGGCGCGCTCGTCGATGTTTGCGCAGGCTTCTTTCAGCGCGACGCTCAGGCCCACGATCCCGGCGACGTTTTCCGTCCCGGCTCTGCGGCCGCGTTCCTGCGCGCCGCCGTCGATCAGGTTCGGCAGTTTGACGCCGTTGCGGATATACAGAGCGCCGACGCCCTTCGGCGCGTGGAATTTATGGCCGGAAAGCGACAGCAGGTCGATATTCTGCTTCTTCACATCGATGTGGAGGTTGCCCACTGCCTGTACCGCGTCGGTGTGGAAAATCACGCCGTGCTTTTTGCAGATGGCCCCGATTTCGGCAATCGGCTGGATGGTGCCGATTTCATTGTTCGCGTACATAATGGAGACGATCGCGGTATCGTCACGGATGGCCGCTTCCAGCTCTTCCGGCCTGACAAGGCCGTCGCTGTGCACGTCCAGATAGGTGACCTCAAAACCCTCTTTCTCCAGCGCTTCGCAGGAGTGGAGGATCGCGTGGTGTTCAAACTTGGAAGTGATAATATGTTTTTTACCTTTTTTCGCCTGCTCGTGGGCAACGCCCTTCAGCGCCCAGTTATCGCTTTCGCTGCCGCCGGACGTGAAAAAGATTTCATTCGGCAATGCGCCCAGGCACTGGGCGACGGTCTCCCGCGCCTGCTCAAGCGGCTTTTTTGCCGTCCGTCCCACAGAATACAAGCTGGAGGGATTTCCGTAATATTGGGTATAGAAAGGCTCCATCGCTTCCAGGACGGATTTGGAAACGGGAGTCGTCGCGGCGTTGTCCGCGTAAACAAAACGTGCCATCTTATCACCTTTACTTAATATATTATTGAATTGATAGGAATATGTCCTGCACATAATATACACCAAATTGGTATATGTTTCAATAGTCTAACGACGATTATTTAAATTTTTCTATTGCGGCTACGGCAAGCCGGTCGCAGCGCTCGTTTTCCGGATGTCCGGCATGTCCCTTGATCCACTGGACGGTCACCCGGTGCTTTTCGAGAAGCGCCAGCAGCGTCTCCCACAGGTCCGGATTGAGAGCGGGCTTTTTGTCGGCCTTGCGCCAGCCGTTTTTCTTCCAGCTTCTTGCCCAACCCTTGCTGACCGCGTCGCAGACGTACTTGGAATCGCTGCGCAGGATCACCTCGCAGGGCTCTTTTAACAGGCGAAGCGCCTCTATCACCCCGGTCAGCTCCATCCGGTTGTTGGTCGTGTCGGCCGCGCCGCCGCTGATTTCCTTTTCGACGCCGTTGTACCGAAGCACTGCTCCCCAGCCGCCCGGGCCCGGATTTCCGCTGCAGGCGCCGTCGGTATAGATTTCAACCTGTTTCATTTGAACCATCCTTTAGTATAACCGAATATTTTTTTTATTATATCATACCGACTTTATACAAACAATGCCAACTTTGGTTTAGGATGTTCTTTTTTGGCCATAATATAAATTATCTGCACGAAGACGCAATCGCTTGACAGCCATAACGAATCAAGGTACAATGATAACGATATTTGTGTCCGGATTTATTTTTATATTGCATTATATTTAGACATTAAATATATTTGAAACCGCATTTTCTGCGGTTGACTCTGCTGCCTTTCGCAGCTGCCCGCGCAGTGCGAAGGAAGCGAAAAATCGAACAGGGAGAAACCATGCCCGCTCAGGCACCGTTTGCCGGCGGACTTTATTGGTTGCACCCTAATTAACAATGGAGGTTATTTCGTGTCAGAAAAAAATCAAACAAATTCCGCGGAGCCAAAGGAGAGCGCAGAGCAGCGCACCGGCGCTTCGGGCGAGGGCCGTTCTTCTCTTTATCAAAAGGTGGTACCGCCGCAAAAACCGGCACGCAGGCCGGAACCGGCGGCGAAGAAGAAGCCGCAGAAGCCTGCGGACCAGGTCATCGGCGGGGAGGCCGTTCCGGTAAAGGAACCCGCTCCCCAGCCCGCAAAGCCCAGACGGAGACGCCAGCCGCAGAAGCAGGCCCAGCAGAGCCCGTCAAAGGCCCCGCAGGTACTGGCGCAGCTTACCAGGCAGAAATCGGCGCAGCAAAAAAAGACAAGCCAGCGCCAGCAGGGTAAACGGGGCAGGCAGGGCCAGCAAAAACCGTCGATCAAAGCATATTTTCTCGGCGGATTAAATGAGATCGGAAAGAATTTCACCCTGTTTGAATGTGAAGACGATATGATGATCGTCGACTGCGGCATGGCTTTCCCGGACGGGGATATGCTCGGCGTCGACCTGGTTTTGCCTGATTTCACTTTTGTGGAACGCAACGCCGATAAAATCCGCGGGATCGTGCTGACCCACGGCCACGAAGACCATATCGGAGCGATGCCCTATCTGCTGAAAAAGATAAATCTGCCCGTTTACGGCACTCCGCTGACCCTCGGCCTTGTGGAAGGCAAGCTCAAGGAGCACGGGCTGTCCAATAAGGCGAAGCTGAACGTCGTCCACCCGGGCAGTCAGATCAAGCTCGGCTGCATGACGGTCGAACTGATCCATGTCAACCACTCCATACCGGATTCGGTTGCTTTGGCGATCCATTCCCCGGCGGGCACGATTGTCCATACCGGAGATTTTAAAATCGACTGTACCCCCGCGCAGGGGGACATGATCGACCTCGGCCGTTTTGCCCAGCTCGGGCAGGAGGGCGTTCTGGCTCTGTTCGCGGATTCCACAAACGCCGAAAGGCCCGGCTACACCATGTCGGAGAGCAAGGTGAACGATTCCTTTGACCGCCTGTTCAAGCAGGCGGAAAACAGCCGGATCATCATCGCCACCTTTGCTTCCAATATCAGCCGCGTGCAGCAGATCATCAACTGCGCGGTCAAGTACGGGCGCAAGGTCGCCCTTTCCGGCCGCAGTATGCTCAACGTGATGGGCATCGGCGTGGAAATGGGGTATCTGGAGGTTCCGGAAGGGGTGCTGATCGACCTTGACCTGATCAACCGGTATCCGAAGGATAAGATCGTTCTGGTTACCACGGGCAGCCAGGGCGAGCCGATGAGCGCGCTGACCCGCATGGCTTTCGCCGACCACCGCAAGGTGGAGGTGGGCCCCGGGGACTTTATCATCATTTCCGCGCGGCCGATTCCCGGAAACGAGAAAACGGTCGGCACGGTGATCGACGAGCTGATGAAGCGCGGCTGCCAGGTGGTCTATGAATCCATGTACGAGGTGCATGTTTCCGGCCACGCCTGTCAGGAAGAGCTGAAGCTGATGCAGGGGATTACCAAACCGAAATTTTTCATTCCCGTTCACGGCGAGCAGAAGCACCTGCGCAAGCACGCGGGTCTGGCCTACGCCATGGGCAAGAACGCCTCGGACGTGTTTATCGGCGATATCGGCGACGTACTGGAGCTGAATCAGGATTATATGAAAAAGCTTTCCTCCGTTCCGGCCGGCAGGGTGCTGGTGGACGGCCTTGGCGTCGGGGATGTGGGCAGCATCGTGCTGCGCGACCGCAAGCATCTGGCCGAAGACGGCCTGATCGTGGTGGTCTGCACCCTTTCTCAGAGCGACGGGCATATTGTTTCCGGGCCGGACGTCGTTTCCCGCGGGTTCGTCTATGTGCGCGAATCCGAACCGCTGATTGACGAGGCGAGGGTACTGGTCAATTCCGTACTCGAGAACTGCCTTGAAAATAAAATTCATGACTGGGGTACGCTCAAAACCAAAATCAAGGATGAGCTTTCCCGCATGCTCTACGACCGTACGAAACGAAGCCCGATGATCCTTCCGATTATTATGGAAGTTTAGCCTGAAACGCCAAAGGGGTAATCATTTTGAAGAGAAAAGTATGGGTGTCTTCGCCGGTATTCTTTGTCATCACAGCGGTTATGCTCATTATGGCCAGCGTCAGCTATTTTTACAGCCATATTCTGTTTGCCGTCGAAATGACATTTGCCATCGGCTCCGTCATTGCCGTCATCCTTTCCACGGAACGTTTCAAGGCGCACGTAGCCACCGCGGTGAAAAGCGCTCAGAAAATCCTGTCCGGCGAGGAGTACCGCGCGCTGCAGGAATTCACGATGCCGGTTGCGGTGATTGGCGAAGAAGGGGACATTATCTGGGTGAATAACGCCTTTGCGGAAAAAGTCAGCGTCAAGCGCGAATGCCGCGGGGAAAATATTTTAAAGTTTATTTACCCGAAAACGATCCGCCAGATCATCACCGAAAGCGGAACCGATATTACCGTAGAGAACAGGCAGTACACCGTCTTTGCCGCAAAAACGGAATACGGCAGTGTGGTCTATTTTGTGGACGACACCTATTACAAGGAAATCAACCGTGAATATATCGAGCGCCGCCCGGTTGTCGCGCTGGCAAGCTTCGACAACCGGGAAGAGCTCGCCCGCGATTCCAGCGGCAGCGAGGATTCCCGTATCGCGTCGGAGGTGGAGGGCGCTTTGATTACCTGGGCGCAGAGCATGGGCGGCTTTCTCAAGCGGCTGAGCGGCGGGCGTTATCTGATCCTGACCGACGAAGCCCACACCCGGGACGCCATGGAAAAACGCTTTCAGATTCTGGACACCATCCGCGGGATCAAAGCGGGGGAAAGGCGCAGCGCCACGGTTTCCATCGGTGTGGGGCGCGGCGCGGAATCCCTGTCGGAGTGTGAGGAGTGGGCGCGCAAGGCGCTCGACATGGCGCTGGGCCGCGGCGGAGATCAGGTGGCCGTCAAACAAAAGGACGATACATACGAGTTCTTCGGCGGCCTTTCCAAAGGGGTGGAGAAACGCGACAAGGTGCGTACGCGGGTCATTGCCGCAACCCTTTCCGACCATATTAAAAACAGCGACAACGTTCTGGTCATGGGTCATAAATTTTCCGATCTGGACAGTGTGGGCGCGTCTGTGGGCATGTGGAGCGCGGTGACGAGGGCGCTGAAAAAGCCCGCCTTTGTTGTGATCAACCGTTCGCAGAGCCTTGCGTCCCCGCTGATCGCGTCCATGGAAGCCTCGGGCGCGGGCAGCGGAAAAGTTTTTATTTCTCCCATGGAAGCGCTGTCCATGGCGACGCCGAAATCGCTGCTGATCGTTGTGGATACGCACTCCCCGGAATTCGTGGAAAGCGCGGAGCTTTTAAACGCGGTTTCCCGGGTGGTCATTATCGACCACCACCGCATGATGGTCAAGCATATCGAAAACGCGCTCGTTTTTTATCACGAGCCTTACGCAAGCTCCGCTTCCGAAATGGTGGCCGAGCTTGTGCAGTATATCGGTGAAAACGCGCTCACTCAGACCGAGGCCGAGGCGCTGCTTTCGGGCATTATGCTCGACACCAAGAATTTCGTGCTCAAAACCGGTGTCCGCACCTTTGAGGCGGCGGCCTATCTTCGCCGGCGCGGCGCGGATACGGTGGAAGTAAAACGCATGTTTTCCGACACGATCGACACCTATAAGGCAAAGTATCAGATCGTTTCCGGCGCGGAGATTTTCGGCGACTGCGCGATCGCTTCCGCCGACCACGAATTCCCGGATATCCGCATCACCTCGGCGCAGGCGGCGGACGAGCTTCTGTCCATTCAGGGTGTGAACGCCTCGTTCGTGCTGTTCCCGACCGGAAATAACGTGGTGAATGTTTCCGCCCGTTCTCTGGGCGAAATCAACGTACAGCTGATCATGGAGGCTCTGGGCGGCGGCGGCCACCTGACGATGGCGGGCGCGCAGCTTACCGGCGTTACGGTCGGGCAGGCGCGCGAAAAGCTGATCGCCGTTTTACGGGACACCATGGCAAAGGCGATGCAATAAATCAATTTCAGATAATGGAGGTAATCATCAATGAAGGTAGTTCTGCTTGAAGACCTGAAAGGAACCGGCAAAAAGGGGGATCTGGTCAATGTCAGCGACGGCTACGCCCGCAACTTTCTGTTTCCCCGCAAGCTGGCAAAAGAGGCGAACGCCCAGGCGATGAACGAACTGAAAAACGCCGCGGAAGCGAAGGCCTTTAAAATTCAGTCGGAAATAGACGCCGCGAAACAGACCGCGGAGAAAATCAACGGAAAAAGCGTGAAGCTTTACGCGAAAGCGGGGCAGGGCGGTAAGATTTTCGGCTCCGTCACGGCGAAGGAAATTGCGGAAGAGCTCAAAAAGGCCTATCATGTCGATATTGACAAGCGCAAGATCGTTCTGGACGCCGACATTAAAGCGTTCGGCACCTATGAATGTGAGGTTAAGCTTTACAACGGAATTACCGCGAAGGTTTTCGCCGTCGTCGGCGAAAAGGAGTCGTGATCCGTTAAAGAAGGGCAGAACGGAGAGGGGGAAAGAAGATGGATAAGATGGTAACGGGCGGTTACAGCGCGCTGAATCTGCCGTTCAGCCCCGAAGCGGAGCAGTCCGTTCTGGGCGCCGTCCTTCTGGATTCCTCCTGCCTGGACCGCGTCGCGGAGATTCTTCCGCGTCCGGAATATTTTTATCAGACAAACAACAGCCTGATTTATTCCGCCATGCTGGAGATGTTCACCGTGGCCCAGCCGGTGGATTTCGTCACCCTCCTGGAACGGCTGAAGGGAACGCCGGGCTTTGACGAGGCAAGCGGAAAGACCTATCTGCTTCAGCTTGCGCAGCTCGTTCCCTCCATTTCCAATGTGGAATCCTATGCCCGCATCGTGCGGGACAAATATGATGTGCGAACCCTGATCACCGCTTCGCGCGATATCATCGAGGAGGCTTCCTCCGGAGCGGCCGACGCGGCCACTCTGCTCGATTCCGCGGAGCAGCGCATTTTTGACATCCGGCGCGGCAAAAATATGCAGGGGCTGCAGCGCCTGGACGAAATCATCGTGCAGACCTTCGACCGGCTCGACCTGCTGAATTCCCCGGACGCCGATCTGTATAAAGGCGTGCCGACCGGCATTAAGGAGCTGGACGACACCATCACCGGCCTGAACCGCACCGACTTTATCCTGCTCGGCGCGCGTCCCGGCATGGGAAAGACCAGCTTCGCGCTGAATATCGCGCGGCACGCGGCGGTAAAGGCAAACAAACGGGTCGCGTTCTTCTCGCTGGAAATGGGCAAGGAACAGCTGGCGTCTCGCCTGCTGTCCACCGAGGCTCTGGTCGGGGGCACCAAGCTGCGCACCGGGAAATTGAGCGAGGATGAATGGATCCGCATTATCGAGGCGGGCGACGTCCTTTCCAAAACCCAGTTTTATATCGACGACAATCCGTCCATTACGGTGGGCGAAATGAAAGCCAAACTCAGACGGCTCAGGGATGTCGACCTTGTGGTGGTCGACTATTTGCAGCTGATGACCGTCGCCGGAAAAACCGACAACCGTGTTCAGGAGATTTCGGCGATTACCCGTAATATGAAGATCATGGCGAAGGAGCTGAACGTGCCGGTGCTGATGCTTTCGCAGCTGGCCCGTGACAGCGAAAAGCGCACCAACCACCGCCCGGTTCTGTCCGACCTGCGTGATTCCGGTTCCATTGAGCAGGACGCGGATATCGTTCTGTTTTTGTATCGCGAGGACTACTATCAGGACGCGGAAACGCCGAATGAAAACGCCGACCGCAACAGCGGGGAATGCATTGTCGCCAAAAACCGCCACGGGGAAACGAAGACGATCCCTCTGCACTGGCAGGGTGAGTTCATGCGCTTTACGGCGCAGGAGGTTGTCCGCAGTGAACAGTGACATATTCAATATTGAAAATAAGATAGAAGGAGTAATCGTCAGGTGGAACATGCTGCCCCCGGGCTGTACCGTTGTGGTCGGCCTTTCGGGCGGCGCGGATTCCCTGGCGCTTGCTCATTTTCTTTTAAAATACGGGAAAACCCGTCATATTCATCTGATCGCGGCGCATATTAACCATGGGCTGCGCGGAAAAGAAGCCGACGGCGACGAGCGCTTTGTTTCCCGGTGGTGCGGGGAAAATGGAGTCGGGCTGAAAATTCTGCGCGCCGATGTGCGCGCTCTGGCCGCGGAGAAATCCGAGGGCCTTGAGGAGTGCGGGCGCAGCGTGCGCTACGGCTTTTTCAAAGAACTCGCCGGGGATGACGGAAAAATCGCCACGGCCCACACGCTGTCCGACAGTACCGAGACCGTTCTGATGAACCTGGCAAAGGGAGCGGGCGCGCGCGGCCTGCGCGGAATCCCGCCGGTGCGGGAAAATATTATCCGTCCGCTGATCGGCGTTACGCGCGCCGAGGTGGAAGCCTACTGTGCGCATTACGGCCTGCATTATGTGACGGACAGCACGAATTTTGAAGCGGAATATGAGCGCAACAAAATCAGGCTCGGCGTCATCCCCGTCCTGCGCGAAATCAATCCCGCCTTTGAGTCGGCGGTTTTCGGAATGACCGGCCGCCTGAGCGAGGACGACGAATATCTGAACGCGCTTGCGCGCGAACGGCTAGAAGCGGCCGCCTGCCCCGGCGGATACCGCCTGGAAACGCTGCGCGGGCTGCCCGGTCCGCTGCTTTCCCGGGCAATCGCCATGGGCGTGGAAAGGGTGCGCAGGGTCAGGCTGGAAAGCCGCCATATTGAGTCCGTCGCCAAAATTGTGCGGGAGGGCGCCGGCTCCGCAACCGTTGCGGGAAGAATACAATGTACCGCACAGGGCAATACTCTTTCTATTGCCGCCGGAAGCGGCCCGGCTTCTTTTGTGGAGTGGAGCGTGCCTTTCAGCCCCCCAAAAACCGTTTTGCCGGACGGAAGAACGCTCAGCGTCGTAAAACTGACCGAAAAAGAATTGGAAAAATGCCACAAATTTAATAAATTGTTATTTAATAATCTAATTAACTATGATACAATATCTAGTACTACCTCTGTTAGGAACAGACGGAGCGGCGACACTTTCCGTCCTGCCGGACGCGGTGTCGCAAAGAGCCTCAAAAAGCTTTTCAACGAAGGGGCAGTTGCGCCGTCTCTGCGCGGTAAAATTGCAATGCTTGAAAGCGGCGGGGAAATTATCTGGATAGAGGGTTTTGGTGTTTCACAGCGTGCCTGTGTCACCGAAGGCACTCACAATATAGCGGAAATAATAATTAAGGAGTTCGAAACATGAGAAATGATATTCAGTCCGTACTGTTCAGCGAGGAGAGGCTTGCTGACATTGTACAGACAATAGGCAGACGGATCAGCGAGGACTACAGGGATAAAAACCTTTTGATGGTCAGCGTCCTGAAAGGCTCCGTGGTTTTTATGGCCGATCTGATGCGCGCAATCACCATTCCCTGCAGCATTGACTTTATGTCCGTTTCCAGCTATGGCTCCGGAACAAAGACTTCCGGCGTGGTGAAAATTGTTAAGGACCTGGACATTAACCTGGAAGGTTACGATCTTTTGGTCGTTGAAGATATTCTTGACAGCGGGCTGACCTTAAGCTACATACTCGAGCTGCTTCAATCCCGCTCCCCGAAGAGCATTAAGGTCTGTACTCTGTTCGATAAACCGGACAGACGGACTGCCCACATAAAAGCTGATTACGTCGGAACAGTCGTTCCGGATGAATTCATAGTCGGCTACGGCCTTGACTTTGATGAAAAATACAGGAACCTTCCGTTTGTGGGAATTCTAAAACCGGAGGTTTACGAGGAAGCTGACCGAAAGGCGTCAGGCGACTCAAGTAAGGAGTGAACTTCATTTGGATAACAAAAAAACACTTAAAAATATCGGCCTGTTTATTGGAGTGCCTATTTTGCTGTTTATCCTGATTGCCATGATTTACGGCAACAGGCCGCAAAAGACCTATAATTATTCCGATATTCTGCATTACTTCCAGAACCAGCAGGTTCCGGAGTTTTCCATGGACATGGGCAGCGGCGAAATGATCATCAAGCTGAAGGACAAGACGCAGATATCCTACGTGGCCCCGAACGCCCAGCTGCTCTACGACGATATCCGCGAGGATATCAAACAGTACGACGAGGATCATCCGGACGCCCGGATGGTCTATAACCTGAAGCATCCGGCGGAAACGTCGTGGATCGCCAGCATGCTTCCCATGCTCGTCACCCTCGGCATCATGGTTCTGTTCTGGTGGTTTATGATGAAGCGCCTGAACACCAGCATGGGCGACGCGGGCAAGCAGATGAATTTCGGCAAGGCCAAGATCAAACAGATGGCGGACGAAAAGCGCAAGACGACCTTTGCCGACGTGGCGGGCGCCGACGAGGAAAAGGAAGAGCTGCGCGAGATCGTCGAATTCCTCAAAAACCCGAAAAAATACAACGAGCTTGGCGCGCGTATCCCGAAAGGCGTGCTGCTTGTGGGCCCTCCGGGTACCGGTAAAACCCTGCTGGCGCGCGCTGTGGCCGGAGAAGCCGGCGTGCCGTTCTTCTCCATTTCCGGCTCCGACTTCGTTGAAATGTTCGTCGGTGTCGGCGCCTCCCGTGTGCGCGACCTGTTTGAACAGGCGAAAAAGAATTCTCCCTGCATCATCTTCATCGATGAAATCGATGCGGTCGGCCGTCAGCGCGGCGCCGGCCTCGGCGGCGGGCACGACGAGCGGGAGCAGACCCTGAACCAGTTGCTGGTGGAAATGGACGGCTTCGGCGCGAACGAGGGCGTCATCATGATCGCCGCCACCAACCGTCCCGACATCCTCGACCCCGCCCTGATGCGTCCGGGCCGTTTTGACCGTCAGGTCATGGTCGGCTATCCGGATATCAAGGGCCGCGAGGAAATCCTGAAGGTCCACGCGCGCGGCAAGCCGATTGCGCCGGACGTCAATCTGAAAACCATCGCGAAATCCACCGCCGGCTTCACCGGCGCGGATCTCGAAAACCTTTTGAACGAGGCAGCCCTTCTGGCCGCGAGAAAGAGCCTGAAGGCCATTACCATGGAGGAGATCGAGGAGGCCACCATCAAGGTGGTGGTCGGCACCGAGAAAAAGAGCCATGTGATGACGGAAAAGGAAAAGACCCTCACCGCGTATCACGAAGGCGGCCACGCGGTTTCCACCTATTTCTGCCCCACACAGGACCCCGTTCACCAGATTTCCATCATCCCCCGCGGCATGGCCGGCGGCTATACCATGCAGATTCCGACCGAGGACCGTTCCTACAAATCCCGCAAGGAGATGCAGGAGGACCTGGTGGTGCTGCTGGGCGGGCGCGTTGCCGAAGCGCTTGCGCTTGACGACATTTCCACGGGCGCTTCCAACGACATTGAGCGCGCCACAAAGCTTGCGCGCAGCATGGTCACAAAATACGGCATGACCGACGCTCTTGGCCCGATCACTTACGGGCAGGATCAGGGCGAGCCGTTCCTTGGCCGCGATATGGGCCATATCCGGAACTATTCCGAAGAGACGGCGTCCATGATCGACCAGGAAGTCAAAAACCTGATGACGACCGCTTACAACCGAACGGAAAGCATTTTAAGCGAACACATGGATAAGCTGCACGAAGTAGCGAAATTCCTTTACCAGAACGAAAAAATGTCCGGCGAACAGTTCAAAGAGATGATGGAAGCGAAGGGACCCGAACCTCCGGAGGAGTTTTCCGATGGGGGCCAGCTGTCCGGCGCTACAGCAGAATAAGAAATTCAGGGGGGAATGTTGCCACATTTCCCCTTTTGCTGTCCGGAATCTTTGTGTATAATAAGAGTCGATACGATTGTGCGGAAAGCGAAAATCACGGTGTTCTGCAAAAGGAACTTCAAAACAGCGAATAGATTTTAGGAGCGATATGTTGGTATGACTAAGAAAACAGAATATGGAAACGAGAGTATTTCCTCCCTGAAAGGCGCGGACCGCGTGCGCAGGCGCCCTGCTGTCATTTTCGGATCGGACGGCATAGAGGGCTGCGAGCATTCCATTTTTGAAATACTGTCCAATTCCATCGATGAGGCGCGCGAAGGCTACGGCAAACAGATCACCATCACGCGTTTCAGCGACAATTCGGTCCAGGTAGAGGACCACGGCCGCGGCTGTCCGGTCGATTATAATCAGAAGGAACAGCGCTTTAACTGGGAGCTTGCGTTCTGCGAGCTTTACGCCGGCGGAAAATACAACAACGATTCGGACGAAAGCTACGAGTACTCCCTCGGCCTGAACGGCCTTGGGCTTTGTTCCACACAGTACGCTTCGGAATATATGGATGTGGAGGTCCGCCGCGACGGGTTCCGCTATACCCTGCATTTTGAGCACGGGGAAAATATCGGCGGACTGAAAAAAGAACCGTACAATAAAAAGGATACCGGTTCCATCATCCGCTGGAAGCCGGACCTGCAGGTATTCACCGACATCAGCGTACCGGTGGAGTATTATCTGGACGTGCTCCGGCGTCAGGCGATCGTCAACGACGGCATCAGCTTTTTGTTCCGCAGCCAGACCGCTTCCGGCTTTGAAGAGACCCAAATGCTGTATCAGCAGGGGATCGTGGACCACGTCAGGGAAATAGCGGGGGAGGACGCCCTTACCCCCGTCCAGTTCTGGCAGGCGGAGCGCAAGGTGCGCGACCGCGCGGACAAGCCCCTGTACAAGACGAAAATCAATGTGGCGGCGGCGTTCTCCAACCGCAGTAAGCTGATCGAATATTACCATAATTCAAGCTGGCTGGAGCATGGCGGCGCGCCGGACAAGGCGGTGCGCAACGCGTTTGTCTATCAGATCGACGCTTATCTGAAGCAGACGGGGAAGTACAACAAAAACGAAAGCAAAATCACTTTTGCAGACGTCGAGGACTGCCTTGTGCTGATTATTTCCTCGTTTTCCAACCGGACTTCCTATGAAAATCAGACCAAAAAGGCAATTACCAATAAAGGCATCCAGGAAGCGATGACGGAGATGCTCCGCCATCAGCTTGAGGTGTATTTCATCGAGAACCCCGCCGACGCGGACAAAATCGCAGCGCAGGTGCTCATCAACAAGCGCAGCCGCGAGGACGCGGAGAAAACCCGTCTGAACATCAAGAAAAAGCTCACCAGCAATATGGACATCACGAACCGCGTCGCCAAGTTCGTGGACTGCCGCACCCGCGACGTGAGCGAGCGGGAAATCTTTATCGTGGAGGGGGATTCCGCCCTCGGCGCGTGCAAACAGGCGCGCGACCCGAATTTTCAGGCCATTATGCCGATCCGCGGCAAAATCCTGAACTGCCTGAAAGCCGACTATGACAAGATTTTCAAGAACGATATTATCACCGACCTGATCAAGGTGCTGGGCTGCGGCGTCGAGGTAAAGTCGAAGGCAAACAAAGATTTGTCCTCTTTCGACCTGTCCCTTCTTCGCTGGAATAAAATTATCCTCTGCACCGATGCCGACGTGGACGGCTTTCAGATCCGGACCCTGCTTCTGACCATGCTGTACCGCCTGACCCCTACGCTGATCGAAGAGGGGAAGGTCTTTATTGCCGAATCCCCGCTTTTTGAGATCGCGGCGAAGGACAATACTTATTTTGCCTATACCGAACGGGAAAAGGACGAAGTGCTGAAAAAGCTGAGCGGAAAAAAGTTTACGATCCAGCGTTCCAAAGGGCTGGGTGAAAACGAGCCGGACATGATGAACCTGACCACGATGAACCCGGCGACGCGCCGCCTGATCAAGGTGATGCCCACGGACGCGGCCGGGACCAGCGCAATGTTCGACCTTCTGCTCGGCGACAATCTGAGCGGCCGGAAGGATTATATCGCGGAAAACGGATACAGCTATATTGATTCAGCGGATGTAAGCTAAGCTGAAAAATGAATACGGATAAATTTTAATGAATGTGGGTGTAAACCAGAATGCCAAAAAAGAGAACGGAGCAGTCGGCGCCGCCGCGCGGGCACGGCGTTATTGAGGGCGCGGGCGCGGTTGTGGAGCAGCGGATCACCGATACGCTTGAAAAAAATTACATGCCTTACGCCATGAGCGTGATCATGTCCCGGGCTATTCCCGAGATCGACGGCTTTAAGCCGTCCCACCGCAAGCTTTTATATACCATGTACAAAATGGGGCTTCTCGGCTCCGCGCGCACCAAAAGCGCGAACATCGTAGGCCAGACCATGAAGCTGAATCCTCACGGCGACGCCGCCATTTACGACACCATGGTGCGTCTGAGCCGCGGCTACGAGGCGCTTCTGCATCCCTATGTGGATTCCAAGGGCAACTTCGGAAAGTTCTATTCCCGCGACATGGCCTGGGCGGCTTCCCGTTATACGGAAGCGCGCCTGGACGACATCTGTCAGGAGCTTTTCCGGGATATCGATAAGGATACCGTCGATTTTGTAGACAATTACGATAATACTTTAAAGGAGCCGACCCTGCTGCCGGCTACGTTCCCGTCCGTGCTGGTCAACGCGAACACGGGCATCGCGGTTGGAATGGCGAGCTCCATCTGCCCCTTCAACCTGGGCGAGGTGTGCCAGACCGCCGCCGCCCTGATGCGCGACCCGGAGCACGACGTTGCCACCACCTTGCTGGCGCCTGATTTCCCGGGAGGCGGCCAGCTGGTTTACGACCGGGCCGCAATGGAGGAAATCTACCGCACCGGGCGCGGCGGCGTGCGCATCCGCTCGCGCTATGCCTATGATAAGAGCGCGAACTGCATTGACGTTACCCAGATTCCTCCGACCACGACGGTGGAGGCCATTGTCGAGAAGGTCGTCGATCTGGTCAAGCAGGGCAAGCTCAAGGATATTTCCGATATCCGCGATGAAACGGGGCTGGACGGCTTAAAGATCACCATCGATCTGAAGCGCGGCGTGGAGCCGGACAGGCTCATGCAGCGCCTGTTTAAGATGACTCCGCTGGAAGACAGCTTTTCCTGCAATTTCAACGTTCTGGTCGGGGGCATTCCGCGTGTGCTGGGCGTCCGGGAGCTGCTGGAGGAATGGACCGCGTTCCGCGTCGAATGCGTCCGCCGCCGCACCTTCTACGATCTTGCGAAAAAGAAGGACAAGCTGCATCTGCTCAAGGGCCTTCAGGCCATTTTGCTCGATATCGACAAGGCGGTCGCCATTGTCCGCCGTACGGAGGAAGAGAGCGAGGTCGTGCCGAACCTGATGATCGGCTTCGGCATCGACGAGACGCAGGCGGAATTCGTCGCGGAAATCAAGCTGCGCCACCTGAACCGCGAGTATATTCTGAAGCGCACCGAGGAAATCGGACAGCTGGAAAAAGAGATTGCCGGGCTGCAGTCCGTGCTGGACAGCAAATCCAAGGTAAAAAGCATCATTATTTCGGAGCTGGACGCCGTGGCGAAAAAATACGGCCAGCCCCGCAAAACCATGATGATTTATCAGAATGAGATCGAGGAGTATTCGGCGGAGGAGGAAGTGGCGGATTACCCGGTGAATCTGTTCTTTACGCGGGACGGCTACTTCAAGAAAATCACCCCGCTTTCCCTGCGCATGAGCGGGGAGCAGAAGCTCAAGGAGGAGGACGAGGTCGTACAGCATATCGAGGACAGCAACACCGCCGACTTGCTGTTTTTTACCGACCGGTGTCAGGTCTATAAAGCGAAGGCCAATGATTTCGGCGATACCAAGGCGAGCGTCCTTGGAGAGTACATCCCGGCGAAGCTGGGGATGGACGAGGGCGAGAACGCGCTCTGTATGGCGGTTACCCACGACTATGACGGCTATATGCTTTTCTTTTTCGAAAACGGCAAAGCCGCGAAGGTCGACATGTCCGCCTATGCCACAAAAACGAACCGCCGCAAGCTTTTAAACGCCTACTGCGGCAAATCCCCGGCCGTGCGGATCGCGTATGTAAAAGAGGACTGCGACTTTATGCTGACGTCGCTGCAGGGCCGGATCCTTCTGGTCCATACCGGCGCGGTTCCCAGCAAGTCCACGCGCAGCACGCAGGGCGTCGCCGTCATGACGCTCCGCAAGGGCAGCAGGCTGCTACGCGCGGAGCCGTACGGCGAAGGAATGCTGGTCAACCCGAACCGTTACCGCAAAAACATTCCGGCTTCCGGATCCCTTCCCGCCGCGGAGGAAACGGCCGGGGAGCAGCTGAAGCTGTAAAATAATAAAAAACGCCGCTGAAAAGCCAATAGCAGTCCAGCGGCGGGGTCAGGTCAAAGCGGCAAACGCAGACGCTTTGATGAGTCCATACTTAGATTGCCCTTTTGACTTTTTCATATGCATAAAAATTGAGAATGCACATAAAATATGCTTGCAAAAACGCACTTTTTATGTTAGTATAGTTTAAGTTGTTTATGCAAGAATATTCGGAGGTGCGCTATGTCGGCTGTCGAGGTTATTTTCGGGATTATATTATTAATATTTTCAGTTGCTATAACGATTGTCGTCCTTCTTCAGGAAGGTCATCAGCAGGAACTTGGGGCGATTACGGGCGGTGCCGATACTTTTCTTTCAAAGAATAAGGCCCGTTCGGTAGATGCGTTTCTTGCCCGGTGGACAAAAGTGATTGCGATTGGATTCTTTGTACTGGTGATCGGTATCAACGCGTACATGTACTTTTTGAAGTAACTTGAATGCTAAAGCCCCGCTTGTGTAAAGCGGGGCTTTTCTTATCGGCGCGCCGCCCCGTTTTACGCAGGCTGTGTAAAAATGGGAATTATAAAATGAATGATAAATTCGGAGGAACCATGTTAGAGGAAATTAAGAAGAAAATCATACAATATCTGCAGGCTTATCCGCAGAGCGTGACTTCCCGCGGACTGATCAAAAAGCTCGGGATCAAGGATAACAAAAGCTTTTACCGCGCGTTAAATCAGCTGCGGGACGAGGGCGCCGTGGAGGTCAATAAAAAACACCGCGTCCGTCTGCCGGAAGAAAGGAAGACCGTCAAGGCGACCATCGTGTCCCTTTCCAAAGGCTTTGCTTTCGCGCGCCCGTCGGACGGCGGAGAGGATCTGTTTATTCACGCCGACAATCTGAAAAAGGCCTTTATCGGCGACACGGTCCTGCTGAAGCATGTGAAACAGAGCGCCAAGGGGCCGAGCGCCCATGTGGACGAAATTTCGGAAAAAAGCAGCCGGATCATTACCGGTACGCTCAGCAGGGGAAAGGGACTGTGCGAAATTGTCCCGGACGACGCGATCCGCTACCATATCCCGGTGGAAAAGAGCTCCGCAAAGAACGTGAGGGACGGGGACAAGGTTCAGGCGGAAATATTCCGCGCGCCCCGCACCTCCCTGCTTTCCGCGCGGATCGTCAAGGTCTATGGGAAATCGAGCAGCGCGAAAATCTGCGCGGACGCCATTATCGACCAGAACGGCATCCGGACCAAATTTCCGGACGAAGTCCTTTCCGAAGCGAAAAAGATCGCCGCGGGTACGATTACGGAACAGGATCTGAGGGGCAGGCTCGACCTGCGCGACACCAGCATCTGCACCATTGACGGCGCGGACGCGAAGGACCTGGACGACGCTATTTCCGTCAGCCGGACAAAAACGGGCTACAAGCTCGGCGTCCATATCGCGGATGTCAGCCATTATGTAAAAGAGGGCGGCGCCATCGACGCGGAAGCGCTGGAGCGGGGGACCTCCGTTTATTTCGCCGACCGCGTCATCCCCATGCTTCCCAAGGAGCTTTCCAACGGGGTCTGCTCGCTGAACGCCGGAGAGGACAAGCTGACCTTTTCCGCCATTATCCAGCTGGACGGACAGGGGGAAATCCTTTCCTACCAGTTCCGGAAAAGCGTGATCCGTTCCAAGGTGCGCGGCGTTTATTCGGAAGTGAACCAATTGTTTGACAAGACGGCCGACGCCGGTCTGCGGAAAAAATACGCTCCGGTCATCCGCTCGCTCAACGCGGCAAAGGAGCTCGCCGATCTTTTGAAGGCGCGTTCCATTCAGAAGGGAACGGTCGATCTGGACAGCACGGAATCCAAATTCACGCTGAACGAGGAAGGGGTCTGCGTCAATGTGGAGCCCCGGCAGACGGGCGTTTCCGAGCAGATGATCGAGCAGCTGATGATTACGGCCAATCAGGCCGCCGCCAAGCTGGCCAAAGCGAATGCCATCCCGTTTGTCTACCGTGTGCACGAGCAGCCCAGCCCGGAGCGTGTGGAGAACCTGGCGCAGCTCGTGGGGGCGCTCGGGCTGAACGCGCGCAGCCTGAAGCACGAAGGGGACGTTACCACCGCCGACTTCGCCGACATCATGCATCAGGCGGAGGGCACGCCCGCGCAGAAGGTCATTTCCCATCAGCTTCTGCGGACGATGGCAAAGGCGCGCTACGATACGAACCCGATCGGGCATTTCGGGCTTGCGCTTGCGGACTACTGCCACTTTACCTCTCCCATCCGCCGCTATCCGGACACGGCTATCCACCGCATCCTTTCCGCCATGCTGGAAACGAAGGACAGGGCAGAGCTGAACAGAAGGTTCCTGACCTTTGCGAACGCCGCCGCCTCTGCTTCCTCTTCCGCGGAAGTCCGCGCCATGCAGGCCGAGCGCAGCGCGGAAGACTGCTATATGGCGGAATATATGACGCAGCATATCGGCGAATGTTATACCGGAATCATCAGCGGGGTGACCCAGCGCGGCGTTTTTGTGGAACTGCCGAATTCCGTCGAGGGCTTTGTGCCGGTCGACAGCTTTGAAGGTGCACGTTTCCGCTTTGACGGCGTTATCACACAGGTCGACGAGAACACCGGCCGCAAGCTGACCATCGGGCAGGAACTTGCCGTCCGGGCGGTTGCCGCGGATGTGACGAGCGGCAGAATCGACTTTATTCCGGATCCTTCCAAAAATGAGGAACCTTAATTGCGTTTATTTCCATAAAAAACCCCTCTTCGTTGGCAAAATATTGAAACATTGGTATAAATTTTGGCATATTTGACCATCATACTAACATAGATATAAAACCGAAAGGCGGAGCTGTTAGTATGGAATCTGTTTTAAAACTGGTGCAGCGCACGGATTGCGCAGCTGTTCAGGAAAATGATGATAAAAAGCAAATCCTGGAAGAAATCAAGGAAGTCTGTCGTCTGATCGCCTGCAACGACTGCTGGTTTGAACTGGAATGTGACGAAAATTTGATAGACGCCTGTATTTATCAGCGCGAAGAGCTCCATTCCCGTTACAAATATCTGCTGAACCTGGCAAAACAGCGGGGGATCAGCTGTACTCCTTTCAGATGCAAGGAAATGGGGGTGTGATTTTGCCCGATCTGATTCTTATGCTTTCCATGTGCGGGGTATTTGCGCTTCTCGTGGTGATTCAGGTGATCGTCAAGGCAAAAAAGCCCGTGCAGCGTGCGGCGGGCGGTGTCATCATGGGCCTTTGCGCGCTTGCCGCGGTGAATCTGAGCGGATTTTTTACCGGGGTCAGCCTGCCGCTCAGCCCGCTTACCATAGGGGTTTCCGGCGCCGCCGGGATTCCGGGGGTGACCCTGCTGCTGCTTTTGAATCTGATTGTAAAATGAGACGAAGAAGGGGAGCTTTCACGCAAGTGAGAGTTCCCCTTCTTTGTCAGGCGGGCTTTGCCCGTTTTTTCGTTTTTATTTGAGCGCCGCCGTGTGGTCCTTCAAAATGTCGGCGGCCATTTCATTGTTTCCGGTCACCAGCGCCAGCAGCATCCGGTAGACGTTTTCCGGCGACTGGTGAAAGTTGTGCTTCACCATGTTGGCCTGATACAGATCCGGGACATGCAGGGTAAAATTCATCAGATCCATATCTCCGCCGGAAATATGGCAGACAACGTTGTAGCCGCGTTCGGTCTTTGTGATCTCCACCTTGTTTTCCCGTTCGCGCTTTGTTCTGGCCAGCAGGTTGATCGCGGCCGCGACCGCTTTGTCCCGCACAACGTGGGGAAGCGCCCTGTCCAGCTGTTTGGCGATCATCCGGGCGGTGCCGCTCGCCGAGCAGAGCTCGTCCTTTTCTCCGCTGACAATGACATTCCCTTTTTCGATCAGCTCCGCCAGCGCATCGGTGACTTCAAAATAGTTTGCCAGTCCGTTGTCCTGAATGATATTTAAAATATCGCTTTTTGAAAGCGGCGCATCCAGGCTTGACAGCAGATAACAAATTAAAATGCGTATCTCGTTCTTGCTGCGGAGTCCGCCCGGTTCGATCCCTCCGGTAAAAGCGTCAAAATCCATAAACAACACCTCCGGCAAATTTTTTATTCTGCGCAAAAAAGCCAAAGCAAACGTACTCCTCAATCGCCGGAGCAGGCTTGGCTTTGACTCGGAACGTGTACTGCTGTTATTTTAACATACAACCGGATTTCTTTCAATCCGCATTGCGGGGCTTCCG
Organism: Caproiciproducens sp.; assembly: GCF_053840905.1. Taxonomy (NCBI): domain Bacteria; kingdom Bacillati; phylum Bacillota; class Clostridia; order Eubacteriales; family Acutalibacteraceae; genus Caproiciproducens; species Caproiciproducens sp. Next base: position 25,617 of record NZ_JBNLXQ010000001.1, read on the forward strand.
TTATTTTTTCATATTTTCCTTCAGGTATTTCAATATTTTTTCCTGTTCCTGCGCAGTGCAGGAGCGGAACACGCCAACCAGGATTTTTTCATTGCTGGAAAGCTCGTAAATATGGCTTGTATTTTTTTTACTGTAGATAAAGTTGGATTTGGCCCCGCTGTCCACTACTGTTTCCGGTGTTCCTTCATCGGCCAGCAAATCATTTATGGCAATATTGAAGACCTTGGCGAGGGTCATCAGTACGGTTATATCGGGTGTTGTTTTGCCAATTTCATAGTACGAATAGGTTGAGCGGTCAATGTTTAATATTTTAGCGATCTGCACCTGTGTGTAGCCGCTTTTTATACGAAGCTCGCGCAGCCTTTCGTTTATATGGATTTTTTCAATAATAGGTCACACCACCTTTAATAAGAAGTGCCAGAGGGCTTGTATTAATCAAGATTATATACATAGATAATGCCGTCACGATAATAACGTGATGTTTATTCACCTAAAAATAATCCTTAAACAATAAATTTATTGGATTAGCTCTTGACGTGCGCACTTTGATTTTGTATAATATTTTAGTTGGCTGTTCAGTAAAGATATTTTCGATGCGAAGAGCAGTCCCCCGGGTCCCGAAAATGAAAGGGCTTACGCCTTTTCCATTACGCTACTGTGGCTCAATGGTAGAGCAGCTCATTCGTAATGAGCAGGTTGTCAGTTCGATTCTGACCAGTAGCTCCACCAGCCTGAAGCTGGACACAAATCGCGCACTTCACTTTGTGAGGTGCGTTTTGTTTTGTACCCGCGCCAAAGGCCGCGTCTGCCTTTTCTGATTTTCTGTATTTCTCTTTTATTTTATATCATATCTCCGGCCTATTATTTCATTTATTTCATTACGGCGAAAATATTTGCGGCCTCTAAATTGGAAAGCAGACAAAAAATACAGGAAATCTTCCGTATCTCTTTCAAAAAAATCCTCTATATGTTATGATTTTGCCATAAGAAAATACAGAATGTACCAGATGACTGAAAATGTGTCTTACGGATACAATAACAGGACAGGAGGGAAAGCATGACTACATTCAATGAATTGTACGAAAGACTTGTAAAAGCTTCGGTGGAAAACAGGGAACCGCAGGAGCTTGAAAAAATTCGGGAGCAGGAATTCGACCCGCATCACCTTGACTGTCTGCTGAATCCGGAAAAGTACGCGCCGGTGCTTCGCATCGGCGATTGTAAATGCTCCGGCAGCGAGCAGGCGCCCTGCGAGGGGAAATGCCTTTTTGACGCCCTCTACAGGGATGAAAAGGGAAACGTTCAAATCAATCAGGACCTGTGCGTCGGCTGCTCCGAGTGCATTGAGAGCTGCCAGGCCAAAAAGCTGACGGCCAGCCGCGATATTCTGCCCGCGCTTGCCGCTGTACATGAAGCGAAAGCGCCCGTTTACGCAATGATTGCCCCCGCCTTTATCAGCCAGTTCAGCAAAGACGTGACTCCCGGGAAGCTGCGTACCGCCTTTAAGACGCTCGGGTTTGCCGGCATGGTCGAGGTTGCCCTTTTTGCGGACATCCTTACCCTGAAAGAGGCGCTCGAGTTCAATAAAAATATCGTCAGGGAAACCGACTTCCAGCTTACCAGCTGCTGCTGCCCCATGTGGATCGCCATGATCCGCAAGGTGTACCACGAGCTGATGCCCCATGTGCCCGGCGCGGTTTCCCCCATGGTCGCCTGCGGCCGCGCCATTAAAGCCATTCATCCGGATGCGCTTACCGTCTTTATCGGGCCCTGTATCGCCAAGAAGGCCGAGGCGCGCGAGCCGGATATTTCGGATTCCACGGACTTTGTCCTGACCTTTCAGGAAATACGGGATGTTTTTGAATTCGCAAAGCTGGATCTTGCCGCGCTGCCGGAGGACGAACGCGACCACTCGTCGCGCGCGGGAAGAATTTACGCCAGAAGCGGCGGTGTCAGCGAGGCGGTCCAGAGGACGTCCAAACGCTTGAGCCCCGACCGGAAAATCACCGTCCGCGCCCATCAGGCCGACGGGGTCCCCGCCTGCAAGGCGATGATCAACGACCTGCTGGCCGGAAAAATCGACGCGAACTTCCTGGAGGGCATGGGCTGCGTGGGCGGCTGCGTCGGCGGGCCGAAGGCTTTGATCCCCCGCGGGGAGGGCCGCGAAAACGTGAACCAATACGGCCAGGAAGCCGTCTATCAGACCCCGATAGACAACCCCTATGTGATCGAGCTGCTGCACCGGCTTGGCTTTGACACGGTGGAAAGCCTGATCGAACACAGCGATATCTTCACCCGCAAATTCTGAGAAGTTTGATTTGTAATTTAAAAGCAGGGTCTATGAATGCCCCCGTTTCTATGATATAATAATACCATAGAATGGGGGCATTTGTTATGGGATACAAAGAGGACTTTGAAAAAATATACATATCCAAAATCACAAGGGCGGGGAGCGCGGAGCTGCTGGAATGGCTGAAAACCACCGACTTTTTTACCGCGCCTGCAAGCACGAAATTTCACTGCGCCTGTCTGGGCGGACTTGTTCAGCACAGTGTCAGCGTGTACCGCGTGATGATGGATAAACACTTCAACGCGGAGACGGACAGTGAAGAAAGCTTTGCCATCTGCGGGCTTCTGCACGACGTCTGCAAGGCCCAGTTTTATAAAGAGAGCACCCGCAATGTGAAAAACGAAGAGACCGGCGCGTGGGAAAAACGCCCGTACTATACGATAGAGGACAGCTATCCGTACGGTCACGGTGAAAAATCGGTCTTTCTGATCGAGCGGTTTATGCGCCTGAAAACCAGCGAGGCGATCGCCATCCGCTGGCACATGGGCGGCTTCGACGAATCCGTTCGGGGCGGAAGCTTTTCCATCGGTCTGGCGTGGCAGAAATATCCCATCGCCGTGAAGCTGCACCTTTCAGATCTGGAAAGCACCTATCTTTGTGAAAAGGGGACGTCTTCCGTACACGGGAAATAAATTCAAATCATGCGCCGTAGGGAAGCTTCCGGCGTGAGAGTGTCGAAAAACTTGTCAGGTGGATGGAAATTGCACTAAGACGGTTAAGTGAAAGCCAATGCCAGCCTCCCCCCGAGAGGGAGGTGGCGCGCTTGGCGCGCCGGAGGGAGTATCAGCCAGGCTTTGCCTGACGGCTTCCTCAAAGAAGGGAAACAACTTTATCAACAATCTGGCGCCGGAAATGAAGCTTCCGGCGTTTTCTTTTTTTAAAAAGCTATTGACAAATTGAAAATATGATGTATTATTGTATTAAGATATTAGTACAATAATACAGAACGGAGGTGGATCCATGGCCTGGAATTTGAAATCCGACAGACCGATTTATGCGCAGCTGATCGAACAGATAGAGCTTTTGATCGTATCGGGCGTTTATCCTGCCGGTTCAAAGCTGCCGTCGGTCCGCGACATGGCCGGGGAGGCTTCTGTCAACCCGAATACCATGCAGCGCGCGCTGGCGCAGCTTGAGAACGACGGCTTATTATATTCACAGCGTACCAGCGGCAGATTTGTAACAGAGGATGTGGAGCGCATTATGCAGACGAAAAACAGTCTGGCTCAGGGACTGATCAAAGAATTTATAGAAAACATGGGCAATCTGGGCTACGACAGGCGGCAGACCATCTCGCTGCTTGAGAGGATATCGAAGGAGGAAAAATAATGGAGAACATTTTGGAATGCCAAAATCTGGTGAAATTCTTTCCCGGATGTCTGGCATTGAACTCGATCAGTCTGGCCATACCAAAAGGAAGGATCGTCGGCCTGCTCGGCCCGAACGGCAGCGGCAAAAGCACCATGATCAAGCTGGCCAACGGCCTGATTACGCCGACCAGCGGCAAAATCCTGATCGACGGGATGGAACCGGGCATAGAAACAAAGAAAATGATTTCTTATCTTCCGGAGCGGACCTACCTGAACGACTGGATGGATGTCAACAGTATGGTCAATTTTTTTGCTGATTTTTATGAGGATTTCAATAAGCAGAAGGCGTATGACATGCTCCGCCGGCTCGGCGTGGACCCCGTCCAAAGGCTGAAAACCATGAGCAAGGGCACCAAGGAGAAGGTACAGCTGATTCTGGTCATGAGCCGCGAGGCAAAGCTGTATCTGCTGGATGAGCCGATCGGCGGCGTGGACCCTGCGGCAAGGGATTACATCCTCGACACGATCATCGGCAACTACAGCGCCGAAGCCACCATCGTAATCTCCACCCACCTGATTGCGGACGTTGAAAAGGTGCTGGATGAGGTCGTCTTTATCAATCAGGGCAACATCGTGCTGACCTCCACGGTCGACGACATCCGTGAAAAAGAGAATAAGAGCGTGGATGCGCTGTTCAGGGAGGTATTTAAATGCTGAGGAAACTTTTGAAATATGAAATACAGGCGACGGCCAGAATCTTTCTACCGATGTATGCGCTTCTGATCGTTTTCGCGCTGCTGAATAAGTTTTTCATCGCGGTGAACGCCGACTACCTGAGAATCCCGCAGGTCATTTCCGCAACGGTTTTCGGGATCATCATCATCGGGATCTGCGTCATGACGCTGGTGGTCACCATTCAGCGCTACAACAAGAACCTGCTGTCCGACGAGGGCTATCTGTCCTTTACGCTGCCGGTGAAGATTCACAGCCATATCGACTGCAAGATGCTCGTCTCCCTGATGTGGTCGGTCCTGAGCGTCCTCGTATCGCTGGCGTCCATATTTGTGCTGGCGGTAAACGAAAATACCATTGCGTCCCTCCGGCAGTTTTTCGCAGCCTGTGCGGAGTTTTTAAGCAGGGTGGGCCCCGGGGCCTATATGATCCTTCTGGAAAGCCTGCTGCTGGCGGTTGCCGGTGTCCTTTGCCAGGTCCTTACGATCTATGCCTCCATCACGGTGGGCAACATGAGCTCCAAACATAAAATCCTGCTCAGCATCGGCGCTTATCTGGGCTTCGGCGTGATTGAGCAGATCGTTACCTCGATTCTGCTGACGTCCTTCGGCGGAAACTTTACCCGCTATTTCAACTGGCTCAGCACGGCGGCCAATTCCGACCAGCTTCTGGCGGTCCAGTATTTGCTTCTGGCCTTGCTGGCGTATATGCTTGTGTTCGGAGCGGCGTATTATTTTCTGACCGACTGGATGCTGAAAAAGAAACTGAATCTGGAATAGGCTGAACGCAAATACAGCTTTTTGGGCGCGCCGTGCGGCGCGCCCGCTTTTTTATGGGAAGGACTGTAAATGCGCTGACCGTATTGAAATTAGCCTTGAAAAACTTTATAATAAATACAGCCTGCAATACCTTTCCTTTGTAAGACCTTTGTCCGAAAACTGCTTGTGGAAACAGGCGGAGCATGCTATAATAATGATACGTTAAAAAATTAACAAATGATGAGTGAGAGGGATGGCAACTTTGGAAATCACGATCTGTATTGGAAGTTCCTGTCATCTGAAGGGTTCGCGCGACGTCATCAAAATTTTTGAAAGGCTGATCGCGTTTCATTGTCTGGAGGACAAGGTTACGCTCAAGGGGTCGTTCTGTATGGGGGAATGCTCCAAGAACGGCGTGTGCATCTGCGTGGGCGAGGAGCGATTCAATGTTACTCCGTCCCAAGCGGAATCATTTTTTAACTGCGAAATTGTGCCGAGAATCAAGGAACTGAGTAAAGCGGAAGTGGGGACATAAAATGGGGATTATCGGTTTAAAGGCGGCAAACTGTAAAAACTGTTATAAGTGCGTAAAGGTTTGCCCGGTCAAATCCATTAAAGTGGAACATGCACAGGCGCAGATTATCGAGCGGAACTGTGTTTTATGCGGAACCTGCCTGGAGCAGTGCCCTCAGAACGCAAAGACGCTGAACAGCGATGCCGCGGCTGTCAGGGAAATGATCGGGAAGGGCGTCCGGACCATTCTTTCCGTGGCTCCGTCCTACGTGGGCTCCTTTGATTTCGACGATGTGCAAAAGTTTGCGGGGGCTGTGAAAGCGCTGGGCTTTTACGGCGTAGCCGAAACAAGCATGGGAGCGGCTTATGTGACGGCGGAGTACCACCGGCTGATGCAGGAAAACCGCATGGAAAACATCATTACGACCTGCTGCCCTTCGGCAAACAGGCTGATCGAGCATTATTATCCGTCCCTGGTCGGCCAGATGGCGCCCGTGGTTTCTCCGATGATCGCGCACGCCCGGCTGCTGAAAAAGACCTTTGGATACGGTACCCGCGTCGTATTCGTAGGCCCGTGTATCGCAAAGATCGGCGAGGCCGCCGATATCCGCCACAACAATGATGTGGACGCCGTGATTACCTTTGACGATCTGGCCAGATGGATGGAGGAAGAGCATATTTCTATTCATGAAGCGCAGCCGGCATCCTTTCTCAACCCAAGCTCGCGAATCCTGCGGATGTATCCGGTGACGGACGGAATCATCGCTTCCCTGCGCGCCATGGGTGATACGGACGACTGGAAGATGCTCAGCGTAAGCGGCTCCGCGGAATGCATCGACCTCTGCAAAGCGCTGGAGCGCGGCGATCTGCGGCATTGCTTTATAGAGATCAATATGTGCAGGGACGGCTGCGTCAACGGGCCGATTTCCAACAGGGACGCGGCTTCGCGTTTCTCCTCCTCGATGAAGGTCAGGAAATATGCCGGTGAGGACGCCGGCGAGTATCCCAATCTGCCGGAGCAGATTCCCATGGGAATGCAGTTTGTGGACTGTTCCGTGCGGGAGGACATTCCCGACGAAGCGACGATCCGCATGATTCTGGCGAAAATCGGCAAGGAGTCGCCGGAGGATGAGCTCAACTGCGGTTCCTGCGGCTATCCGACCTGCCGGGACAAGGCGGTCGCCGTCTACCAGAACAAGGCCGAGCTGACCATGTGTATGCCGTACATGAAGGAGCGCGCCGAGTCGCTTTCCAACTGTGTGCTGGCCGAAACGCCCAACATCACCATCATTGTTGACAAGGACCTGAATATCATTGAATTCAACACCGCGGCGGAGAAGGCGTTCCAGCTTTCCCGCCACGAGGCGCTGCAGAAATGCATTTACGAGATTATGGATTCCTCCGATTTTCAGTATGTTTTTGACGCAAGACAGTCCATCCCGGACAAAAAGGTGCATTTCCGGGATTATGGGATCACCACGATGCAGACCATTGTGTATATCGCGAAGCAGAACATTGCCATGGGGATTTACAAGGATATCACCCGCGAGGAAGCGGAGCTGGAAAGCAAGTATAAGCTTCGCAGCGAGACCATGGAGATGGCCCAGAAGGTCATTGACAAACAAATGGTAGCCGCCCAGCAGATTGCGAGCCTGCTCGGGGAAACGACGGCGGAGACAAAGGTCACGCTGACCAAGCTGAAAAATATGATTGTGTTTGACGGTGATGAACAATGAAAATGCATGTTGACACCGCGTATCGAAGCCTGAATAAATACGGCGAAGAGCTGTGCGGGGACAAGGTGATCGTCTCGCGCACGAAGGACGCCACCATCGCGGTTCTGGCCGACGGGCTGGGCAGCGGCGTAAAAGCCAATATCCTTTCCACTCTGACCTCCAGCATTATTTCCACCATGCTGGAAGAGGGGGCGACTTTGGTGGAGGCGGTCGAGACCATTGCCAAAACGCTGCCGGTCTGCAATATCCGCAAGCTGGCTTATTCCACCTTCAGCGTCATCCGGGTGTCCGACGACGGCGACGTCTCTCTGGTGGAGTTTGACAATCCGCCCTGCATCTTTGTGCGAAACGGCGGGATCGTTGATCTGGAGGACTGCTCGGAAATCAAGGAGTGCGCCGGAAAGACTGTAACGGAAAGCCATTTTACCGTCTGCCCCGGAGATGTGATCGCCCTTGTCAGCGACGGCATTATCTACGCCGGCGTGGGCCAGGCGCTCAATTTCGGCTGGAACTGGGAAAATGTCTCCGCGTGGCTTGCCAAGACAACCCTGCAGGAAACGTCCGCGCCGCGGCTTGCGGTTTCGCTGTCGCAGGCCGTCAACGAGCTTTATCTGGGAAAGCCGGGGGACGATTCCACCGACCTGATTTTAAAAGTCACCCCGCGCTGTATGGTCAGCCTTCTTTCCGGGCCGCCGGTCCGCAAGGAGGACGACGCCAGGATCGTCCATGATTTTATGACCTCCCCGGGGAAAAGAGTGGTCTGCGGGGGAACCAGCGCCAATATCGTGTCCAGAGTGCTGAACCGGAAGATCGAGACCACGATTCATTACACCGATCCGGACATTCCGCCCACCGGAAAAATAGAGGGGATCGACCTTGTGACCGAGGGCGTCCTGACGCTCAGCCGGACGGTGGAAATCCTGAAGGACTATCTTTCCCGCCAGACCGACTCCTACTATTTTCATGTTCTGGACCAGCCGAACGGCGCGGCAATGCTCGCCAGGCTTCTTTTGGAGGACTGTACCGACCTGAAGGTTTATATCGGCAGGGCGATCAATCCCGCCCACCAGAACCCCGGCCTCCCGGCCGACCTGAGCATCAAGATCAAGCTGATCGAAGAGCTCTGCACCCTTGTGCAGCGGCTCGGCAAAAAAGTAGAAAAATATTACTATTAGATGAGGATTATTCATGCAATATAATAATGACGCCAAGCAATTAAAATACGAAGTACTGACCAAGGCCGCCAAATACGCTTACGAAGGCACGCTGAAGGAACACCTTGACACCATCCCCTATGAGATCATCCCGGGGCCGCTGCCGGAATTCCGCTGCTGTGTTTACCGGGAACGCGAAATTATCCGGGAACGCCTGATTTCCGCGCGCGGGGAAAACCTGCCCGGACAGGATGACGGCAATATCGTCGCGGTGCTTACGGCGGCCTGCGAGGGCTGTCCGATCAACCGCTTTAACGTCACGGACAACTGTCAGCACTGCCTTGCGAAGAAATGCCACGCAGCCTGCCCGTTCGGCGCTATTTCCATTACCCCCAAGGGCGCGTACATCGACCCCGCCAAATGCAAGGAATGCGGACGCTGCGCGGCGGCCTGCCCGTACAACGCGATTTCCGACACCATGCGCCCCTGCATCCGGGCCTGTCCCGTCAAAGCGATCACAAAAGATGAATACAAGCGGGCCGCCATCGACTATTCCCGCTGTATCAACTGCGGGGCCTGCACGAAAAACTGCCCCTTCGGCGCAATCACCGACCGTTCCAGCATTGTCAACGTGATTGAGGAGATCAAGTCCGGCAAGCCGGTCTACGCGGTTTTCGCGCCGGCCATTGAAGGGCATTTCGGCGGTGCCAACGTCGGCATGCTGAAATCCGCGATCAAAAAGCTGGGCTTTGCAGGCGTCGCGGAGGTTTCCCTCGGCGCGGACGCGACGACTTTTCACGAGGCGCGGGAGCTACGGGAAGCGCTGGAAAACAAACAGAAAATGACCACCTCCTGCTGCCCGGCCTTTGTGGAGATGATTGAAAAGCATTTCCCGAAGCTGGTGCCGCTGATTTCGCACACCGCTTCTCCCATGACGCTGACCGTCCGATACATAAAGGCGGAACATCCCGACGGAAAGGTCGTCTTTATCGGTCCCTGCATTGCCAAGAAAATTGAGATCCGGAAGGTTCGGGATACCGCCGACTATGTCATGACCTTTGAAGAGCTTGAGGCCATGTTCAGCGCAAAGGAGATCAACGTCCTCCTTGAGGAAGCGGAAAACGAGCAGGACGGAAGCCTTGCGGGCAAGGGCTTTGCGCAGAGCGGCGGCGTTTCCGGCGCGGTGAAGCAGGCGCTGGAGGAACAGAATTTCGAGCTGCCGTTTACCTGTGTAAAATGCAACGGCGCGGCCGAGTGCAAAAAGACTCTGATGCTCCTGAACGCCGGGCGTCTGGAAGAGGATTTTGTGGAAGGCATGGCGTGCGAGGGCGGCTGTGTCGCCGGGCCCGGCGGCGTGGAGGAGCTGCAGAAGCTTCTGAAAAACCGCAGCAGGCTGATGGCGTCCGCGGATCACCGCGGCATCCTCGAAAACATTCAGAGCATACACGATTTTTCAAAGATTAAAATGACCACGGATCCCCAAGAATAAAGGGGAAAAGGAGGGATCGCTTTTGTACGCAGTCAGCGCGAAAGGTCTTACGAAATCCTATGATGGGAAAACCAATGCCCTGAACGACCTGAATCTGGATATTCCGCAGGGCAGCGTGTACGGCTTTCTGGGCCCGAACGGGGCCGGAAAAACGACGTCCGTCAAACTGTTTACGGGGCTTTTGAAGCCGACGCAGGGGGAGTGTACGGTGCTTGACCTGAATCCCGTGAAAGCCCCCGGCGACGTCCACCGGCTTTGCGGGGTCATGACGGAATCCGCCAGAATGTACGGCCAGCTGACGGGCACGCAGAACCTCCTCTTCTTTGCCCGGACGGCGGGCCTGAGCCGCGAAGAGGGCGGCGAGCGGGCGGCACAGCTTTTAAAAAAGCTTGACCTGTGGGACGCGCGCGAAAAAAAGCTGAGCGAATATTCCACCGGCATGGCGCAGCGCCTTTCTCTGGCCCGCGCGCTGATCAACCGTCCCCAGGTGCTTTTTCTGGACGAGCCCACCAGCGGGCTCGATCCGGAATCCGCACAGACGGTTAATTCCATGATTACGGACCTGGCGGGCAATACCGGCACGACGGTGTTCCTGTGCACCCATCAGCTGCGCTACGCGCAGGATATCTGCGACAGCTATGGAATCGTCGATAAAGGCAGGCTGATCGCCGGGGGCGGACTCGAAGCCCTTTGCAGCGGGATCGGCTGCCGCATCAAGGCCGCTTTCCGTCTTCCGGAGGGGGATTCCCTGGACGGCTTTGACGCCGACGGAGGATGGTGGCGGACGGAGCTTGAGCGGGAAGAACAGATGCCCAGGCTGCTGAAAACCGTCGTTGAATCCGGGCATGATGTTTTTGAAGCGCGTCTGGTAAAGCCAACGCTGGAGGACATCTATTTTGAATATCTGAGGCGTCAGGAGGAAGCACAATGAAATTGCTGTCGTCAGCCGAACAGGCGGTTGTAAATAAGGATTTCGGGGAGATCTGGAACACCAGAATGGCGCGCAACACCATTATTTTCGTGCCGCTGCTGATGGTTCTGCTCCTGCCCGTCATGTACCTTCTGATGATTCTTTTCGTCCCGGCCGGGGAGATGAACGGCGTTGACCAGATGCTGCAGCTCCTTCCGCGGGAAGCGTCATATTTTTCCGTCAAGCAGGGCATGTTCTACATTATGACGAATGTGGTCTGTCCCATGTTCTTTCTGATGATCCCCCTGATGGTTTCCAGTGTTTCGGCGGCAAGCAGCTTTGTCGGCGAAAAGGAACGCGGCACGATCCAGACGCTGCTTCTGACCCCTTTGAGCGTAAAATCGATTTTCAAGGCCAAGGTGCTCAGCTGCGTCTTTTTATCCGCGATCGCCACGGGGATCTCCTTTGTGGTGTTTGCCTGCGTCATTACGGCGGGGGACCTTCTTCTCGGCATGCCGTTTTTCCTGAACTGGAACTGGCTCGTACTCGTGCTTTTTCTGGCGCCCGGGGTCACGGTTTTCGGAGTGGTGTTTATGGTGCTGGTTTCCGGCAGGAGCAAAAGCTACATGGAGTCCTTCCAGACGTCGGGATACATCGTCCTGCCGCTTGTCCTCCTTTTTGTGGGGCAGTTCACCGGCCTGTTTCAGCTCAACGCGCTGATCCTGCTGATCATTGCGGTGGTTTTACTTGTGGCTGACTGTCTTCTCTGGTTTGTCGCGGCGCGTTCTTTCACGCCGGAAAAGCTTTTAAAATGAACCGCCTATTTGCCTTCGCCGTCGGAAAGTATTATAATAGAACTGTAATAGTATGAAAATGACGAAGACTGGAAGGTGATTAAGTGGCTGCAGATTTACATTGTCATACGAAAATGTCCGACGGTTCGGTCAGTATTGACGAGGTTGTTCTACTTGCCAAGACGCATGGGGTCCCCACGATTGCCGTCACTGATCATGACACATTTGCGGGATCAACCAGAGCAAGAATTTTTGGGGACAGACATGGGATTAAAGTGATTTCGGGGGTCGAGCTTTCAACGACGGACCCTGCTACCGGAAGAAAGGCGCATATACTGTGCTACCTTTGCGACAATACCGACCGGCTGGAGGGCCTGTGCAAACGCACCGGGGACAGCCGCCGCCGCGCTTCCTGCATCATGATTCAGAAGGTAATGAAGCTTTATCCGATTACTGCGGAAATGGTTCTGCGCCGGGCGCAGGGGAGTACCAATATCTATAAGCAGCATATTATGCACGCGCTGATAGACGCGGGATATTCCAATCATTTTTTTGGTGAAACGTATCACAAGCTGTTTAATTCCAAGACGGGGCTTGCTTATTTTCCCGTCCACTATCCCGACGTCCACGACGTGATCGGGCAGATCCATGACGCCGGGGGCGTTGCGGTTCTGGCGCATCCCGGTGAGTACGACAGCTATGATCTGCTGGAACAGCTTGCAAAAGATCATGAGATTGAAGGCGTGGAGGTCTGGCATCCGCGCAACAGGCCGGGCGACGAGGAACGCTTTACCGCCGTTGCGCAGGAGTATGGCCTGGTGATGACGGGCGGCACTGATTTTCACGGCATGTATACGACCGTCGCAATGCCGATCGGGACCTGTGTAACGCCGGACAGTCAGCTGGAAGCGCTGAAAAAGGCCAAAATACATTTGAAAAAATAGAGCAGCGGAGGAAACAGCTTGGTGTATCAGTACAAAACAAAGGGCACGTGCTCCTCTGAAATCGATCTGGAGCTGGAGGGCGACACCGTCAAATCGGTCAGGATCATCGGGGGCTGCAACGGGAACGGCAAGGGAATCTGCGCGCTTGTGGAGGGAATGAAGGCCGACGAGGCCATCCGGCGCCTGAAGGGAATCAAGTGCGGGTTTAAGCCCACCTCCTGCCCGGATCAGCTGGCGATCGCGTTATCACAGGCAAAAGAGCAGCAGGAGCGCAAATAAAGAATGAAGGGCTGCGATTTTACTCGCAGCCCTTTTTGTGCGTTTAGCAGCCGCCACATCCGTTGTTGCAATTGCCACAGCCACCGCAATCATTGTCTCCACCGCAGCAGCACAAAAGGATAATGATAAGGATGATAATCCAACAGCAGCTGCCACCACCGCATCCACCAAAGAAATTGTTGTTACACATAATTGTTTGCCTCCTTTCGGTTTACAGTATATAATATTGCATAGGAACAAAACGTGTTACAAATTTTTCTTTTGGGGCCTCACCCAAAAATCAGGCTTTTTTAATCTTCTATTCATGATGAATTAATAGTAATATTATATTATGTTTCATAATCTTGCGGGGTGATTCTATGCTGTGCGATTCCTGTGGAAAAAATCCGGTTACCACTCATATTAAAACCATCATCAACGGGGAACTGACGGAATATTCCCTCTGTGCCGAATGTGCGCAGAGATTGGGGTATGGAAATCTTCTGACCGGGCTGGGCTGTGATTACGGCAGCCTGCTGGGCGGCTTTTTCGGCGGGGCCGGAGTGGACGACCCGGTCCGCTGCAAGTGCTGCGGGTCGACCTTTGACGATATCATGCGCAGCGGGCAGGTCGGCTGCGCGCAGTGCTATCATACCTTTTACGACCGGCTGATCCCTCTGATTCAGCGTATTCACGGCAATACCAGGCACCGCGGAAAGGTTCCGGGCGGCGGCGCTCTTCAGAGCAGGCCGCAGGAGCAGCTCAGCCTGATGCGCCGGGAGCTGCGGGAGGCAATCGACGCCGAAAACTTTGAACATGCCGCCAGCCTGCGCGACCGGATCAAAGAGCTGGAAGGAGGGAAGGACCGTGAATGACCGGAATCCCGGGTGCGAAGAGGACGTTGTAATCCGTACGCAAATCCATCTTTTCCGCAATCTGACGGACGTCCCCTTCTGCGCGAAAATGAGCCGCGCCGACCGTCAGAAGCTTTCCGCAAGAGTGGCGGAGGCCTTCGGCGGCAATGAGGTCCTGTCCCACCTTTTTCAATTTACGGACATGGAGAGCCTGTCCCGGGTGGAAGCGGTTTCTCTGGTGGAACGCCATCTCGTCAGCGCGGATTTCATATCGGACCGCCGCGGAAGAGGCTTCTTTGTAAACGCGGATGAAACGGTCGGCATCATGGTCAATGAAGAGGACCACATTCATCTTCAGTCTTCGGAAGCGGGGCTGAATCCGCAAAAAGCGTTCGCCTCGGCGGACGGCCTGGACGACATTCTGGATAAATGCCTCGGTTTCGCTTTTGATGAAAATCTGGGATACCTGACACAGAATCCCGTCAACCTCGGGACGGGGATGCGCGCGTCTCTGACGCTGCATCTTCCCGCGCTGCGGGAAGGCGGGGGAATTTCCCGGATTTCCGCGAATCTCAGTAAGCTTGGCCTTGTGCTGCGCGGCACTTTCGGGTCCGGGGTGGAACCGAGGGGCGCCGTCTACCAGCTGTCCAACCGCGTTACCTTCGGGCTGTCGGAGCAGGAAGCGATCGCGAACCTTCAAAGCATTGCCATGCAGCTGATCGAACAGGAACGCGCCGCCAGAAAGGAACTGGCGGAAAGCCTTGAAATCCAGGATACCGTCAGCCGCTCCCTTGCAATTTTGCAAAGCGCGAAGATGATGGCGAACGAGGAATTCATGCAGCTGATTTCCAACGTCCGGTTCGGCGTGGCCACGGGCTTGATTGATCCGATCGATTACGGCGAAATCAGCCGCCTGACGGTCCTGGTCCAGCCCGCTACGCTGACGTTTTACAGCGGAAAAAAGCTCACTCCCGCGGAGCGGCGCGGCCTGCGGGCCGAAAAGATCAGGGATTTTCTGAAAAGGGGGAAATATCTGTGGCCAAATTAAAAAATGACAGCACGGACCATGACAGTACGGATCTGGCGGCAGCGCTCTTTTTTGTGATGGGGGAAACCGTGCCGCACCGCCGGGCGCTGGAAGAAGAGGCCGCCGCCCTGAAGGAGAAAATCCGGGATCGGGAAAAAATACTGCTGAAGGTGATCGGGCTCTGCGGCGAGCCGCATACGCCGGAGCAGCTCTATCTGGTCGCGAAAGCCTACAGCTGGCTGGGCAAAAAATATTATCAGGAAACGGTCCGCTATGCCGGGGAGTACCTGCACACCTCCGGCTGGGGGAGCCTCCCGAGTCACCTTCGGGAGGAGGACGGCATCACCATCAACTACGCCGCCGCGCAGCGCGCTTCCGTGCTGAGGGACCTTGCGAAGGCCCAGGAGGGCCTGGGACGCCTTGACGCCGCGCTCTTTAATTTTACCGAGGCGTACCGTTTGGAGCCTTACAGCGCAATGAACGCGATTAAAGCGGCCGATCTGGTCGCAAAGCTGCACGGCAGGGAAGAAGCGCTGGAGTTCTTAAAGCAGCAAAGGCAGAGCCAGTATTACGATCCGGTGAAATATACGGATTCTCTCGGCCATACCCGTAAAAACGATCTTTTCAAGCAGCTGCTGGATGCCCATATATTAAAACTGCAGGAAAATAAGCCGCCCGTATAATAGCGGGCGGCGTTATTCAAGCGGAGTATGCGGTGCGCGGCTCCGTTTTCCATAAAAAAGTCAAAGAATACGAGCGTATTCTTTGACTTAAATAATCGGAATTGCATTTTTCTGTTAATACTTGCCGCCCGCCGCCATCGGCAGCTCAGTAGCGGCGGCTTCCCCTGGATATGCCGCCGCTTCCAGCGGCACGGGGGGCTGGCCGTTCAGCCTGAATTTTTCGACCAGGTCTCTCAGGAGCTGCGCCTGTCCGGAAAGCTCCTCGCTTGCGGCGGCGCTTTCTTCGGCGGTTGCGGAGTTTGTCTGAACAACGCTGGAGATTTGCTCTACACCCAGCGTGACCTGGGAAATGGCATCGGACTGCCGGTTGGTCGCCATCGAAATTTTTTCGACCGTTTTGGTGACCTCCTCTGCCCTGGAAACGACGCGGTGGAGCGACTGAGCGGTCTCGTCCGCGATTTTCGTCCCGTTTTCTACCTGCCTTACGGAGTTTTCAATCAGCGCGGTCGTGTTTTTCGCGGCTTCGGCGCTCTTGCTTGCAAGATTCCTTACCTCGTCCGCAACTACGGCGAACCCTTTTCCGGCCGCCCCGGCTCTGGCCGCTTCCACGGCTGCGTTCAGCGCGAGGATGTTCGTCTGGAATGCGATATCCTCAATGGTCTTGATGATCTTTCCGATTTCTCCGGAAGATTTGTTAATCAGGGACATGGCCTTGATCATGTCGTCCATGTGCTGGTTGCTTGTCTCGATTTCCCTGGTGACTTCGGCCACGGATCTGCTCGCGTTGGCGGTATGCTCCGCGTTGTCTTTGACATGGGTGGATATTTCGGAAATGCTGGCGGAAAGCTCTTCCACGGAGCTTGCCTGCTCCGTGGCGCCCTGCGCCAGTTCCTGCGCGCCGCTGGAAACCTGGGAGGAACCGCTGGCGACCTGCTCCGCCGCCTGATCGATCTGGCTGAAGGTGTGGTTCAGGGTGGCGATGATCCCTAAAACAGAGCTCTTGAGCTGGGCATAGTCGCCGACGTAATCCAGATCGGTTCCCACGGTAAGATTGCCGCGTTCGATTTCACTGACTATATTTCCGATATCCGATATGTAAACCCGGATGGAAGCCGCGGATTTTGCGAAGGCTTCTCCCAGCCGTCCGATTTCATTTTCGGAGCTCGCATCAATTTGGATGTTCAGATCGCCCTGAGCGATCTTCTGCGCGGCTTCCGCCATTTCGGCCACGGGTTTGCTGATGCCGCGGGAAATCCAAATGGCGATGATAATGGAAATCAGGAGGCTGAGGAAAATGACCCCGACAATGGCAAAATCCGCAAGCCGGGCCTGCTTGGACAGGTCGCCCGCCAATTTGTTTCCGGCTGTCGTCTTTTCCGTAAGCAGGGCCTCGGCGGACGCCCGGATGCTGTCGGAAAGAGGGGTTCCCTCGCGGTCCAGCAGTTCGGCCGCCTCCGTGTTCCTGTTTTGCTTGGCCAGCTCAACCGCCTGGTCGCTGACCTGTTCAAACTTTGTCAGATTTTCCTGAATATGATCATAATAGTCCAGTTCCTTTTCCGTGACCATTCCCTTTTTCATATTTTTCAGGTAAGTATCCAGTTTCTTGCCCGACTGGTCAAGCTCGTTCCCGCTTTCCTGTATTTTCCGTGAATCCGTGCTGTGAAGGATATCGCTGAGAATGGAACGGCTCACATTGAATTGCGTGTTGAAAAGCCCGATTTCTCCCTGAGAGAAACCGTAATCCGTCAGCGCCTTGCCGTAAGCGGCGTTCAGAAGCGCCGTTGCGTTTACGCCTACGATTCCGCTGACGCTGGAAATGACGGCTACGGCAATCATTGTAACCATCAGTTTTTTAGCGATTTTCATATTTTTGAACATTTTCTCATTCCTTTAACTTTTTGGGTCATTTTCGCTGATCGGGGTATTCTAATATTGGTAACGTACCCTGGATCAGTGCCGGCGCCGCATCTGTCCGTTCCCTGTCCAATACTCCAGATACTGAAATATTTTTCAACTTATATTTCTAAATCGACATGATCAAACAAACTGCCTTTTTCAGTATACGCGAAAAAAAACGGTTTTTCAATACCTATAGTCATTTTCCGTCGAATATCTTTAGAGATCAATTGGATGTTTGAGAAAAATGTGACCGGAAGGATGAGGGGACAGAGGTAAACATGGATAAGGCAAAAATGGAAATTATGCAGAAAACTGCGGAGCAAATCAAACATCTGCGCAAGGTGGCGGGCTTCAGCCAGAAATCGCTCGCAAATTCCGCCGGGCTGGACCCGGCTTTTTTAGGCCATATCGAGCGGTGCCTGAAGTGCCCGACGATCGACACGCTCAATAAAATCGCAATGGCGCTGAATATTTCCCTTTCCGAGCTGTTTGACTTCGGTTGTCCGAAGAAATGTGAAAAGAAAGAGGCGGCCGTCAAAAAAATCACGACAGCTGCAGAGAGGCTCACCCCGGAAGAAGCCGAACAGCTGGCGGACCTGGTGGCCGGAATCGTCGCGTTCAAAAGGGAAGGGTCCCGCTCATAAGAATCAGGCCGCGGACCCGTGACCGGACCCGCGGCCTGATATCCTATTCCGGCGTAAAATTGGTCGCGATTTCTTTTTCGCTGTCGGGGGGAGAATAGACGAACCGGTCGATCCTGTTTCCGGTGAAAAAATATTTCGGCGCGGAAGGACGGTAGGAGTAGTCGAACGTGTCGATAATCACGAGCTTTACCTTCATCCGTGAAGGAATGATGCTTTTTATGTAAACGCTCGCCTGCTGACCGGGTACCACATCCTCCTTGGTTTCCGCCAGCCCGGCAAGGTTAGGGGAAAGCTCGACGAAAATGCCGTAGGATTCCACGGAACGCACGATCCCGGCCACTGTTTCCCCGGCTTTGAACATGGCTACGTTTTCCGCCCAGGTTCCCAGAAGCTCTTTGTGGCTCAGGGTAATGCGTCCGTTTTCCACGGATTTTATGACAACACGGATATCCATGCCGACCGTAAACCGTTCGCGCGGGTGGTCAATTCTGGAAACGGAGATGGCGTCGATCGGCAGCAGCGCGATAATCCCGCAGCCGATGTCGGCAAAAGCCCCGAAGCTTTCCAGGTGGGTCACGCGCGCGTTGATGACGTCGCCCGGAGCAAGCTTTTTCACAGATTCGGCCATGCACTTTTCCTGTGCGGCCCGCCGCGACAGCAGGGCGGTCATATGTCCGTCCGTATCTTTCTGAAAACCCGTCACAGTAAAGCATACCGGCCGGTTGACTCTGGAAATGATGGCAATGTCACGTACCGTACCTTCGCGAATCCCTAAAGCACCCTCGTCGTGCGGAATCACACCCTTCATGCATCCTAAATCGACCAGTAAATTATGCGAGCTGTCACAAATCAGCGCGCGTCCTTCCAAAATTTTTCCATCCCGGCAGGCGTCGTTCAGCGCGGAGATGTTCAGGGTCGCCGCGCGGTTTTCGGGTGTATCGATGATCCAACCCTCAGGATAGTAATCAAACATTTTCCTACCTCCTTTATGTCTTCGCTTATCTATATGCTTAAAATGAATCGGTAATACTACGCTGATTAATTATTAAATTGTTAATTTATCTCCCTCCGGCTTGAATATGATTGCTTTTTATAATAGAATATAATTTATGTATTACGAGAAGGAGTTATTTTTTATGATACGATACGGCAGAAAAATAATTGGGTTTGTTTCTGTTTTCGCCTTGCTTCTGAGCCTGACCGCCTGTTCCGGCGGCAGCGCCGCAAGCTCTGCGGAATCGTCCTCTCCGGCGTCCTCCTCTCCGGCCTCCTCCGCACCAGCGAGCTCGGCCGCTTCCAGCCGGGTAAAGCCGGACGACGGCAAAAAAATAGGTTATCAGCTTGAAAAGCCCGCCGCCGGTGAAGACATTGCCGTACTGACCACCAGTATGGGCGTGGTCAGGCTTCGCCTTTTTGCGCAGGCCGCTCCGAAAGCCGTTGAGAATTTTAAAGGTCTGATTCAGAAGGGCTATTACAATGGCTTGACCTTCCACCGCGTGATTAACGATTTCATGATTCAGTCCGGCGACCCCAAAGGCGACGGCACCGGCGGGGAAAGCATCTGGAACAAGGACTTTGAGGATGAGTTCAACGCCAACCTGGTCAACATCCGCGGCTCCGTTTCCATGGCGAACGCGGGTGAAAACACCAACGGAAGCCAGTTTTTCATCAATCAGAGGGGAACCTCCGAAAAGATTGACTGGGAGAACTATCAGCAGGCGTACAATGTCTATAAGCAGTATCCGGACGCCTTCATCCAGCAGTACGGCACCTATTTTCTCAACATGGACAAGGTCACCGACGCCTATAAGAAGCTGTATGACGACAACGGCGGGAATCCCAATCTGGACGGCGCGTACAATATTGTGGAACGGGGACACACCGTTTTTGCGCAGGTGATCGAGGGAATGGATGTCGTCGACAAAATTGCCGCGGTTCCCGTTTCCGAAAACGATCAGGGGGAGAAGAGCAGGCCCGCAGCCCCGGTTACCATCCAAAAAGCGGAGATCGAAAAATACCAGCCGTAATACGGGCCGTTATGCAGGGTGCACAGGTCGGCGGGGCACTCGGGCCGATTATTGGCGGATTGTTTCAAATCTCGTAAAGAACGGCGTTTATTATCGCCTATTGCATTGACAAGCCAATACAACAGGCGATATAATTAATTTAATTTGGTTTTTGCAGCGGCAGTAAATTCAAGTGCTTATGGAGGGTAACTATGTCAGCAAAATATGTTTTTGTAACAGGCGGGGTTGTATCCGGATTGGGGAAAGGAATCACGGCGGCTTCTTTGGGGCGCTTACTGAAGGCAAGGGGGCTGAGAATTACCATACAGAAATTCGACCCCTATCTGAATGTTGATCCGGGTACCATGAACCCGTTCCAGCACGGAGAGGTTTTCGTAACCAATGACGGAGCGGAAACAGATCTGGATCTTGGCCACTACGAACGCTTTATCGACGAGAATCTGACCCAGAACAGCAATATCACTTCGGGCAGAATTTACTGGAATGTGCTGCAGAACGAGCGCAACGGCGATTACGACGGGGGTACGGTTCAGGTGATCCCCCACATTACCAACGAAATCAAATCCCGCATCTATGACGGGAAGGACAATATCGACGTAGCGATCATCGAAGTGGGCGGTACGGTCGGCGATATTGAGAGCCTGCCCTTTCTGGAGGCCATCCGTCAGTTTGCGACGGAGGTCGGCAGAAACAACTGCCTGTTTATCCATGTTACCCTTGTTCCTTATCTGATCTGTTCCCATGAACATAAGTCAAAACCCACCCAGCACAGCGTAAAGGAGCTCCTCTCCATCGGCATTCAGCCGGATATTATCATTCTCCGTTCCGAAAGGCCGGTCGGCGACGATATCAAAAAGAAAATCGCGCTTTTCTGCAATGTCAATGAGAACTGCGTGATACAGAACCTGGACCTTCCGCTTCTGTATCAGGTCCCTCTTGCGCTGAAGGACGAGCGTCTGGACGATATCGTCTGCAAACGCTTTGGGCTGGACACGCCCGGCGCCGACCTGAGCGACTGGATCGCCATGGTCAACACGGCCATGTCCCTGACGGAAAGCGTCACCATCGGGCTTGTAGGCAAATATGTGGAGCTGCACGACGCGTATCTGAGCGTTGCCGAAGCGCTGACCCACGGCGGAATCGGCAATAACGTCAAAGTAAATATCAAATGGATTGATTCCGAGACGATCGCTCCGGACAACGTCGCGGAGATTCTTACCGGTATGGACGGCGTGATCGTGCCCGGCGGATTCGGCCAGAGGGGTATCGAGGGAATGATTACGGCGATCCACTACGCCAGAATCAACCGGATTCCGTGTCTCGGCATCTGCCTCGGTATGCAGCTTGCGATTGTGGAGTACGCCCGCGATGTGCTGGGTCTTGCGGACGCGAACTCGGCGGAATTCGATCCGCAGAGCAGCAACCATGTCATCGACCTGATGCCGGAGCAGAAGGACGTTGTCCAGATAGGCGGCACCATGCGCCTTGGGCAGTATCCGTGCAAGCTGACCGCGGGCACAAAGGCGGCTGCGCTTTATGGCAACGAGCCGCTCATTTCCGAGCGCCACCGTCACCGTTTTGAGGTGAACAACGATTACCGGGAGCGGTTTGAGCAGGCGGGCATGGTCTTCTGCGGGAAATCGCCGGACGACCATATCGTGGAAATGATGGAAGTCCCGGAGCATCCGTGGTTTCTGGGCTCCCAGTTCCATCCGGAATTCAAGTCCCGTCCGAACCGTCCGCACCCGCTTTTCAGGGGCCTTGTCGGCGCGGCAAAGGAGTACAAGGCGGGCCAAAAGAAATAAGCCGCCGAAATCCGAATTTTCAATGCTGTCTTCCATTTTCGATGGGAGGCGGCATTTTTTGCGGTTTAGATTTTATTTAGAATTTGTTTTACAGCGTTTCCAATCGATTTAGCCACAAGGTTGCGTTCCTCCCCCGCCGAAGGCAGGGGAGGAACGTGTTTTGTCTCGCAAACCGAAATGAAATTGCTGTAAGGATTGCTTTGCCGGCTGCTTGACTGGCAATAAAAAGAGAACCGCCGGAAACCGAACGGTTTCCAACGGTTCTTTGCGCTGTTATTCGGTTATCTGGCGCCGCCGCCACCGCCTCCTCCGAAGCCGCCGCCGCCTCCTCCGAAGCCGCCGCCGCCAAAACCGCCGCCGCCGAAGCCGCCCGGGCCCCCGCCGGATTGGGGCGGATGCGCAAGGCGCGTAGCGGAAGTGCTGATGTTGCTGATCGTATTTCCCAGCGAGGCGCCGAAATCGCTGCCGATGTGGCTGAAGCCGCCCATGCCGATGGAACGGCCGAACATGTAGTATAGGTAGCTGTCTGCGTAATTCGTGTAGAGGTAGCCGTCGTCATTCAGCTGCGGATAGACCATTCTGAGCTGATCGCAGACCTTTTTGGAAATGCCCATCATGGTTGCGTAAACAAGGTATTCCTCCCAAAGCGCAAGCTCGGGGACGCCGTATTCCTTCATGCGCGAAAATTCGAGCATGTATTTTTTGAGCCCCTGCCATACGGCGTAATCGTATTCTCCCTTTTTGCTCAGCCTTGTTTTTCCGCTCGAAGCAATGATCAGCAGGACACCGAAAACGATGAACCCCACGGGAATGTAGACCAGCCAGCCGCCTGAAAGCAGAAGGATCGCAATGGCTCCCACAATACCGAGAATTCCCAGGACGGAGCTGACCGTCAGAAAAGCGGGCCGGCGCTCATAATACCCGCGCGGGGCGATTTCCCTCTTTGCCTGCGACAGAAAGAGCTCCATACTGCTGTCGATCGATTTGTTGTGCTCCCTGGCGTATTTTTCGAACTGCTTCATGGTGAAACGGTCGCCGTACGGCGACGCGACGAGGGCAATCATGTCGTAAAACGTCTGCTCGCTTTGCGTAAGCGGCATCTGTTTTGTGTCCCCCGCTACGCTTACCACAAGATCTTTTTTCTCATTGGAGTCAAACCGGACGTACCCCTTGCGCGCCAGGCTCATCAGCGTAGCGCTGAAAACACGCCCCTGTTCTTTGCTGGTGACCCCGCCGCTGTAATAATAGAACAGGTTTGCCGCGCCGCCGGGGGAACTGTTCTCCGGTATCTCGCGGGTGTATTCGGGGGCGTCCACCTGATACGGCCGGGCTTTCTTTTTCAGCCATATCAGAATGAAGATTCCGGCTATCACCAGAACAACTCCGCCCACGGCATCCACGATGCCGACCGTGTAATTCAGCTTCTGCTGCTTTTCCCAGTCCTGCGCCCATTTATTCTCTTCCTTTTCAATATCGCTCAGCACGTTGACCGTACTGACCCTTGCCGAATCCGGGAACAGGGAAACGGGCATGCAGACGCGCGTTTCCACCAGCGTCTCCGGCGGGACCTCGTTTGCGGTAAAGGAAATCCGGGCAGGGGAATCGATGGTCAGCCGACTCTGTGCCGTACAGTGCAGCCATCCCTTCACTTCCTTTTCCTTCGCGCCGGACGGAATCAAAATGGTGCCGTGCAGCTGGGTGATCGGAATACTGAAGTTCTTTCCGATAAAGGCGTTGTACAATACGGAAGTATCTCCGTATACGCTGACAAGGTTCTTGACGGTGTACTCTACCTTGAAGTTTCGTACGCCGCTGTCGATCGCCGGCAAAAACCAGCCGATTTCAATATCCTTCGCCGTGTTGTAAATGTAACAGACGTTATCCTCAGAAAAATAGCCGCTTGTCGGATCGATATCGTCACGGAAGCTGTACTGAACGTTTTCATCCATGTCGTACACGGATAAATTCTCGATTCCCGCGCTCTGGCTTCCGTTTACCGGAAAGGTTTTATACAGGTTGCTGTAAGGTTTGCCGCGGTCTTCCAGATTGATGCGCCAGGTTTCCGTCACCTGCATATCGCCGTTACTGTTCAGCTGAGAAACGATATCCAGATTTTCCAAAGTCTGCTTTGCGCCGTGCTTGTAACCGCCGGCGCCGACGCCGGTGATAAAAAGAACCAATAGGATAGCGGCGACGGCCGCAGCCATCCCGCCAAAAAGCTTTTTGGCCAATCTGTATGCTCCCTTCGTTCGCCGAAAATCAGAATTTCACCTGTGGTACGGCTTTATCGGCTTCCTCGATCTCAAAGTATTTTTTCTGTCCGAAATGGAACAGGGAAGCAATGATATTGGACGGGAAATGCATGACGTACTCGTTGTATTTCATTGCGGTGTCGTTATAAAACTGACGGGCGAAAGCGATTTTGCTTTCAATGTCCTTCAGCTGTCCCTGCAGGTCCAGAAAATTCTGGTTTGCCTTCAGGTCCGGGTATTGCTCCGCCGTGGCAAACAGGTTCACCATCGCGCGGGACAGCTTGGCGTTGTTCGCCATCGCCTCTTCGGGCGTTTTGGAACTCATGGCCGCGCCGCGCCATTTTGTGACCTCTTCCAGGGTCGATTTTTCATGGGAAGCGTATCCCTTGACGGTTTCCACCAGATTGGGGATGAGGTCAAAGCGCTTTTTCAGCTGAACGTCCACCTGTGCCCATCCGTTGTCCACTCTTACGGAGAAAGAGACAAGCTTGTTGTACATGCCTGTGACCCAGAAAACAAGAATCAGGATAACTGCGGCAACAATGCCAAAGGCGATCCAATTCATGATGCGTACCTCCTAATCATCTCTGCGGTTTTTGAAAGATAGTAAAACATCGCTTAAATTGCTGCAAAATGATCATAACATATTTTACAGAAAAAGAAAAGCGGGGAAAACAATCCTTATTGTACCCGGAAAACGGATTTTCTTTGCCGTGCAAAAAGGGGAAAGGATTTTCATATCCCTTCCCCCTGAACGGTTTATTTCCGGCTTGGGTTTGAAATTCGGTAGCAAAGCGTCATCAGGCTGTCGTTCAGATGAACGTTCTCGACGATCGTATCTTCATACTTCATCGCAATATCATAATGGCTGAAGTTCCAGTAATTGCGCACACCCAGAGTGTACAGGCGTTCGATCACGGTATGAACGCCGTCGCGGGGGATGCAGAGGACAGCCATGGTCGGCTGTTCCTTCCGGCAAAAATCTTCCAGCTCGACTGTGTCGCGTACAATCTGACCGTTGATTCTGGTCCCGGTTTTACTGGGGGAGCTGTCAAAAACACCGATCAGCCTGAACCCTTCATCATCAAACGACATGTGGGAGGCGATTGCCCTTCCCAAATTTCCGGCTCCGATCAGAATCGCTTTATACTCGTTGGAAAGGCCCAGAATGTTCCCGATTTCGTCACAGAGCTGGTCGACAATATAGCCGTAACCCTGCTGGCCGAACCCGCCGAAGCAGTTCAGATCCTGACGGATCTGCGAGGCGGTCAGCCCCAGCTTCACGGACAGCTCGGTGGAAGAGATCCTAGTGACCCCTTTTTGTTTCAGATGGGTTAAAAAACGATAGTAGCGGGGCAATCTTCTGATTACCGACATTGAAATATTTTCGCGTCTTGGCATACGCTTTCCCTCCGTAATAGTCCGGTTTATAAAAGCCGGACCAGACTTTTATTGACTTCCCTTAAAAAGGTTTCGGTGTCAACCGCAGTTTTGCCTGGCAGCGTGGAAAGAGCGGCAAGATCGCCGGTCATAACGCCGCTTTCAACTGTCTGAACAGACGCTTTTTCCAGTTTGTTCGCAAAATCCGTCAACGCGGGAAGGTGATCGAGCTCTCCGCGCTTTTTCAGCGCGCCGGTCCAGGCAAACAGGGTAGCCATGGAATTGGTGGACGTCTTTTCGCCCTTCAGATGTTTGTAGTAATGGCGCTGTACGGTGCCGTGGGCCGCCTCGTATTCATAGATTCCCTCGGGCGAAACGAGAACGCTCGTCATCATGGCGAGGCTGCCGAAGGCGGTTGCGACCATATCGCTCATGACGTCGCCGTCGTAATTTTTACAGGCCCAGATGTATCCGCCTTCTGAACGGATCACACGGGCTACCGCGTCGTCAATTAAGGTGTAAAAATAGGTAATACCGGCTTTTTCAAATTTTTCTTTGTAATCGGATTCGTAAATTTCCTGAAAAATATCCTTGAAACGATGATCGTATTTTTTCGAAATCGTGTCCTTGGTCGAAAACCACACGTCCTGTCCGACGTCGAGCGCGTAGCTGAAGCAGGACCGGGCAAAGCTTTCAATGCTTTTGTCTATGTTGTGCTGGCCCTGAATAATGCCGGAGGTCTCGAAATCATGAATCAGCGCGCGCTCTTCGGTGCCGTCCGCTTTTGTAACGACAAGCTCGGCCTTTGCGCCGGCGGGAACGGTCATTTCCGTGTTGCGGTAGACGTCGCCGTAGGCGTGGCGCGCAATGGTGATCGGCTTTTTCCAGGTGGTGATAAAGGGCGTAATGCCCTTCACAAGGATGGGGGAACGAAAAACGGTGCCGTCCAGAATCGCACGGATGGTGCCGTTCGGGGATTTCCACATTTCTTTTAATCCATACTCGCGCACTCTGTCCGCGTTCGCGGTGATCGTCGCGCATTTTACGGCAACGCCGTATTTCTTTGTGGCGTAGGCGGAATCAAACGTGACCTTGTCGTCGGTTGCGTCGCGGTTTTCCAGCCCGAGATCGTAATATTCCGTTTTCAGGTCGATATAAGGGTTCAGCAGGATCTCTTTAATCATCTTCCAGATGATTCTGGTCATTTCGTCGCCGTCCATTTCCACCAGCGGCGTCGTCATTTGAATCTTATTCATTCGTAGCCCTCCGTTTTCTGTAAGCGTTCTGCAGGTCCGTTGTATTTTGTGTCAGCTGTTCTGTTCTTTGATGTAGCTCAGCAGGCCGCCCGCAAGGACGATCTTTCTCTGACGGTCGCTCAGAATGGCGTCTGCTTCAAAGGAGGTGCCTTTTGTCAGATTTTTCACAAGAACGGTTCCGCCGTTTTCAATGGTGGCGCGGATATCCGGCAGTTCCAGCTCGTCCATCTGGTCGATTCCGTCGTAATCCTTCTCGTTTTTAAATACGAGCGGAAGGATTCCTGCGTTCGCCAGATTGGCGCAGTGGATCCGCGCGAAGCTCTTTGCGATCACCGCTTTGATTCCAAGGTACAGCGGGACCAGAACGGCGTGTTCACGGGAAGAGCCCTGCCCGTAGTTGGAGCCGCCCACAATCACGCCCCTGCCGTATTGGCGGCAGCGCTCCGGGAATTCCTTGTCGCAGACGGCGAAACAGAAGTTGGAAAGGTAGGGAATGTTGGAACGGTACGGAAGAATTTTCGCCCCCGCCGGCATAATGTGGTCGGTCGTGATGTTGTCGCCGACCTTCAGCAGGGCTTTTGCGGCAATGTCCCGGGGGAGGGCGGTGGTGGCGGGGACTTCCTTGATGTTCGGCCCGCGCAGGACTTCCACGTTTTCCGCTTCCTTCTCGCCGGCGGGGGGAATGATCATATTGTCGTTGATCAGGAATTTTTCGGGCTGTTCGATGGGAGCTTCCTCGCCCAGCGTCCGGGGATCGGTCAGAACGCCGTTGATGGCGGAAGCCGCGGCGGTTTCCGGGCTGACAAGGTAAATTTTGGCGTCCGCCGTGCCGGAACGCCCCTCAAAATTGCGGTTGAAGGTTCTCAGTGAAATACCGCCGGAATTCGGGGATTGTCCCATCCCGATGCAGGGGCCGCAGGCGCATTCCAGAATCCGTGCGCCGGCGGAAATCAGGTCGGCAAGCGCGCCGTTCTGTGCAAGCATATTGTAAACCTGTTTGGAGCCGGGGGCGATCGAAAGGCTCACGTCGGGGTGGACCGTCTTTCCTTTTAATATGGAGGCAATCCGCATCATGTCGCGGTAAGAGGAATTGGTACAGGACCCGATACAGACCTGATCCACTTTGATGGGGCCGATCTCGTCCACGGTTTTTACCGCGTCCGGGCTGTGGGGACAGGCCGCCATCGGTTTCAGTTCGGACAGGTTGATCCCGATGGTTTCGTCGTACTTCGCGTCGGCGTCCGGCTTTAGCTCCACCCAGTCCTTTTCGCGGCCCTGCGCTTTTAAAAACGCAAGGGTCACTTCGTCGGAAGGGAAGATGGAGGTGGTTGCGCCCAGCTCCGCACCCATGTTGGTGATGGTCGCGCGCTCCGGCACGCTCAGCGCCGCGATCCCTTCGCCGCCGTATTCCACGACCTTGCCGACGCCGCCCTTTACGGACAGAAGGCGCAGGACCTCTAAGATAATATCTTTGGCGGAAACCCACGGAGAAAGCTTTCCGGTCAGATTGATACGCAGCATTTTCGGCATGGGGATATAATATTCGCCGCTGCCCATGGCAACCGCAACGTCAAGCCCGCCGGCGCCCATGGCGAGCATGCCGATTCCGCCGCCGGTGGGGGTGTGGCTGTCCGAGCCGATCAGCGTTTTGCCCGGAACGCCGAAGCGCTCCAGATGGACCTGATGGCAGATCCCGTTGCCGGGTCTTGAAAAATAAATTCCGTGTTTCCTTGCGACCGTCTGAATGTACCGGTGATCGTCCGCGTTTTCAAAGCCGGTCTGAAGGGTATTGTGATCGATATAAGCGACGGAGCGCTCTGTTTTTACGCGCGGGACGCCCATAGCCTCGAACTCCAGATAGGCCATGGTTCCGGTGGCATCCTGCGTCAGCGTCTGGTCTATTTTCAAACCGATATCGCTGCCTGGCGTCATTTCGCCGCTCAGAAGATGGGTTTTAATGATTTTTTGTGCCAAAGTCAAACTCATGATCAAGCTTCCTTCCAATTCGAATTCCCAACATAGTTAAATATATAACCATTATCCAATAAAAAAGCAAAATTGTCAATCTATCCAATCACTTTCAGCCAAAGCATTCTATGTTTGACGCTTTATTTTCTTGATGAATATCACAACAGATGATATAATCATAATATTGATATTTCAAACTTGTATATTTCCGTGTATGAGAACACCCTTCTTACGGCACAATAAAGCGGTAGGAGGGATTATCAATGAGCCATAAAGACCAAAACGAAAAAGGCCGGAAAGAAGACCAGGATTATATAAAGCGGGTCAATGATGACGATAAAGCCGAGAAAAACGAAAAGCAGACCGACCAGATTATCGACACCGGTTCGGTCATTACCGGCAACGGCAAGCATCTGATCCACTGCCTGACGATCATCGGCCAGATCGAAGGACATTATATTCTGCCTTCGCAAAACAAGACGACCAAGTACGAGCATGTGATTCCGCAGCTTGTCGCGATTGAGGAAGAGCCCACCATAGACGGGCTTCTGATCATCCTGAACACCGTCGGCGGCGACGTGGAAGCCGGGCTTGCCCTTGCGGAACTGGTCGCGGGGATGAAAAAGCCGACCGTGTCGCTCGTGCTGGGCGGCGGCCATTCTATCGGCGTGCCGCTGGCGGTTGCCGCCAAGCATTCCTTCATCGCCCCCAGCGCGACGATGACGATTCATCCGGTGCGTATGAACGGCATGCTGCTCGGCGTTCCGCAGACCCTCGAGTATTTCCAGCGGATGCAGGAGCGCATTACGCGGTTCGTCACTCAGAATTCTCACATTTCCCCCGAACGGTTCCACGAGCTTTCCATGAACACGCAGGAGCTGGTGATGGACGTGGGGACGGTTCTGGACGGAAACGACGCCGTCAAGGAAGGTCTGATCGATTCTCTCGGAAGCCTTTCCGACGCCATCGACTGCCTTTACGATATGGTAGATAAGAATAAGGCGCAGCAAAAAAAGTCCGGCGCAAGAACCGCTAAGGCGGGGGCAAAAAAGCCGGAGCCCAAAACAGCAAAGACCGCCGCCAAAAGCCGCGGCGTATAAAACATCTGATGGAGAATGAAAAAGGAAGCCTTCAGGAACGCGTTTCCTGAATCATTCTTCATCGTAAGTTACATAAAACGAATAACCGGAACAAATTAAAAATATAAGGTGATTATAAGGTGGCAACTCAAAGAACAAATACGAATAAGAAAGCGGCGCCCCGCGCACGGAGCAAGCCGAAGGCACGGCACCTTGCCGGCGGAAGAAAAACAAGGGCGGAAAAGGATGCCGAGTACATCAGGCAGCGCAACCAGATCAACGCGGTTGTGGTGTTTGCCGTGTCCATTCTGATGGTCTGCCTTGTGCTGATCGAAGGCGACCACATCTGGCTGTGGTGCCACAACGCGCTTCTGGGCCTTTTTGGCAGCTGCGCGATCATCTGGCCGATTCTTCTCTGCTACATATCGCTCGTAACGGCTTTTGAGCGCCAGAAAAACCGTCTGGGCAGCAAAGTCGTTTTTATGATCGTCATTATTGCGCTGTTTTGCGCGGCTGTCTATATTTTTACCGATCAGAACAACACGCCCATTACCTCGTACTGGGACAGGCTCAAGGATCTTTATACCCTGGGTACCCAAAGGTCCGGCGCCGGGCTGTTCAGCGGTCTGATCGGGATCCCGTTCGTCGCGGCGCTCGGTTCGACCGGGGCAAAAATCGTTATTATTCTGTCCCTTTTCGTAGCGGTTATGATTTTGACCGGGACCAGCCTTGTCCAATTGTTCCGGGCGGTGACAAAACCGGCCGACATGATGGCCGCCAATTTCAGCAGCGCGCACGAACAGCGGGCTGTGGAACGCGCCCGTCAGGCCAATTCCAACATCGATATCGCGCTTGACCGCGAGGATATGGCGCAGCGTGCCGTTCAGGCCAAGGGCAAGCCGCAGAAAAACAAGAAGCTCGAGCAGCTGGAAAAGGTGTTCGGGGTCAAAGAGCCCGTAGTGGAAAAGATAGAGCAGCCCGCGGCTCCGGTTCCGCCGGCCGCGGATAAAACCGGCTCCGCGGCGGCGGCCGCCGCTTACGCCGCCCGTCAGGCCGCTTCGCCGCAGCCGGAGGCGCAAAAGAGATCCGAACCTGCCGGCGTGCAGATGACCATGTTTACCGACGAGCCTCCGCAGGACGGCGCCTACCATTTCCCGCCGGTCACCATGCTGGAAACCACAAAGGAACTGAGCGAGCAGGATGTGACCGAGGAACTGAAGCTGAACGGGCAGATGCTGGTGCAGACGCTGAAGAGCTTCGGCGTCCAGACAAAAATCGTGGATATCAGCCGCGGCCCCGCCGTCACCCGTTACGAGCTGCAGCCCGCCGCGGGTGTGAAAATCAGTAAAATCACGAATCTGTCCGACGATATCGCCATGAACCTCGCCGCGTCCGGCGTGCGCATCGAGGCGCCGATCCCGGGCAAGGCCGCCGTCGGGATAGAGGTCCCGAACAAAAAGGTCAGCGTTGTCAGAATGCGCGAGCTGATCGAGTCCAACAGCTTCGGCGCGGCGAAAAGCCGCCTGACCGTCGTGCTCGGGCGCGACATCGCGGGCGCGGTCGCGACGGCGGATCTGAGCAAGATGCCCCATCTTCTGATCGCGGGCGCCACGGGCTCCGGAAAATCCGTGTGCATCAACTCGTTTATTGTCAGCCTTCTGTATAAATCCACTCCGGAAGAGGTCAGATTTCTGATGATCGACCCGAAGGTGGTGGAATTGGGCATTTACAACGGGATCCCGCAGCTTCTGGTCCCGGTCGTCACCGATCCCCGCAAGGCCGCGGGCGCTTTGGGATGGGCCGTAACGGAAATGCTCAAGCGGTACAAAACCTTTGCCGCGAACAACGTGCGTGATCTGGGCGGATACAACGCGCTGGCGGAAAGCAGCGGCTTTCAGGATGAAAACGGGCAGCCCATGCCGCGCCTGCCGCAGATCGTCATCATCATCGACGAGCTTGCCGACCTGATGATGGCCGCCCCCAACGAGGTGGAGGATTCCATCTGCCGTCTGGCGCAGATGGCGCGTGCCGCGGGCATGCATCTGCTGATCGCCACACAGCGGCCCTCCGTCGACGTCATCACCGGAATTATCAAGGCGAATATCCCCAGCCGTATCGCGTTCTCCGTTTCCTCCCAGGTGGATTCCAGAACCATTCTGGACATGGGCGGCGCGGAAAAGCTTCTGGGGCGCGGGGATATGCTGTTTTCGCCCGTCGGCTCGCAGAAGCCCACCAGAATCCAGGGCTGCTTTGTCAGCGACAGCGAAATCGAATCCGTCGTAAATTTCGTAAAGAAGTCGCAGGAAGCGGGATACGATAAAAATATTGCCGAAGAGATTGAGAAAAACGCCGTGGCCGAAAAGGACGGCGGGGGAGACGGCGGTGTGAACGGCGACACCGACCCCATGATGCCGGAAGCGGTCAAGTGTGTTGTGGAAGCGGGACAGGCTTCGACCTCTCTGCTCCAGCGACGCCTGCGCCTCGGGTATGCCCGCGCCGGCCGTCTGGTCGACGAGATGGAGCAGATGGGCATTGTAGGCCCGCACGAAGGCTCCAAGCCGCGTCAGGTGCTCATTACATACCAGCAGTGGCTGGAAATGACCATGCAGCAGGCGGATCAAAAAGAAAGTGAAGAATAAGCGGAATGCCTTTTTTACCCATTACAAAAGAAGAAACAGATGCTCTTGGCTGGGACGCGCCGGATTTCGTCGTTGTAACCGGCGACGCCTACGTTGACCATCCCACCTTCGGCACCGCGATCATCTCGCGCGTGCTGGAGGAGTTTGGCTACCGGGTGGCCATTCTGGCGCAGCCTGACTGGCGCACCGACCGGGACTTTACCCGCTTCGGCAAGCCGAAATACGGCTTTCTGGTCAACTCGGGAAACATTGATTCCATGGTCGCTCATTACACCGTGGCGCGCCGCAGGCGCAAAGAAGACGCCTATTCGCCGGGGAACAGAACCGGTCTCCGGCCCGACCGCGCCGTTATTGTCTACACGAAGAAAATCAGGGAGATCTATCCGGATTCGCCGGTCGTTATCGGCGGGCTGGAAGCCTCCCTCCGCCGTTTCGCACATTACGATTACTGGGACGACAAAATCCGCCCGTCGATTCTTCTGGACTCCGGGGCGGATTTGCTGACCTACGGCATGGGCGAAAGCCAGACTGTCGAAATTGCCCGCCGCCTGTTTTCCGGCGAGCCGATCAGCACGATCACCGATATCCGCGGCACCTGCTACGCGGTTCCCACAAAGGAATACCGGCCCGTTCCCGCGGTCGACTGTCCCAGCTTTGAGCAGGTCTGTCAGAATAAAAGAGAGTACGCCGTTTCCTGCCGCAAACAGCAGGATGAACAGGACGCCGTGCGGGGACGCAGAGTCATTCAGCGCCACGGCGGCAAAATACTGGTTCAAAACCCGCCGATGCCGCCTTTAAAGCAAAAAGAGCTCGACGCCGTTTATGAGCTGCCGTATATGCGCACCTATCACCCGTGCTACGAGAGCATGGGCGGGGTCCCGGCCATTCAGGAGGTGGAGTTCTCCATTACGCACAACCGCGGCTGTTTCGGCGCCTGCAATTTCTGTTCGATCGCGTTCCATCAGGGCCGTTCCATCACCACCCGCAGCGAGGAATCCATCCTGCGCGAAGCGAAAAAGCTGACGGAAAGCCCAAATTTTAAAGGATATATCCACGATGTCGGCGGCCCGACCGCCAATTTCCGCCACCCGTCCTGCGACAAACAGGAAAAGCTGGGGCTCTGCGCGGGCGGAAAAAAATGCCTTGCACCGAAGCCGTGCCCCCTGCTCAAGGTGGACCACAGCGAATACCTCGACATTCTGCGCAGGCTGCGCGCCCTGCCGAAGGTCAAACGCGTGTTTATCCGTTCCGGCATCCGCTTTGATTATTTGATTGAAGACAAGGACGACGCCTTTTTTAAGGAACTGGTCAAATACCATGTCAGCGGACAGCTGAAGGTTGCGCCGGAGCACTGTACGCCGGAGGTCCTTGACTGTATGGGCAAGCCGCATATTGAATCTTTTTTGAAATTTGAAAAAAAGTATGATCATTTCTGTAAGGAGGAGGGCAAGGAGCAGTATCTTGTTCCGTACCTGATGTCCTCCCACCCGGGCAGCACCCTGAAAGACGCGGTTTCGCTCGCCCTGTTTCTAAAGCGCGAGCACCTTCGTCCGGAGCAGGTGCAGGATTTTTATCCCACGCCCGGAACCATTTCCACCTGCATGTTTTACACCGGGCTCGATCCTTATACGATGAAAGAAGTCTATATTCCCCGCACCGACCGGGAAAAGGCGATGCAGCGGGCGCTTCTGCAGTATTTTAATCCAAAGAACAGGGATCTGGTAATTGCGGCGCTGAAAGCCGCGGGCCGCAGCGACCTGATCGGTACGGGCGGATCGTGTCTTGTCCCTCCCAGCCCTGCCATGCAGCGTGCCGCCCAAGTTCAGAACAGAGAGAATCAGAACAGAGAGAAGCGGGGCAGATGGGGCAGCAAAAAAACAGTAAAAAGGCGCTGAAAATCACCATTTCGCTGTTTCTGGCGATGGGACTCGTTGTTTCGCTGCTGCCGTTCGGGGCAGCCGCCTTCTGGCATCGGATTTTTTCCTTTTTCGGACTGAGCGATTTTTCCGCGGCGGCGGATTCCAGCCCGATGTCCCTCCATGTGCTGGAGGTCGGAAAAGCCGACAGCCTTTTGATTGAGTGCGGGGGAAAAGCGATGCTCGTGGACGGCGGGACTGTCGACTGCGGGGAACCGGTGGCGGAATACCTTGACCGCCGGGGCGTAAAGGAGCTGGAATATATGGTCAACACGCATCCGGACGAGGACCACATCGGCGGCCTTGCGTACCTGATCGGGCGTTATCCCGTCAAAAAATATTTTGCGCCCGATATCCCGAAGGACCTGATCCCCTCCAGCGGGGAATATCTTGCCGCGCAGAAAGCGCTGAACGACAAACAGATTTCCACGGTTGTTCCCCGGCCCGGAGAGACTTTCTCTCTCGGCGGTATGGAAATAGAGGTCCTTGCCCCTGTCCGGCAGGGCGGCAGCACCAACAACAATTCCATCGTCCTGAAGCTGACCTATGGGAAAACGCGGTTTCTGCTGATGGGCGACGCGGAAAAAGAGGAGGAATCCGATTTGATTGCAGGCGGGGAAGACCTTTCCGCCGATGTTCTGAAGGTCGGCCACCACGGCAGCAGTACCTCCACTACGGACGCGCTGCTGAACGCCGTAAAGCCGAAATGGGCGGCGATTTCCGTTGCCGACGATTCCAACGGGCTTCCGAAACGGGAAGTACTGAAAAGACTGTTGTCCGCCGGCGCGGCGGTTTACCGGACCGATGTCAGCGGAACGCTTATTTTTATGAGCGACGGGCAAAATATAAAGCTTGCAGCCGAGCGCTGATGATAATAAAGAGGGGATAGAAAAATGAAAATGCTGGTCATAGACCGTTTTGAGGGGACCTACGCAATCTGTGAGGACAAGGATCAGAAATTCTTCGCCATCGAAACCTCCGAGCTCCCGCAGGGCGCGCGGGAAGGCGACGTGCTGAACGTGGACGACGCCGAGGGGACGCTCAGCGTCAATGCGGAAGCGACGGCGCAAAGACGATCCAAAACAAAAAAGCTGCAGGATAAACTTTTTCAGTAAAAATGCGGGATATCATAAAAACACCGCCCTTTCCCGTTGCGATGGGATAAGGCGGTGTTTTTTATGATGACGCTCTATCGCCGGAGCGTAACTTTGTCCGTGTTCATTCTGTGCATATGCACGTTCTGCGTTAACCCGAACCCCAGATACAGACAGGCTGCGGACGAACCGCCCGCGCTGAAAAACGGGAGCGTAACGCCCATGACCGGCAAAAGGTTCAGGCACATGCCTAAATTGAACAGTGCCTGCGCCGCAATCATGCCGAAGAAGCCAAAGCAGATGCTGCTGCCCAGACAGTCGGGGGATTTTCTCGCAATCCGGAGCGTCCGCAACAGGAGCAGAAGAAGAAGAACCATAATCAGCATACAGCCGAAAAAGCCGAGCAGTTCTCCGGCAACGGAAAAAATGAAATCACTTTGCTGTACGGGTACCAGCCTTTTACTGACGCGCGAATTGCCGTTGAACAGCCCGCGTCCCCACAGCTGTCCGCTGCCGATGGACAGCCTGCCCTGAATCTGTTGCAGGCCCTTGTCCAGCGGGTCCGATTCCGGGTGGCGGAAAATGGTAAATCGGTCTTTTTGATAATCCTGCAAAATATATTCCCACGCAATAGGGAATGCAACAGCCAGCGCGGCGAATACCGCTCCAAAGTATCTGAGCTGGACCCCGGCTCCAAACGCCATGGCAAGGAACATGCAGAAGAAGATGACCGCGGTGCCGTCATCTCCCTGAAAATGGACCAGTACGACTGGAATCAGCGCATGGAAAGCCAGCAGCATGACCTGCGGAAAGGATTTCAGCAGATCGCGTTCTTTCAGTTCCGATATATGTTTGGAAAATGTAATGATAAAACCGATTTTGACCAATTCGCTCGGCTGAAAGGTGATACCGCCGGGGAGTTCTATCCACGCTTTTGCGTTTATACCGCCGCTATTCGTGACCGCCTTACCGAAAATCTGTGTATAAATAATCAGGAACAGACAAAATCCCGCTACAATATACCAATAGCTCGCGATTTCCCGGTAATCGATCAGCGTGAACAGGATCGCGCCCACATAGCCGATGACAATGGCGACCAGCTGCACGGCAAAATAGGACTTGCCCGAGCCGCTGTTGGGCACGGTTTTGAGCAGCAGAAGGCTGTACGCCGATATCAGGATCATAATGGTCCAATACAGCTTGTCCGCCCGTTTTAAATAGTTGGCAAAAGATTTCAAACCTCGCATGACTTCACCTCTGATTTATTTATTATATGATGGAAACGCGAAAACTGCAAGCGAATAATAAAGGAAAACCGGCGCGGGCGAGAAGCCCGCATCGGTTTTCCTTTTTATGTTCACAGCAATCGCACTCTTCACTGTTCTTCCGCTTGCCGCCGCGCAGGCGGAAAATCGACTCTGGCCGAAAACAGGTCGGCGTCGACGCTGATTCCGAACCTGCCCCCGCAGGCCTCCGTAAAGCTGCGTGCGATGGAAAGCCCCAGTCCGCTGCCGCTTGTCGTGCGCGAGCTGTCGCCCCTTACAAAGCGTTCGGTCATATCCCGGTCGCCGTCCAGCTCAAAGCGGGAGGTGTTCTTTACCGAGGCGGAGGCTTCTTCCCCGGTTTGTTCCAGCGTGATAAATACACGGGAGCCGTCCAGCGAATACTGCAGCGCGTTGCCGATGAGGTTCTGGAACACCCGGTATAAGAGCTTTCCGTCCGCCCGGATCATGACGGGGGTATCCGGAATGTCGATTTTCAATACCAGTCCGGAAGCCTCCACCTGCTCGTTCATGTCCGCCAGCGTTTGCAGGATCAGCTTTCCGTAATCCAGAGTTTCCGGATTCATCTCAATGTTTCCGCTGGTCGCCTTGCTCACCTGAAAGATATCCTGCACCATGTTTTTCAGCCGGTCGGATTTTTGGGCAAGGATTTCGATATAGTCCTTTACATGGTCGGGCAGATTTTCCTCCTGCTTTAACAGGTCGATATAGCTGATGATGGAGGTGAGCGGCGTTTTCAGGTCGTGGCTCACATTGGTGATCAGCTCTATTTTCATCCGTTCGCTTTTGAGGCGTTCTTCCACCGCTTCGCCGATGCCGGACTGGATCTCGTTCAATTCCAGCGAAGCGTTTTTCAGGTCCGCTTCCGACGGCAGCTCGACCACCGCCGAAGAATCGCCGGTTTTCACAAGGGAAATATGGCGTATCAGAAGCCCAATGTCGTAGACGGTGTTCTGAAATCTGCGCGCATACCGGTAAATCAGGTAAATCATCCCGGCAAGCACCAGCAGCAGAAAGACCATGACAAAGAAGGAACTGGGATGAAGGACGGCCGTTACGGTCAAACCAAACAGCATCAGCAGGATTTCAGCCGCCAGCAGCGCCCAGAAGCGTTGGACCATCTGCCGCTGGAAGGGCTTTGAAAATTCGAATCTTCTGTAATTGCTTAAAATGGAGTTAAAAATATTGTGCCGATAGAAGGGGCGGTTGTAACGTATATCGTTCACAACCAGATAATAGAAGAACAGCGAAATCACTGCACAGATTCCCCATAGAATTCGGTCGCTGTTCCAGGTTGCGGTCATAAAAGGAAAGTCCAGATAGACCAGTATGACGACGCACAGCGCTTTGAATTCCCACCAGAACCAGCCGGTAAAGCGTGCCAGAGCCAGATCGGCCTGTTTTTTCTCTTTTCTCAGCAGAATATATACGGCGAAGGCAATCAGGCCGAGCACCAGAAAGACCCCGGCGGCATACAAAGCAGTTTTCATATTTGTCTGCGCCTCCGGAATGTAGGACAGAACACTGCTGCTGCCATTAATAGGTTCGACAAGCTCACTGCGGACAAACATGGTTACGCGGTAGTCCTCCAGCGCGGAATCATTCAGGTCCGTGTTGCTGGTGTAACCCGGAACATACCACATGGATTTGTTCGGCCGGTAAACGCCGTCCCCGTAAATATCCAGATTTTTTTCGTCCTTGGTAATCGTCACCTTTTCGCCGTCGAAGTGCAGCTTGAAGTTATACCCGTCCGGCAGCGGGGCGGTATCCAGATCCAGATTCGGGTACCCGTTGGTATGCATTGCTGGTTTGTCCTTTGTTCCCGCCGAATAGAGGATGTTCTTGCTTGCGTCCCGGTCCAAAAGCCCCCAGGCGCCGGTGTCGTCAGTTCCTTCTCCTGCGGCCAGCGAATTCAGAATATCCTGCAGATGCAATCCGATCCCTCTGCTGAACATAGATGTTTTCTGATAGTCCTGTTCAAACGCATCGTTCACTTCTCTGAGGAAGTAGTCGCCGCGGTTGACGAATTCCCCGGAAAAAAGGCCGAAGCTCAGGATTCCCGTAATCGTCACCATACTGAAGAAAAAACAGAGCCAGCCGAATACCGCCTTAAACTTTTTCGATTTTGTAGCCAATGCCCCACACCACCTTTAAATATTCGGGTTCCTTTGGGTTGAGCTCGATTTTTTCCCGGATGCGCCGGACATGGACCATAACCGTGTTTTCCACACAGTAGGCGGGCTCGTTCCATACGCGGCTGTATATTTCCTCCGCGGGAAAGGTCCTGCCCAGATTGCGCATCAGCAGGTCGACGATTTTGGTTTCCGTCGCCGTCAGGCGCACAGGCTCGCCGTCCGCCTTCAGGATGCGTTCGTCCGTGTTGTAGCTCAGTCTGCCGTTGACGACCTCGTTTGCGTTCGTATTCGCGTTGATGTCGCCCAGGCTGATGTAGCGCCTGAGCTGGGAACGGACGCGCGCGACAAGCTCCATGGGATTAAACGGCTTTGTCACGTAATCGTCCGCGCCCATGCTGAGCCCGAGAATTTTATCGGTGTCCTCGCTTTTTGCCGAAAGCACGATGATCGGGATATTGCGTTTTTCACGGATTTTCATGACCGCGGAAAGCCCGTTCAGCTTCGGCATCATCACATCGATCAAAATCAAATGGATTTCGTTGTTCATCGCCGCGTCGATGGCCTCCAGCCCGTCATAGGCACACAGAGCCGAATAGCCCTCTTTTTCCAGTAAAATGGCGATCGCGCGGACGATCTCACGGTCGTCGTCGACAATCAGAATCTGTTTTTTATCCATTTGATTTCCTCCCTCAAAAACCTTAACAACAGCTTACCGCATATTTCTTAAGAAAAACTGAACGGATTTCTTACAAAAAACTGAAGATTTTAATTTTCTGTACTCGTCCTATTCTTGATCTGTGGAGCTGCTTTTCATTATAACATATCTGGACAACGATGCTTCCGCCGTCTGTTTCATCAGGAAATATTACTCTTTCCTGTTCATTTTTACAAAAGAATATGATATAATTTTGTC
Source organism: Caproiciproducens sp. (assembly GCF_053840905.1). Classification (NCBI taxonomy): domain Bacteria; kingdom Bacillati; phylum Bacillota; class Clostridia; order Eubacteriales; family Acutalibacteraceae; genus Caproiciproducens; species Caproiciproducens sp. Next base: position 65,419 of record NZ_JBNLXQ010000001.1, read on the forward strand.
ATAATGATGTGTTAGGAGAATGCATGAATGCTGACGGACATCGAAATTGCACAGCAGGCAAAGCTCGTACCGATTGCGAAAATTGCCGCTGACCTTGGGATTCACGAGGAAGAACTTGAGCCATACGGCCGATTTAAAGCAAAGCTGAACGACTCTCTCTACAACAGACTTGCCTCCCGTAAGGACGGCAAACTCATTCTGGTTACGGCAATCAATCCCACTCCCGCGGGGGAAGGGAAGACCACCACGACGGCGGGCCTTGGCGAGGCGATGAAGCGGATCGGGAAAAATGCCGTGATTGCCCTGCGCGAACCGAGCCTCGGCCCGGTATTCGGCATCAAAGGCGGCGCCGCGGGCGGCGGATACGCACAGGTGGTGCCGATGGAGGACATCAACCTGCATTTTACGGGCGATTTTCACGCCATTACGTCCGCAAACAATTTGCTCTGCGCCATGCTGGACAACCATATCCATCAGGGGAACGCGCTGGGGATTGACCAGCGAAGGATTTTAATCAAACGCTGTCTCGACATGAACGACCGCGCCCTGCGCAGCATCGTGGTCGGCCTTGGCGGGAAAATCAACGGAATTCCTCGCGAAGACGGCTTCTGCATTACCGTTGCGTCGGAAATCATGGCCATTTTCTGTCTTGCGTCCGACATTATGGATCTGAAGGAACGGCTGGGAAGAATTCTGGTCGCGTACACCTTTGCGGGCGCGCCCGTCTACGCTTCGGACCTCAAGGCGCAGGGCGCCATGGCCGCGCTTCTGAAAGACGCGATCAATCCGAATCTGGTGCAGACGCTGGAGGGCACGCCCGTTATCATGCACGGCGGGCCGTTTGCCAACATCGCCCACGGCTGCAACTCCGTCAGGGCCACGCGCCTTGCTTTGAAGCTTGCCGATTACTGCATTACCGAGGCCGGCTTCGGTTCCGATCTTGGCGCGGAAAAGTTTCTGGACATCAAGTGCCGTCTTGCGGGGCTGAAGCCCAGCGCCGTTGTCCTTGTGGCGACCGCTCGCGCGCTGAAATACAACGGCGGCGTGCCGAAGGAACGTACTGCGGCGGAGAATCTGGAAGCTCTGGAAAAGGGTATCGTCAATCTGGGCGCGCATATCGCCAATATGAAGAAGTACGGGGTGCCGGTGGTCGTCGCCATCAACCGCTTCGGCAGCGATTCCGACGCTGAGCTGGCGTATATTGAAAAATACTGCCGCGACAACGGCGCGGATTTCGCGCTTTCGGAGGTCTTTGCCAAAGGCGGCGCGGGCGGCGCGGAGCTGGCGAAAAAGGTCTGTGAGGCGGCGGAAAAGCCGTCGGATTTCCATCCGATTTATTCCGTCGATTCCACGGTCAAACAGAAGATCGAATGCATTGCCAAAGAAATTTACGGGGCGGACGGCGTGGACTACACAGGCCAGGCGGAAAAGGCCATTGCCGACATCTCCGCGCTCGGCGGGGACAGGCTGCCCGTCTGCGTTGCGAAAACTCAATATTCTCTTTCCGACAACGCCGCGCTTCTGGGACGCCCGAAGGGATTCCGAATTACCATCCGCGACCTGCGCCTTTCCAACGGCGCGGGGTTTGTGGTTGCGTACGCGGGGGATATTATGACCATGCCCGGGCTGCCGAGGGTACCGTCCGCCGAAAAGATCGACGTGGACGCGAACGGGAAAATTTCAGGACTATTTTAAAGATATAAGGGGACCGGATATGCAGGAAATCATCACTTCTTCGCCTGCCGGGACGGAAGCGCTCGGGGCGAAAATCGCGGAAAAGCTGACCGGCGGCGAGGTGCTGGCGCTTTTCGGCGGGATGGGGATGGGGAAGACCGCCTTTACGCGCGGCCTTGCCCGCGGGCTTGGAATTCAGGACGGCGTTTCCAGCCCGACCTTTGCGCTCGTTCACGAATATCACGGCAGGCTGGATGTCTACCATTTTGATATGTTCCGCGTAACCGGGTGGGACGACCTTTACTCCACCGGATTTTTTGATTATCTCGACAGCGGCGGCGTGCTCGTCATCGAGTGGAGCGAAAACATCGAGGCCGCTCTTCCGCAGGATGCGATACGGATTGAAATCCGTCGGGGCGCGCGGGAAAACGAACGGATTTTTCAGATAGAAGGGATAAAACCATGAGGATACTGGCAATCGATTCTTCCGCGACCGCGGCCTCGGCGGCTCTGCTTGACGACGACAGGCTGCTGGGAGAGTTTTACATCAATACCCGCCTGACCCACAGCCAGACGCTGATGCCCATGATCGACCATCTTCTGGAGTGTACGCGGACAGAACTGGGAAACGTCGATCTGTTTGCGGTTTCCGCGGGCCCCGGTTCTTTTACGGGCGTCCGTATCGGCGTGGCGAGTATCAAAGGCTTGGCCATGGCGCAGAATAAACCCTGTGCGGGAGTTTCCGCCCTGGAGGCCATGGCGCAGAACCTGGCGCACCTGGACTGCACGGTCTGCGCGGTCATGGACGCCCGCTGCGGGCAGGTCTATAACGCAGTTTTTTCCGCGCATGAAAATTCCGTGGAGAGAATCACTCCCGACCGGGCGCTTTCCATTGAGGATTTGGCACAGGAATGTAAAAATTACGCGAAACCGGTCTTCCTTGTTGGAGACGGCGCGAAATTGTGTTATAATAATGAGCGGTTTAAAAGCCTGAACGCGGTTCTGCCGCCCGAGCATCTGCTTTATCAGCGTGCGTGGGGCGTGGCAAAGTCTGCGCAGAAAGTATACGAGCAGGGCGGGGCGGTGTCCCCGGCGGCTCTGATGCCGATTTATCTTCGCCCGCCGCAGGCGGAGCGGGAGTTAAAAAAACGAATAAAAGGAGAAATCAAATGATAGCTTTAGGAGCGGATCACGGCGGATTTTTATTGAAGGAAGCCATTAAGAACTATCTTGCCGCCGAAAATATTGCCTATAAGGATTTCGGCACGTTTGACGAAACCTCCGTCGACTATGCGCCGGTTGCGGCAAAGGTCGCGCACTGCGTGGCGGACGGCGAAGCGGAGCGCGGAATCCTGTGCTGCGGAACGGGAATCGGGATGAGCATCGCGGCCAACAAGGTGCAGGGCATCCGCGCGTCGGTGTGCGCCGACGCTTACTGCACGGAAATGACCCGCCGGCACAACAACTCCAACATTCTCTGTCTTGGAGGCCGGGTGATCGATGAAAAAAAGGCGGTGGAGCTCGCAAAAATCTATCTAAAAACCGAATTTGAAGGCGGCCGCCACCAGCAGCGTATTGACGAAATCGCTGCGATTGAGCGCGGCGAGCTGTAATTTTGGGGTTACAAAAATACTAGACTATGGAGGCTGTCAACATGGATAAACAGGTATTTATTATGGATCATCCGCTGATTCAGCACAAGCTGACTTTTTTACGCGACAAAAACACGGGTTCCAAGGAATTCCGCGAGCTGGTCGGTGAAATCGGGATGCTGATGTGCTACGAGGCGACCCGCGACCTTCCTTTGGAGGACACGACGATCGAGACCCCCATGGGGAAAGCGAAAACAAAGGTGATCGCGGGAAGAAAGCTTGCGTTTGTTCCTATTTTAAGGGCGGGCCTGGGCATGGTGGACGGCGTACTGAAAATGGTTCCCGCCGCGAAGGTCGGCCATATCGGCCTTTACCGCGACCACGAGACGCTGCAGCCGGTGGAATACTACAGCAAGCTGCCGCAGGATATTGAAGAGCGCGACGTCATCGTGCTGGACCCGATGCTCGCCACCGGCGGCTCCGCGATCGACGCGGTCACCATCATCAAGCGCAGCAAGCCGAAGAGCATCCGCTTTATGTGCATTATCGCCGCTCCGGAAGGGGTAAAGGCGTTTACCGAAGCGCATCCCGACGTACAGCTTTTCTGTGCCGCCGTCGACGATCACCTGAACGACATCGGCTACATTGTGCCGGGTCTTGGCGACGCGGGCGACCGTATTTTCGGAACACTGTAAAAACAGAAGGAAGCGGGGGGCGGCCATTGGCCGTCCCCCGCTTGATCGTGTCGAAAAAATCAGCAGATATTGAGAAATGGGGCGTTTGTTTATTCAGTATTTAAGCCAGTCGTTCCTTGTTAGACTAAATAAGTAATCTTCATATAGTACTCCGTCAAGCTCATGATGTTCTCTTAAGTGTCCATCACAATGAAAATGAAGATGCTCAAGAAGATTTATTGATGATTTATTAAACTCTCCGGTTTGAGCATAAATTTTATTCATCGGTGTTTTAGTAAAAATGAAAGAATTTAATACAGATATACATCTTCGCATATATCCTCTTTTTTGATATTCTGACATTAACGAATATCCGATTTCTGAACTTCGATTACGACAATTAAAATCAGATAAGGTAATTTGTCCAATTGCTTTCTCCACGCTACCAGAATGATAAATTCCAAATATAAAAACATTCTGATTTTTTAAAACTGATTTGTAAAACTCTTTTTCTTCCTGGTCGTTTCTGCTACTAACAGGTCTGCAACTTTCGTTTATGAAATTATTTTTTCCTTGAAATTTCCAGATTAAAAATATATCATCTAAAGAAATTTGATGTAATATTAAATCGCTGTCAGATAATTTAATGTTTTGCGGTATAATATCATGCAATTTATAAATCATATATCATTTTCCTTAATGAAATAAATCTTAATTGTCTTTTCATAAATTGGCAGACTTAAATCTCTTTAGTCTCTGGTAAGACCAAATACAGAATACAGAGCCGAGTGTACCTGTGCAAAGAAACATAATCGCCATACCGTCGCCATCGCCGGTGCCTACCATAAATTGCAGGATATGTACCAGGGGTATATCCGTTTGCATAAGCGGTTCAAACACACGGTCTGCCAGAAATCCGCCAAGAAGAATGCCAGTTGGAATTGTGCTGAACTGAACCGCATTGCGCACCGAAAAAATACGGCCCTGTACTTTTGTAGGAACATCGCGGTACAGCAATAAACGCTGCCCTGCCATTATAAATGGGATTGGGACGCTGGCAGCCATACCGGCAATACACCAAACAAAGACATTTCGGCCAATACCCATCAACAAGTCACCGCAAAGGAAAGAGATCACGGCGCTCCAATATACCATTCTGATCGGGTCGCGTGTTCTTTCATCAAAAGATACTGCCAACCCTCCCGCAATACCGCCAATCCCTAATACCGCGCTGACGATGCTGAGAACCACGGCATTGTTACCGCTTCTTGCCAATAACATGGGGGAAAGGATATTTTCATAAGTCAGACGCGAGAAAAAGTTCATCACGGCCATTGTCGTAATGAGATATAAAAGAATCGTATGCTGCCTCAGAAAATGAAAACCGTCTTTTATGCCGGACAGAGATAAAACCGCTGCGCTTTGTCCATGTTCGGATTCCGGGTCCGGTATGCTGATATACAGCAGCAATACCGATGACGCGAACAGAAAGGATACAAAGTCCACTAAAAATACGGCGCCCAGACCAATGTTTCCATAGACCGCTACCGCAAAGGCAGGGGAAACAACGGTAACCAGATTTTCCGAAAATGAGTCCATTCCGCTGGCTTTCGCTTGCTTGTCCGCAGGAACTAACAGACCGATTGTTACTGATTCGGCAGGAGCCTGAAGGGCGTTCATCATACCTATAACAAAATTGATAACATAAAGATACCACAGCTGCAGTTCACTGCATCGCCACAGGAAAAAGGCAATCAGGGTACAGATTGCTGCAATAGAATCCGACAGGAGCATAATTCCCTTTTTTCCATGTCTGTCGATCGCTGAACCGCAAAAAAGGCTTACCAACACATAAGAAACATAATAGCAAAACGTAAGCAGGGAAACCGACATTGCAGTATGTGTCTTAGAATATGCCCATATTGTGAGAGCATAGCCGGACATGGCACTGCCCATCTGCGAAACGGACTGCGTTGCCCAGAATAAAATAAACGTACGGAAATGATTATTTTTCATTGGAATTCTCCTTATAGACCAGACATTTTTGAAAGTATCTATAAGCACAAAATCCAATGCGGGCGATATTTGGTTCATCCTCTGTACAATTGCCCCGACATTAGATCTTGTACAGAGGGAAAGCACTCATGAGAGTAAGCATATGGCAAAGCAAAAAACCAACTCCTATAAACCACTTCGCGCATAGCGCTGCTATTTTAAACAGGGTTTATTTGAAATTCGCGCAGAATTTTTCGATTGCGTCCTCGTCGGCCGGGTCCTCCGGGAAAGGCTGTTTGATCAGCGAAAGATTTTCCACGTGTCGGATTCCCTCGCCCGGTTCCAGACCGTACAGCGGACTCAGCGATTCCATTTCGATAAAATCGCCGCACGCGTACGTCTCATAGGAGCAGCCGTAATCTGGGTACGCCGCCTGAGCGGTGTGAAGGTAACGCTTTACCAGCGTGTATTCTCCGCAGGTGTACGACGCCCAGCCCGACGTATTGTTAACGCCCAGCTTCAGCGCGTCGGGCTTGCCCGCGTCGTGCCGGATCGTAATAAACCGGTTGCCCACCGACAGACGTTTGTCCCGGATATCGGAATACGGCCAAAGCGTGAGAAGCCGGTTGGGGAGCAGCGAGCTGCCGGTGTCCCTGTTCATCGGGATCACCTCCACGCCGCCGCCCTTCACCATGGTCAGCGCCCACAGCGCGCAGCTCCGTTTTTCCTTCGAGCAGTTTTTCGCGCTGTGCACCACCATGATATCCGTGGTACCCTCGGTCATGATCACCTCAAAGCTCAGCTGAACGTCGTTGCGCTTCTGGCGCGGGGGTGTAAAACTGACGCCCTCCGGCAGAATGCCGTATACGACCGGCTCGTTGTCCGGATAATACGTTTCAGGCATCTTTTCGGGACTGAGCCATACGCGGTGACCGCCGTAATGGTAAAAAGCCGCGTCCTTGCCGTAGCGTTCCGACATGCTTTCGCCGCTGATATCATTGCGGCGTTCCAGATCGTTGTAAAGAATATTTTCTTCGCCGATATAGCCGAAACGGACGATACGCGGCCCGAACTCAATGGTTACGACAACGTCGATCAGGCCGTTATCCAGCCTCAGGCATTTTCCGTAGTTCTCATATTCCGTTTCCTTAATTTCAATAGACAAGAGAAGACACATCCTTTCAGTCAAAAGACGAAATAGAAATAATACCCGTTGTCCTGTCGAGCCCGCAGGGCGCGATTTTCGGCGTACACAGCGAATAAAGGTCTGTTGCTCTGTTTTCTAATTCAAGCATATTTTTCCCATTTTTGTCAAGAGAAAATATGTCCGACGAATTGGTGACGACCGGCAGGGCCGCCCGTCCTTTCATGGAATGCAGAATTTCCGTGCCGCGCCGATTGAACCCGAGGATGCGCAGATAGGGAGGACCCCCCGCGCTCATGGAAGCGTCCAGCCCCAGAAAAGCGGAAAGAATAATCCGCCGGATTCTGGCGTGCGTATATCTTTTGGACTTGATCAGGCGGTATGCTTCCTCCAGACCGCCGGCTTTGCGCACCGCGGCGTAAACCCGGTTCTCCAGCCCTTCGCTGATGTCGGGAAGGGCGGCGAACCGGTCGGGGCCCATCGTCCTCAGCTTTGCCAGAACGGCCCGCTCGATGAGGGCAAGATCGGCGGGAGCGTTTCCGGCTTTGATTTCCCGCCTTGCCGTTTCCGCGCAGGAAAGAGGCATCAGCGGGGAAAAATCTTTTCCGGAGCGCATCATTCTCCGTATCTGTGAGGCGGAGGCCACGGATCCCTCCGCGTCGTGCGCGTCGTGCGCGGCGCCCACGCGCCTGACTGTAAACGGCCGGATGCCGGAATTCAGCCTGCGCAGAGCCTTCAGGTATTCTATGCCTAAAATATTGTTTGGCTCGCTTAAAAGTTCCGCGGTTTCTTCGTCGAACAGGTTGGCGACCGCGTTTTGCCTTGCCTTTGCAAAGGTTGCGCCGCTTTTCAGCTCGGAACGGATTCTTTCCCGCAGCTCCCCGGAGCCGAGCGCCCGCTCCGCTTTGTATAAATCCTCTGTGCTGCCGCATTCGCTGCCGAAGCTCAGCAGACCGACTCCCATCGCGTCCAGCAGCGCCACGCCGCCGTAAGCGAACTTTTCCGCTCCCGCAAGCGCCCAGGGAAGCGGCAGCTCCACGACAAGGTCGACGCCGTTTTCCAGCGCCTGCCTTGTCCGCGCCCATTTGGAAAGGATCGCCGGTTCGCCGCGCTGTACAAAGTTGCCGCTCATGACCGCCGCAACGTGGGTGGCTCCCGCTTTGCGGGTTTCCGAAACCAGCGCGGCGTGTCCGTTATGGAACGGATTGTATTCAGAAACGATTCCGGCCACAAGCATTTTATGACAAACTCCTTGATTTTCCTTGAATTTAGCAGTTCGATGTACTATTATTATAATATACAGTATTCTCTCGGCGGATTCAATAGCCGCTCAGGTATCTGAAAGCATTTTAGGAGGAAAAAGCATGAAGATTTTGGTAATAAACGCAGGAAGCTCTTCGCTCAAATATCAGCTGATTGATATGGAAACCGAGGGGATGCTTGCAAAGGGGAACTGCGAGCGTATTGGAATAGAAGGCGGAACGTTTACGCATAAGACTGCGGACGGCCGCAAGAAGGACTTGCAGATTACCATGTCCGATCATAAAGAGGCATTTAAGCTTGTTACGGCAGCTTTAACGGATAAAGAGGTCGGCGTTATCAAAAACCTGTCAGAGGTTACGGCAATCGGCCACCGCGTTGCTCAGGGCGGCGCCATTTTCAGCAAATCCCTGTTTATCAATGAAGATGTGATCGAAGGGATCAAGGGTCTGATTCCGCTGGCTCCGCTGCACAACGGCCCCGAGCTTCAGGGAATCCTCGCCTGCCGCGAGGTCTTTGGAAAAGACGTGCCGGAATGCGTCGTCTTTGACACCTCCTTCCATTCCACCATGCCCCCGAAAGCTTACATGTTTGCCATTCCTTACGAATATTATGAAAAATATAAAATCCGCCGTTACGGCTTCCACGGCACGTCCCACCGCTATGTCAGCAATCACTGCGCGCATCTGATGCACCAGCCGATCGAGGATATCAACATGGTTACCTGCCATATCGGCAACGGTTCCTCCATTGCGGCCATCAAGGGCGGCAATGTTGTCGATACCAGCATGGGCCTTACGCCGCTGGACGGCTTTATGATGGGTACCCGCTCCGGCTCGCTTGATCCGTCGGTCGTGACCTTCATTATGGAGAAAGAAAATCTTACTCCCGAACAGATGGATGAAATCCTGAACAAGAAATCCGGCCTGCTCGGCATCAGCGGACACAGCGACGACCGCGACGTCACCAAAGCGGAAATCGAGGGCGATCCCAGAGCTATTCTTGCCCACGAAATGCTTTCTTATCAGATTATCAAATATATCGGCTCCTATGCGGCCGCCATGAACGGCCTTGACTGCATCGTTTTCACAGCCGGTCTCGGTGAAAATCAGGCGCACCTGCGTTACGCGGTCTGCCGCGGCCTGAAATTCTTCGGCGTGAAGATCGACCCGGTTCTGAACGACAAAATGGTTTCCGGGCGCGAGGGCAAAATTTCCACCTATGATTCCAAGGTCGCCGTTTATGTCATTCCGACCAATGAAGAGCTTGTCATTGCGCGCGATACCAAGGAGATTGTCGAGAAGCTCAACTACGCTTCCACAGAGGACAAGACGGTCGTCGACCCTGAAGATATCTGATAAAATCAGCGGATAGTCCCCCGGCATAGTCGGGGGAGTTCGCATGACAAAAAAGGATACATCCCGCGGGATGCATCCTTTTTTATTTGCTGGATTTCTGCCTTTTAATCACCTTCAGACGGGAAAATTCTTCCCTGTCCTTTTCCTCCAGCGCTTCGGTAATAAACTTTACGGTTTCCTCAAACCGGGGAATCATAATATTTTTCAGCGCGTTGGCCCGCTTCTGGGTCTTTTTGATTGCGTCCGCCAGCCGGTAAACGCTGTTTTCCACCTCCGCCAGCTCTGCGGTCAGCCGCTTTACTTCGTTGAATTTCATATAGGCGTTGTCAAGCATGATATTGGTGGAATTCAGCCCGAACGGAATCGGCGCGCACACCGTATCGATCGAAACCATGGGAATCTCCACCCCCATGACGCTTCTGTAGGCCACGTTCAGGTTGTTGTCGAGCGGTACCGTGCGGGACAGCTCGTTGCAGATGCCCAGCGTGATGTTTGCTCTCTGCAGCGCGGCGTAAGCTTCGTCGTAAGTATCGTCAATGACGCTCTGGATTTTTGCGGCCCGCTCGATCAGAGACATCATTTCACGGATCAGAATGTTGCGTTTACGGTCCAGAAGATCAAAGCCGGTGCGCGAAAGCGCAAGGGTCTTTTTGGTAGCGAGCAGATTGCCTTTTGTGGGGACGATCTGGTTGCTCAATGCGGCTCACCTCCTTTTGGGATTACTCCTCCGGGGTTTCCTGTCCGGGTTTCTCAGGTTCCCGGGCTTTGCTGTAGTATTTATCGAGAATCTCGTCGTCCACACGGTCCAGCTCCCCGCGCGGCAGCGTGGAAAGCAGCTTCCAGCCCAGGTCAAGGCTCTGGTCGATCGTGCGGTTTTCATTGAAGCCCTGGTTGACGAACTGGGATTCGAACAGCTTGCCGAATTCGATGTATTTCTTATCGACAGGCGAAAGCTCTTCTTCGCCGATAACCGACGCGAGGGAACGGGCGTCCATCACCTTCGCGTAGGACGCGAAAAGCTGGTTGGAGAGCGCGGAGTGATCCTCGCGCGTGTAGCCCGCTCCGATTCCGTCCTTCATCAGGCGGGAAAGGGAGGGCAGTACGGAAACCGGGGGATAGAAGCCGGAGCTGTCGAGCGAACGGTCCAGAACGATCTGCCCCTCGGTAATATAGCCGGTCAGGTCGGGGACAGGGTGGGTCACGTCGTCGTTCGGCATGGTCAGAATCGGAATCTGTGTGACGGAGCCTTTCTTGCCGCGGATCATTCCGGCCCGTTCGTAAAGGGAAGCGAGGTCGGAGTACAGGTAGCCCGGGAATCCCTTTCTGCCCGGGATTTCGCCCTTGGAGGAGCTGAATTCACGCAGCGCCTCGGCATAGGAGGTCATATCCGTCATAATGACGAGGATGTGCATCCCCAGCTCAAAGGCAAGGTATTCGGCCACCGTCAGCGCGCAGCGCGGGGTCAGGATTCTTTCAATGATCGGGTCGTTTGCAAGGTTCAGAAACATAACGACCTTCTGCAGTACGCCGGACTCGTCAAACGAGCGGCGAAAGTATTCGGCAACGTCGTTTTTTACGCCCATGGCGGCGAAAACAATCGCGAAATTGCTGCCGCTGTCGTCGCTGATCTTCGACTGTCTCGCGATCTGGACGGCGAGCTCGTTGTGCTTCATGCCGGAGCCGGAAAAAATCGGGAGCTTCTGGCCGCGGATCAGCGTCATCAGGGTGTCTATGGTAGAAATGCCGGTGTTGATGTAGTTTTTCGGGTATTCTCTGGAGACCGGGTTGATCGGCGTCCCGTTGATATTGGCCTTTTTCAAAGGGAATATTTCGCCGAGCCCGTCGATCGGGCGGCCGGAGCCGTTGAACACGCGGCCCAGAATTTCCGGGGAAAGCGGCATCTCCATCGGATGCCCCATCAGCCGCGTGCTGGTATTGTCAAGGGAAATTCCGCGGGTGCCTTCAAACACCTGAATCACAACGCGGCTGCCTTCCATCTGAACAATTCTTCCCCGACGCAGCGTGCCGTCGTTCAGACGGATATCAACGACCTCTTCAAACGAGGCGTTTGCGACATCGTCCAGAACGATCAGAGAGCCGTTAATTTCCTGTAAGCCAATATAATCAAGAATCATGGCGTAACCACCTTCTTAGGTAAAATTAGGAGTTCCATCCGCGCGTCAGGAAGCGAGAATCGCGGAGAGAGTCCGGTCTATTTCTTTTATATAGTCGTCGAACATCTCCGGCTTGTTGTTGGGAATGTCGTATTTCATCTTGACCAGCTTGTCGAACAGCCCGGACTGCACAATGCCGGAGATCGGCACAGACGCAGACACAAGCTGCTTTGCCTTTTTATAGAGATACAGGATCACTTTCATCATCAGCTTCTGCTTTTCAAGGGGAACAAAGGTATCTTCCGCGTGGAAAGCGTTCTGCTGCAGGAAACCGACTCTGATAATTCTGGCGATCTCTATGATCAGCTTCTGGTCGTCGGGCAGAACGTCCGAGCCGATCAGCTTGACAATTTCCATCAGCTGGTTTTCTTCCTGCAGGATTTTATTGATCTCTTTGCGGTATTTGATAAAGTCTTCGCCCAAATGCTCCGCGTACCACGGATCCAGATCGGTGAAATATTCACTGTAGCTTTGGGTCCAGTTGATGGCCGGGTAATGCCTTGCGTAAGCAAGGGCTTTGTCCAGCGCCCAGAAGCAGCGGGTAAAACGTTTTGTGTTCTGTGTGACAGGCTCGGAAAAGTCGGAGCCCTGCGGGGAAACGGCACCAATAATGGTAATGGAGCCGTCGGTGCTGTTCAGGTTTTTGACCATGCCTGCGCGCTCGTAGAATTCGGAAAGGCGGCTGGGCAGGTAAGCCGGGAAGCCTTCCTCGGCGGGCATTTCCTCCAACCGGCCGGATATCTCGCGGAGAGCTTCCGCCCAGCGGGAAGTGGAGTCCGCCATGATGGCAACATGATAGCCCATGTCGCGGTAGTATTCGGCCAGCGTGATTCCCGTGTAAATGGAAGCCTCGCGCGCCGCGACGGGCATGTTGCTGGTGTTGGCGATCAGTACGGTCCGGTCGGTCATCGGCCTGCCGGATTTCGGGTCGGTCAGTTCCGAAAACTCATCCAGAACCTGGCTCATTTCATTGCCGCGCTCGCCGCAGCCGACGTAAATAATGATATCGGCGTCGCACCATTTGGCGAGCTGATGCTGCGTCATGGTCTTTCCGGTGCCGAAACCGCCCGGAATCGCCGCCGTGCCTCCCTTTGAAATGGGGAAGAGGGTGTCTATGACACGCTGGCCGGTAATCAGCGGCACTTTTGTCTGCAGGCGCTCGGTCACCGGGCGCGGCACGCGGATCGGCCAGCGCTGGCAGAGGGAAAGCCGGTGTGTCTCCCCGTGCTCGTCCAGCAGTTCCACAACGGGGTCGGTCACTTTGTATCTGCCGTCCGCGCCTGCCTTTGTGACCACGCCGGAAAGCAGCGGGGGCACCATGCACTTATGCTTGATGATGGTTGTTTCCGGGCACTCCGCGTAAACGTCGCCGCCCTTTAACCGGTCGCCCTCTCTCACGGTGACCGTAACGTCCCAAAGCCGGCTCTCATCCAGAGGGGACACGTTGCTTCCGCGGGCGATAAACGCGCCGGACTGTTCCGCAATCTTTTTCAGCGGACGCTCGATTCCATCAAAAATATTGTCGATGATGCCAGGGCCGAGCGTAACGTTCATGGGACTGCCGGTACCGGAAACAGGCTCTCCGGGCCTCAGCCCCGTAGTTTCTTCATAGACCTGAATGGTAATCCATTTATTTGTAATGCCGATTACTTCGCCGACCAGGCGTTCGTTCCCGACATATACCATTTCCATCATGGAAAAGCTGCGCGAGTCCTTTACGGTTACGACGGAACCGTTTATTCCGAATATTACGTCATGATTCTCCATCTCATTCATCTCCGTTATAACAATTGGGTACCGGCTCAGACGACAGCCATCCCCGAGTTTTCTGCAAACCACTCGCGCTGGTCCTCCAACATGGAATCGAGCGTTATGTCCGCGGCAATGCCCATCCGGGAATTGTAGGCGCGGATCCCGCCGATATGAATGTCGGGGCTGATCTTGAAAGTACAGTCTTTTCCAAAAGCTTCTTTTATCAGCTCCTGGCAGGTTTCGTCTTCTTTTTTAATGCAAAGGACAGTGCCGGGTTCCGTGAAGGTCCCGGAAAGCTCGGCCGCGAATTTTTTCAGCAGAGAGACGTAATCGCTTTTCTGCGTAAATTCCGTCAGCGCGTTTTTGGCGCGCTCGAAAACCTTCGCGGTGATTTTCCGGCGCTGGGCCAGAAGCCCCTTCCGGCCTTCCATTTCACGCTGGGCCAATTCACGGGAAATTCCGTTGCGCATTTCCGCCATTTCCTTCTGGATCAGGCGGTACGCTTCGGTCAGCACCTCCACCTCGGCTTCATCCAGCTCTTTTTGTTTGAATTCCGCCACTTCCCGCTCAATCTTTTCACGCTGTTCTTCCGCATAGTGATTGATGGCAAGGTAGAATTTATTCATTTTATCATCGTTGACAGCCATGATTGAATCCCCCGTTCCTTAAATTTTCAGCCCGATGGCCTCACGGACATAACGGGTAATCGAATCCTTCGTACGGCCGTTGCCGTGTCTGTCCGGAATTTCCAGAATCAGCGGGCGCTTTTGGTTGAGCTTTAAATCATAAATCAGGTCGGGGCAAAGGGAAAGAAGGTTTTCCGTTATCAGAATAACGGCCACGTCTTCCATCTCCATGGCCTCCTTCAGTGCCTTCTGCACCTCGGCGGTCTCATGAACCACCACGCCGTCGATCCCGGCCAGACGCAGCCCAACCTGCGTATCCACATTGTCGCTTATCAGATAAAAGCGCATAGGCAATGCACCTCAGCTTTCGATCAGTTAAACCTTGTTCAGGATCAGAATGGAAATCAGCAGGCCGTAAAGAGCGATGCCTTCGCCCAAAGCCACGAAGATCAGCGCTTTGCCGAACGCCTTCGGGTCTTCGCTGGTCGCGCCGATAGCGGCGGGTGCCGCCGCGGCGACGGCAATCCCGCCGCCGATGCCCGCAAGTCCGGTAACGAGGGCGGCCGCAATCAGGCCAAGGCCGTTGGAAGCTGCCGGAGCCGCCGTATCAGAGGTGGTTGTCGCGGCGGGAGTTTCGGAAGCAGTGGCGGCGGAAGCCACGACGGGAATCGCGAAGGTAAGGACACAAACAGCCATGAAGGCCAAAAGCTGCGTCGCTACGGCGCTGCGTACTTTTTTCCCGTTCTTAACGGAACGGACGGAAAGGATTACCGAAGCAATTAAAAACAATACAGGTAAGCAAATTAATACGAAGTTCATGATAATACCTCCATCAAATATCTGATATATGGTTATCGGCAAAAAGCATTACTGCTCCCTACGAACAACAACGGGATTGAACGGGCGGCCTCCGCCGTCGAAGAAACGGCTGAACATCTCGTAGAATTCAAGCCTCAGTACCTGAATCCCCACAAGCAGGCCCTCCAGGGCCATAACGAACACATTGCCGATTATTACGACCAGAATATATCCGATGCCGCCGGACATTTCGGCCAGCGTAAACACCACCAGCATCATACCGGCGTGGACCAGCACAAAAGCGCCTACGCGCAGAAAGCTCATGGTGTTGGTCGCAAAGCTCAGCAGGAATTCAAACACCTCGAAAAAGTTCTGCATGATGAAATCGCCCCATTTTTCGGGCTTCCAGTCCGGTCTGCGCTCCACGAAACCGCCGAGCACCTCGCGGAAGAACATCACGGCGATCGGCAGGATGATGAAGCAGACGACATAGGAAGGGGTGACGATCTGCCAGCCGAACAGCATCTGTCCGCCGAAACCGAGTACCAGCGACGTATAGAAAATGAAACCGGCGACCCCGTTGGGGCCGAACAGGGCGTTCTCATAGTGTTTTCTCTTCAGGGAAGAGTAAATGTTGATTAAGATCGCCAGCATGACCAGAACCACGCCGATTCCCACCGCAGAATAGATGATCGTGTTGGTGGTGGCGGGCTTCATCACTTCCACCGGTTTTTCGGCAAAGCCGAGCGCGCGGTACACCGGGTCGAGCGCGTTCTCAAAGCCGAATACCGAACCGAAGATCAGCCCGAAAACAGCGGAAGAAAAGCCGCAGGGAATCAGGATTCTGCCCAGCTTCATCTGCTTCTTTTTCCACATGTACCAGCCCACCAGGGAAACGCAGAGCCCCTGGCCAACGTCGCCGAACATGATGCCGAACAGCAGGAAATAGGTAATGGCGACAAACGGGGTCGGGTCGACCTCGTCGTAACACGGAAGCCCGTACATGTCGACAAAGAATTCAAAGGGGCGGAATATCTTCTTGTTTTCCAGCTCTACGGGCGGGGAGTGCAGCAGCTCCTCCTCGGCTCCCTCAAAGGTGTAATTCAGGGACTCCACCTTGTCGAGCTCTTTTTTGAAACGGTTTTCCTGATTTGCCGGAATCCAGCCGGTCAGGATAAAATTATCGTTGTAGCGGGCGGCATAACGCCGGATCCCGAAATAGACGGACTGCTCGGTCAGCCAGGAATAAACCTTCCGGCACATCGTTTTTTCCTTTTTCCAAAGCGCTTCAAACTGTTCGTCGATACGCTTGAGGCGCTCTGTTTCCGCATCGCGTTTTTTGCGGAGCGTTTCCACACCCGATTCCGGGCTGCCGGTCAGTTCCGCCAGGCGCGTCCTTTCAAAATAGAGGCTGGAAAAGATCCGGTCGACCTCGCTGACCACATCGATGGGCGAAAAATAAACCCCCCAGTAATGAGTCGCATCGCTCGTGGACGGAAAAAAGATAATGTATGGATTTTGTTTATAAGAATTCAGTTTTTCATAGCTTTCCTTCGGAAGAGAGCCGAACCGAACCTTAATGTACTTGCAGGCGTGAATCTGGTCCAGGTCCAGTTCAAGGCCTACGAAATGACTGATTTTTTCTATTTCCCCGGTGTAATTCTGAATTTTGAGCTGGGCGTCCGCACGCTCCTTCTGCAGCTGGCTGAAAGAGGACGATATATAGTCAACGTAATCGTTCATCTCTTCGCGGCTCATCTTGATTCCGGAAACCTCGGCGGCGCTCAGAAGGGCAAGCTTCTTTTTGGAACCCGCCATGGCGTCGGTAAGCTCCTGCAGGGGCTCGGAGTAAGGATTTTCTTCATTCAACGGAGAAAAATCGGAAGTGTCGGAGTAAAAGGACAGCGCGTTGTCCGGATGAAACACACACGATTTTCCGCACAGCGCGGTGGCTTGATCCAAGTCGTCCATTCTTCCTATAATACTGATTACTTTTACTTTTAAAACGGCCAAATATCAATCACTCCTTTCATTGAAATGATAGACCACAAGCAATTTCACAATCTCTTCAGGGGGCAATTTGTATCTGATTCCCTCGACAATCGTAATGATGTCCCTGACTTCCGCTTCCATAATAAAGGTATACGCGATCATCACGACCGACGGATGAGTGGAAAAATGAATATCGTGCCGGGACGTCTTATATTTGACAAGGTTTACAAGGTTCAGGGATTTGTCAATATCTTCGGAGTCTATCTTGAGGACGCGTTTGCCGATTTTGGTTTTGCCCATCGTTTCTTTGACCCCGGTTTCATCGGCGGCTTCAATCATTTCGTTCATCCAGCGTTTGTTTATATTGCCGAACGGCAAAAGCGAGCTGCGGATAAAATCCGGGCCTACCTTGTAAAAACGCTTTAAACGGATCATGCGGACGTAGTTGTCCAAACCGATGTAAGTGTTGAAGATCCACCGAAGCTGCTTGGCGGTTTCCCCCCGGGTATACTTGTCGATGACTTCAAACACATTCTGATAGAGATAGGTGTAAAGAGCGTTTTCAATTCCGGTATAATTGATCGGAATTCCTTTGACGGGCTTGAAGCCCTCCAGAATCTTCCGGTATGGCGTGTGGCTGAGCGCGCCGAGCAGGTCGTCGTAGCTTTTGACCTGGCTGAGCGCCGTCAGGTTCATGTGCGTGTGCCGGGTCAGATACATCGGCAAAGAAAACAGGTAATCCTCCGGCGTGCCGGCTTCCAGTAAAAGCATGCTGTGAAGAATCTGCTCGATTTCGCTGCGCGTAATCGGATACCGGGAAAAATGGTCGCCGACGGATATTTCGTATCTGCACAGGGAAGCGTAATCCTCGAAAAGCTTCTGCTTCAGTCTGGCCTCCAGCTGGCCGCGGTGGACGCTGTTTTGGTCGACCCCCGCGAGCGCCTTGCCGTACGCCGTCCGCGTTTTCAGGTAATTGGCGACTTCCCCCACGCTCTGACAGGCCATCAATTCCCTGTAGTTCTGTTTTGTAAGGCGTCTTCCGTACATGGCGCGCGCCTTTGACAGAACCACGTTGGAAGAAAAGGTGGAAAGCATTTTTTATCACTCTCCTAATACGCGGGCGACGATTGCATTGACCCAAGTGTCGCCGTTTTTGGCGTAAAGGTCGTCAAGCTTTGAAGAAAGCTCGGCGATCTTCTTTTTTTTCTCGTTCCATTCGGCCTCGGCGGCCGCGCGTTCGCCCGGTTCGTTCAGTGCAATCCGCTTTCTGGCCCTTTCCAGATAATCGTTTCGGATCTGCTCCCGTTTTCCCGCGACTTCCTTTTCGGAACTGACCTTCTCCCGCTGGGCCGCGTCCGTGATCTCTCTGGCCTGACGGTCCATTTCGACAATCTGTTTAATCAAATCCTGCATTTGACCGCGCCTCCTCGTGGCGAAATAAACAATTTATTTCAAAATATTTGTAGACATATTACATACTCGGTGATAATTCATTATAGTCCTGTTGAAATGCTTTTACAATATGCAATCATACGCAAGGAGAAGCATTATTTTTTTATAAAACTATACATTGTGTTGAAAGGAGCAAAAAGCAAAACGCCCTGATTCCCGTGCTTTCGACCTAATTTTTAAGGCTCTGCATCGGCGCGGGGATTCTTCCGCCGCGCTCTATAAATTTCAAAGGGGAGTACCGGTTGACTTCCATCACGGGACCTCCGCCCAGAAGGCCGCCGAAATTCAGCTCTTCTCCGGCCTTTTTCCCGATCGCCGGAATAATGCGCACGGCGGTGGTCTTCGAGTTGACCATACCGATCGCGGCTTCATCCGCAATAATGGCGGAGAGGATTTCCGCGGGCGTGTCGCCCGGGACCGCAATCATGTCCAATCCTACGGAGCACACGGCGGTCATCGCTTCCAGCTTGACGATGTTCAGCGCGCCGCACCGTGCGGCGTGAATCATACCCGCGTCCTCCGTTACCGGGATAAACGCGCCGGACAGCCCGCCTACATGGGAGGACGCCATCACGCCGCCTTTTTTGACGGCGTCGTTCAGAAGGGCGAGAGCGGCGGTCGTGCCGTGCGCGCCGCAGCACTCAAGGCCCATTTCCTCCAGAATATACGCCACGGAATCGCCCACGGCCGGAGTCGGCGCGAGGGAAAGGTCGACGATGCCGAACGGAACGTACAGCCTGCGGGAAGCCTCCTGCGCCACCAGCTGACCCATGCGCGTGATTTTAAACGCCGTTTTCTTAACGATATCCGCTACCGCCGTAATGTCGCAGTCGCCGGCCTTTGCCAGCGCCGCGCGGACGACGCCGGGGCCGGAAACGCCCACGTTGATCACGCAGTCCGGCTCGCCAGCCCCGTGGAAGGCGCCCGCCATAAACGGATTGTCCTCCGGCGCGTTGCAGAAAACGACCAGCTTGGCCGCGCCGATGCAGTCCCGGTCGGCGGTGGCCTGTGCCAGCTCCCGGATAATTTTGCCCATTTTGGCCACGGCGTCCATGTTGATGCCCGCCTTGGTGGTTCCGATGTTGACGGAGGAGCAGACGAATTCCGTCTCGCTCAGCGCTTCCGGAATGCTCTTGATGAGGGCGTAGTCGCCGGGCGCGAACCCCTTGTGAACCAGCGCGGAATAACCGCCGATGAAGTTGACGCCGGTCGATCTGGCGGCGCGGTCAAGGGCTTTGGCAAAATGCACCGGGTTGTTGCCGGGGCACGCGGCCGCGATCATCGCGATGGGGGTGACGGCGATTCTTTTGTGAATGATCGGAATGCCGTATTCTTTGCTGATATCTTCGCCGGTTTTCACCAGATTACCCGCGTAACGGCAAATTTTATCGTAGATTTTATCGCAGGCTTTATCGATGTCCGAATCGACGCAGTCCAAAAGGGAAATCCCCATTGTAATGGTGCGCACGTCCAGATTCTCATTGTCAATCATGTTGATGGTTTCCAGTATGTCGTGGGAGTTGACCATTGCTTGTCCTCAGACCCTTCTTTTATAATATAGGTATTTTAAGATAGGCTTTATATCTGGTGCATGGAGTTGAAGATATCCTCGTGCATGACGTGGATGGTCAGGTTCATATCGCTGCCGATTGCCGTGAGCTTGTCCGAAAGCTCGTTGAAAGGGATGGTGGATTTTGAAATATCGACCATCATGATCATGGCGAACAGGTCCTGTAAAATAGATTGTGTCACTTCTACCACGTTTACGCCGTTGTCGGCGCAGATCGTAGAAACCCGGGCAAGGATGCCCACCATATCTTTGCCTATGACCGTAATTACCGCACGCATAGTTACTACCTCCAGATGAATATTGTTAGGAAAAAACTTACACTTCATTATGAACGACATTTGAATTCTTGTCAATAGAAGGCGTGGGGCCCGCCGCGTAGTCAATCTGTTCAAACATAAGCCCTTTTATCGGGTGCAAAAATATGGATGATTGACCTATAAATATACGGCGTTTTATGATATTATGTTATATTAATAAGATGATTTGAGGCAATTTGTTTTTTATCGGAGGGAAATTTATGAAATATCATTATATATCGGACAGCCACATCCATTCCGACTGTTCCCGCGACGCCAACGACCCGACCATGATGATGTGCGAAAGCGCGGTGCGGCTCGGGCTTTATTCCGTCACCATGACGGACCATTGCGAATGCAACGTCTACCGGGAGGAAGAGTACGACAGAAGCATCCGGCAGTCTTACTTTGAAGCGCGCAAGGCGGGCGCCGTTTTTCACAGCCGCCTGCATGTTTTTGCCGGAGTGGAGCTCGGCCAGCCCGTGCAGGACGCTTCCGCCGCGGACGACGTTCTCGGCTCCTGCGATTTCGATTTTGTGCTTGCTTCCGTCCACAGCGTTAAAAACAGCGTGGATTTTTATGATTTGGATTACGAACATGCGGATATCGACGATGCCCTGGAACGGTACTTTGACGAGCTTCTGGAAGTGATCGAATGGGGCAAATTCGATTCTCTCGCTCACCTGACCTATCCCTGGCGGTATATTGTCGGCGAGCACAACATCAAAATCGACAATCAAAAATTTGAGGGAAGAGTAGACGAGGTGCTGAGAGCGCTGATCCTGAAGCACAGGGCGCTGGAGATCAACACTTCGGGGCTCCGCCAGAAAATCGGCACGACCCTGCCGGATCTGCCGGTGCTGGCCCGCTACCGTGAGCTGGGCGGCAAGCTGATCACCATCGGTTCGGACGCGCACCGCTGGGCCGACGTGGGGGGCGGGGTGGAAAAGGGACTCAGCCTTCTGCTCGCCGCGGGCTTCCATCATTTTACCGTTTACCAGCATCATATACCTAAATTTTTACCGATATCTTAAATTCATGAAAAATTTTGGGAGGAATTATTATGGACCGTTTACTGAATCTTCTGGATGAAAACGCACGCCTGAGCACCGAACAGCTGGCCGTTATGCTGGACAAAACCCCGGACGAGGTCGCCGACGCGATCGCCGATTACGAAAAGCAGGGGGTGATCAGGGGCTATAAGGCGCTCATCAACTGGGAAAAGATCGATGAGAATAAAGCAAGCGCGCTGATCGAGCTGCGCGTATCGCCGAAGCGCGACCGCGGCTTTGACGAAATTGCCAACCGCATTATGCAGTTTGACGAGGTGGAAAGCGTTTACCTGATGTCCGGCGGCTATGATCTGGCGGTCAAGGTGCACGGCAAAAGCATGCAGGAAATCGCCATGTTCGTCATGCGCCGCCTGTCCACGCTCGACTCCGTCCTTTCCACAGCCACCCACTTTATCCTGACCCGTTACAAAGACGGCGGCGTCATCCTCAACTCCGAGGATGAGAAGGACGAGAGAAGGAGTGTTCTGTGTGATTGACTACCAGTCCGTGCTCAATGAGGAAATCAAGCAGTTGAAGCCGTCCGGAATCCGCCGCTTCTTCGATATTGCAAACGAGATGGAGAACGTGATCTCCCTCTCCATCGGGGAACCCGATTTTTCCACGCCCTGGCATGTCCGCCAGGAGGGAATCAAATCGCTGGAGGACGGCAAGACGTGGTATTCGCCGAACCGCGGATTTATCGAGCTGAGGGAAGAAATCTGCCGGTGGCTGAAGCGCCGCTATCATATTGAATATGAGGCAAAGACGGACGTCGTCGTGACGGTGGGCGGCAGCGAGGCGATCGATCTCTGTATCCGCTGCCTGATCAACCCCGGCGAGGAAGTGCTGATCCCCGAACCGAGCTTTGTCTGCTACCGTCCGCTGACGGAAATGGCGGGCGGCGTGCCGGTCACGATCGAAACGAAGCAGGAGGACCGATTCCGCCTGACCGCGAAAGCGCTGCGGGAGAAGATCACGCCGAAAACGAAGCTGCTGATTCTTCCGTTCCCCAACAACCCGACCGGCGCGGTCATGCGCCGCAAAAACCTGGAGGAGATCGCCGAGGTCGTCAGGGAAAACGACCTGCTGGTGCTTTCGGACGAAATTTACAGCGAGCTTACCTACGGCGATACCCGCCACGTTTCTTTCGCCGCGATCGAGGGAATGAAGGAACGCACCGTTGTCGTGAACGGTTTTTCCAAAGCGTTCGCCATGACCGGCTGGCGTCTGGGCTATGCCGTCGGGCCGAAGGAAATCATCGGGCAGATGACGAAGCTTCACCAGTACGGCATCATGAGCGCCCCTACTATGGCGCAGTACGCCGCGATCGAAGCTATGAAAAACGGCGACGGCGATATTGACGAAATGCGGGAACAGTACGACATGCGCCGCCGGCTGATCGTGGACGGCTTCAATTCCATGGGGCTGACCTGCTTTGAGCCGGAAGGGGCCTTCTATGTATTCCCCTGCATTAAAAGTACGGGAATGACCTCTCAGGATTTCTGCGAAAAGCTGATTTACGCGGAGCATGTAGCGGTTGTTCCGGGCGGCGCCTTCGGCAGCTGCGGGGAAGAGTATGTGCGCGTGTCCTATTCGTACTCCATTAAGCATATTACGGAAGCGATGTCGCGGATCGGCCATTTCCTGAAGAATTTATAAGTAAGGCCGGAAGAGGAGAACAAAAGGATGCCTTTCACAGTCAAAGCAAACGCGAAGATCAACCTGACGCTGGACATTACCGGGAAACGCGAGGACGGCTATCATCTTCTGCGCATGGTGATGCAGTCCGTCACCCTTTGCGATACCCTTACGCTCCGTACGGAAGGAAAGGGGATCCGCCTTTTCTGTGACCGGAGTGAAATTCCCTGTAATGAAGCCAATACCGTTTATAAAGCCGCGTCGGCCTTTTTTGCTTACACCGGCATCAACCCGAACCTGACGGTACATATCGATAAGGCGATTCCGTCCCAGGCCGGTCTGGGCGGCGGAAGCGCCGACGCTGCCGCCGTGCTGCTTGCGCTGAATCAAATATACGGCGCCGGTTTACCGGAGCAAACGCTCTGTGAAATCGGGCTGAAAATCGGCGCGGACGTTCCGTTCTGCATTGTCGGCGGGACCGCGCTTGCCGAAGGGATCGGGGAAAAGCTGACGGCTTTGCCCGCCCTGCCCCCGTGCCGTATTGTGATCTGTAAGCCACCGGCGGGGGTCGACACCAAAAAGGCCTATGCGCTGGCGGACGCCACCTCGAAAAAAGAGAGCGGTTTTTCCGCCGCCGTGCTCGACGCGGTCCGGAAAGGGGACCTCAGGGCGGTCGCGCGGAATCTTGGCAACGAGTTTGAACAGGTGATGCACCTTGCCGAAGCGGCTCATATCAAAAACGCGATGATTCGGCACGGCGCGCTCGGCGCATGTATGACCGGAAGCGGCTCGGCCGTCTTCGGTATTTTTGAAGAGGACGGAAAGGCGTTGTCCTGCCAATCGGCGCTGAAGGACGTTTATCCCGAAGCCTTCGTCTGTGAGCCGGCGTCCTCCGGCTGTCTGCTTCAATGGGAGGATTGACGATGGAGCAAACGGAATCTCTTTATCCGAAAGATCAAAAAGAAATGTACACGCTTTTAAAGGCGCAGATGAAGGCGGTTCTGGAGGGGGAGCGCCACGTCGTCCCCAATCTGGCGAACGCTTCCGCCCTGCTTAACGGCGCGCTGCAGAATATCAACTGGGCGGGCTTTTACCTGAAGCATCGGGAGGAGCTGCTGCTCGGGCCGTTTCAGGGAAAGCTTGCCTGTGTGCATATCGCGTTCGGGAAAGGTGTCTGCGGCGCCGCGTACAGCCGCGGGGAAACCGTGCTGGTGAAGGACGTCCATCGGTTCCCGGGGCACATTGCCTGTGACTGCGCTTCCAATTCCGAAATCGTCGTTCCTCTGTTCAGCCGTCGGCAGGCCGTCGGCGTGCTGGACATCGACAGTCCGCTGTTTGCCCGCTTCAACGAAACGGATGCCCGCGAGCTGGAAGAGCTCGCCCGGATCATTGAAAATTCGTGCGACTGGACCGAACTGCCCGGTTTGCAGTGAACGCAGGAGCGGAAAGGAGAGAAATTGAATATTCAGATATTCGGAAAGCCGAAATGCTTTGATACCAAAAAGGCGGAACGCTATTTTAAGGAACGCAAAATAAAATACCAGAGCATCGACGTCGCGAAATACGGCATGAGCAGGGGAGAGTTCAACAGTGTCAAGTCGGCTGTCGGCGGCCTTGAGAAGCTGATTGACGGGGATTCAAAGGATGACGACGCTGTGCTCCTTCGGTACCTCGCGGGGGACCAGGCCAAAGAGGAAAAGCTTCTCGCAAATCCGCGGCTTCTGAAAACGCCCATCGTCCGCAACGGAAAACAGGCGACTGTGGGTTATCAGCCCGAAACATGGAAAACGTGGGAGTGATTTTGTCCCATCATTAATACAATATTAAGACCACAACGAATAAAAGCGGTTTTTTGTGTCAATAATTCCCTTGCAACATAAACGACAGAAAGGGACTTACTTAACATGAAACTGTTTGAAAAATCGCTTTGTCTGGCACTGATCTTAACCGTGCTGTTTTCCTTCACCGGCTTTGCCGCCGGCTGTGAAGATATACCGAACCATGTACTTCGACTGCACGTCCTCGCAAATTCCGACTCCGAATCGGATCAGGCGCTGAAGCTGAAGGTGCGCGACCGGATTCTTACCGAGAGCAAAGGCCTGATGGACAACGTCAAAAATAAAGCCGAGGCACAGGAAGCCGTTCGCTCCGCCATTCCACAGCTGAAAGCGGCGGCGGAGGACGAAGTCAAAAAGCAGGGCTTTGATTATCCCGTCAATGTGGAAATGGTCCACATGTATTTTACCACCAGAGAGTACCGGACGGTGACTCTCCCGGCGGGGGACTATGATTCCCTGCGCGTGACCATCGGGAAGGCCGCGGGCCGCAACTGGTGGTGCGTCATTTTCCCGCCGATGTGCCTGCCCGCCGCCGAGGAACCCAGGGAGCTGGGCGACGTGCTCAACGCGAACCAGCTTGGAATCGTAGAGGGCAAAGGCGAATTTGAAGTAAAATTCAAATCGGTGGAACTTTATGAACAGCTGAAAAATTACCTCGAAAAGAAATAGAATATTTTTTTACAGCATTTCCACTTGCTTATGCAAATGTGTTCGTATTCCCCCCGCCAAAGGCGGGGGGAATACGTCTTGTTTCGCACATTAAAATGGAATTGCTGTAAGCGCAGCATCCATGCTATAATGTTCAGTATGAAATCAGGATACTGAATGTTTGGGGGCATACGATGCTGCGTTTTATTTTGGGCCGCGCGGGCAGCGGGAAAACGGAACTGCTGCGGGCAGAACTGAAGAATATGGCTCAGGCCGCACAGAAAAAAATCATGCTGATCGTACCGGAGCAGTCGTCGTTTGAAAACGAGCGCGCCATGCTCCGGCTGCTCGGCGCGGAGGATGTGCAGCGCGTTTCGGTCACGAGCTTTTCCCGCCTGGCGGATCTGGTGTTCCGCCGGTACGGCGGCGGCGCGGGGCGCCGGCTGGACGACGGGGGCCGCAGCATCTTTATGAGCCTTGCGCTGGAGCAGGTGAAGGACCAGCTCAGCTTTTACCGCAAGAACGCGGAAAGCACCGAGCTTGTCGGCCTGATGATCGCCGCTTCCACGGAATTCAAAATGTGCGGCGTGACCCCGCTCGATATCGGACACGCGGCGGGGGAAATGTCCCGGGGGACCCTGCGCCAGAAAATGACGGAACTTTCCCTGATCCTTTCCGCCTATGACGCGCTGGTCGCGCAAAGCTTTATCGATCCGCTGGACGACCTGACAAGGCTGAAAAACACCCTGCAGGAGCATCGTTTCTTTTCGGAATATACCGTGGCGCTCGATTCGTTCCAGAGCTTCACGGTGCAGGAATACAATATCATCAACCTGATCCTTTCTCAGGCGGACGACCTGTACGTTACGCTCTGCACTGATCAGCTTGACGACCCGGAGCACGGCATGGGCCTGTTTTCCCTTGTCCGCCGAACCGGGAAAAACCTGACGCGGCTTGCGCGCCAAAACGGCGTGAAAATCGCGCCGCCGGTCGTTTTGCCGGGCGGGGCGCGTTTTCAAAGCAGGCCGCTGGCCGCGGTGGAGGCCGGGGCCTTCCGCTGCGGGCGCACGGCGCAGGACTGCGAAAATAACGGGGACGTCGTGCTGTATGAAGCAGACAATGCGTACGGCGAGTCCGCCTTTGTTGCCGCCTCCATCCGCCGCCTGGTGATGGAAAAGGGCTATCGCTACCGTGATTTTGCGATTATCACCCGTTCGACCGACCGTTACCGCGGGGTTCTCGACCTGGCTCTTGAGCGGTGGGAAATCCCGTATTTTATGGACAAGCCGCAGGCGATCGACGCCGAACCGCTGATGCGCCTGGTGCTTTCCGCGTTCAAAACCGTACAGTCCGGTTTTTCCTCGGACTCCGTTTTTTCGTACCTGAAAACCGGCCTGACGGCGCTCGGCACCGATGAAATCTCCCAGCTGGAAAACTATGTTTTCGTGTGGGGCAAGGAAGGGAAGCAGTGGAAAGAGGACTGGACGGAGCATCCCAAAGGGTTTGCGGAAGAAATGACGGACTCCGACCTGAAAAAGCTCGCGGAAATCAACGAAAGCCGGAAAGCGGTGATGAAGCCGCTGCTTCGGTTCGCTTCCAAACTCCGCGATACCGACGGGGAGAGGATGGCCGCGGCGGTGTACGACCTGCTTCAGGACATCGGCGCCGCCGGGCACCTGAAAGACCTCGCGCGGCATCTGTCCGACTGCGGGGAGCCGGAGCTCGCCGACCGCCAGCTGCGGCTCTGGGACCTTCTGATGGAGATTCTGGACCAGACGGCGCTGGTGCTGCAAAAGAATCCCGTCACCTCCGCGCGCTACGCGGAGCTTCTGCGTCTGGTCATTCTGGCAAATCGTATGGCAAGCATCCCGCAGGGATTGGACGAAGTGACCGTCGGGGCCGCCGACCGCACCAGAACCGGAGCGCCGAAGGTGGTCTTTCTGATGGGGACCGTGCAGGGCGAATTTCCCTTATCGCCCGGCGGGGACTGCGTTTTCAGCGACAGCGAGCGGCGGGAGCTCATCCGTCTGGGACTTCCCCTGAACGACACCCTTGAGGGTACCGCGGTGC
The DNA here is from genome assembly GCF_053840905.1 of Caproiciproducens sp. Taxonomy (NCBI): domain Bacteria; kingdom Bacillati; phylum Bacillota; class Clostridia; order Eubacteriales; family Acutalibacteraceae; genus Caproiciproducens; species Caproiciproducens sp. The sequence goes on from NZ_JBNLXQ010000001.1 coordinate 93,022, forward strand.
AGGAGCGTTTCCTTGCCTACGCGGCAATGAGCGCCGTCTCCGAAAGGCTGTACATAACGTATCCGCTTACCGGCCCGGCGGGGGAAGCGAACACGCCTTCCTCCATCCCGGGCGAAATATGCTCCATTTTAAAAAATACGGCGGTCGTCAACGAGCTTCTTCTGCCGCAGACCTATTTCGCGAACGCGAAGGAACCCGACTTTGAGCTGACGGCGCAGCAGTGGAAGCACAATACCGTGCTGTCTGCCACGCTGAAAGATCTGTTCGGAAAGCGCGGCTGCGAACACCGCCTGTCCGCGATCGGCCGCGCCGCGCAGAACCGGCCCTTCGTTTTCGCTTCCCCTGAAAAAGCGACGGCGCTGTTCGGGGAAAATCTCCACGTTTCCGCGACGCAGATCGAAAAATTCTATCTGTGCCGCTTCCAGTACTTCTGCCGTTTCGGCCTGAACGCGAAGGAACGCCGGGCGGCGGAGCTGGACGCGCTGGAGTACGGCAGCCTGATGCATTTTTTACTGGAAAAGCTGTTCCGCGACACCGGCAGCGAAGCCATCCTCCGCATGAGCCCGGAGGAGCTCAAACAGGAAATCCTCCGTCTCTTAAATGTGTACGTCGATACCAAAATGAGCGGCGTTCAGAATAAGTCGCCGCGTTTTGTATACCTGTTTCTGCGTCTGGCCGATTCGGCGCAGGTGATTGCGTCCCATATCGCGCAGGAGCTTGCCCAGAGCGAATTTAAGCCCGTCGACTTCGAGCTTTCCATCGGAAAAGACGGGATTCCCCCCTTGCGTATCCCGCTGCCGGACGGGGGACAGGTGGAAATCGACGGCAAAATCGACCGGGTCGATCTTTTCGACCGGGACGGCGTCGGCTATGTGCGCGTGATCGACTATAAAACCGGCCATAAGGAATTCAAATTATCGGATATTCTTTACGGGGTCAACATGCAGATGCTGATCTATCTGGCGGCGCTGATGGAGAACGGCGACGGCCGCTACGGGGAGGTCCGGCCCGCCGGCGTGCTGTATATGCCCGCGAACCGCCCCGCCGTTTCCGCTTCCCGCAATACGGAAGCCGAAAAGATCGGGCAGGAGGCGGCGAAAAAGCTGCGGATGGACGGGCTTATATTGGACGACGCCGAAATCATCGCGGCTATGGAGCACGGCGGGCAGGGGAATTATATCCCGGTCGCGCTCAAAGACGGCGTGCCGGGCAAACGCGATCACGTGGTTTCTCCTGGGGAGCTGGCCGGTGTGATGAAACATATTAAGGAGCTGGTCGGCGCGATGGCCAAAGAGCTTCACGGCGGCGACGTTTCGGCGGTGCCGCTTTCCGGTACCTACGACGCCTGCGCGTGGTGCCCCTATGCGCCCGTCTGCGGCCATGAAAGGGACGATCCCACACGCGAGATGCGGCAGTGGGACAGGGACGAAGTCATCAAAGAGCTTACGCAGGAGAAGGGAGGGAACGAGGAATGAGCGCACGCACATGGACGCAAAGCCAGCAGGACGCGATCAAAGCTCGGGGCGGCACGCTGCTGGTATCCGCCGCGGCGGGCTCCGGAAAAACGGCGGTTCTGGTGCAGCGCGTGATTGAGCGCATGACCGACCCGCAGAATCCCACCGACGCCGACCGGCTGCTCGTCGTTACCTTCACCAAAGCCGCGGCGGCGGAAATGAGCGGACGTATCGCGGCGGAAATCGCAGGGCTGCTGGAAGCCGACCCTATGAACGTGTGGCTTCAGCGCCAGCAGATCCTGCTGACCCGCGCGCACATCAGCACCATCCACAGCTTTTGCAGCGAGCTGATCCGGGAAAACTTTTATAAGCTGGGGATTTCCCCGGATTTTCGCATCCTGGACGACAGCGAGATGAAGCTGCTGCGCGGCGACGCGGTTTCCGCCGTTCTGGAAGCGTTTTACGGACAAAACGATCCGGATTTTTACGCTCTTGTCGACGCGTTTTCCTCCGGTCGGGACGACGCGCGCATGATCCGGACCGTCGATACCCTTTACGATTTCGTCCGGTCGCATCCGTTCCCGGGCCGCTGGCTGCGGGAAAAGGCCGCCATGTACGGGGGGGAGGCTCCCGCTTCCCGGACCGTGTGGGGACGGACCGTTTTAAAGTACGCCGCGGACGCGGTGGACTACTGTATTTCCCTGACGCGCAATTCCCTTGCGCTGATGCGGGAGGACGAAAAAATCGCCGGCGCGTATGGCGACGGCTTCCATTCCGATCTGGCGGGGCTTCTGGCGCTGAAAGACGCGGCGGACGCGGGCGGCTGGGACGCCGTCTCCTTCCAGTGCGCCAATTTCGGCTTTCAAAGGCTGAAGCCCTTGCGGGGCTACGGCGACGACCCGCTGAAAAACAAGCTTTCGGCAAGCCGCAAGGAAGTGCAGGAAACCGTTAAAAAGCTGGCGGAGCTGTTCGGAGCCGACGAACGGGAATGCGGGGAAGAGATCGCCCGCATCGCCCCGCTGGTAAGGAAGCTGTTCGAGGTCACGGAAAAGTTCGGCGAAGAGCTGGACCGGCTGAAACGGGAACGCCGCGCGGCGGATTTCAGCGACCTGGAACATTACGCCTTAAAGCTGCTTGTGCGGGAGACGGACGGCGGCTTTGCACCGACGGAGGACGCCTTGGAAATATCCGCCCGGTTCGACGAGGTGATGGTCGACGAATACCAGGATACCAATGAAGCGCAGGATATGATTTTCCGCGCGGTTTCGCAAGAGGAAGGCAACCTGTTTATGGTCGGCGACGTCAAGCAGAGCATTTACCGTTTCCGTCAGGCGATGCCGCAGATTTTTCTGCGCCGCCGCGCGCAGTACCCCGATTACGACAGAACAAAGGACGAATATCCCGCCTGTGTCGTACTGGACAAAAACTTCCGCAGCCGCCGCGGGGTGACCGAAACGGTGAATTTCGTGTTCCGCCAGCTGATGAGCGAGCAGACGGGCGAGCTGGATTACACGAAAGCGGAGGAGCTGGCCGCCGGGGCGGATTACCCGCCCTGCGGCGAACCCGCGGCGCAGCTCGATATCATTGACCTTTCGGCGTCCGAAGACGATGAGGAAATGATCGCGGCGGAAAGCCGCCATATCGCGGAGCTGATCTACCGGATGACCGGGGACGGTACCACCGTGACGGACCATGGCCGGCAGCGGCCCGTCGTCTACCGGGATATCTGCATTCTGCTGCGCAGCGCGAACCGGTACGCGCACGAATACGCGCGGGAGCTGGCCGCGCTCGGGATTCCGGCCTGGGCCGACACGGCGGGCGGTTTCTTCGCGGCGGCGGAAGTGGGGGTGGCGGTTTCGCTTCTGCGCGTGATCGATAATCCGATGCAGGATATTCCGCTGCTGTCGGTGCTGATGAGCCCTATTTACGGCTTTACGGCTGACGATATGGCCGATATCCGTATCCCGTCGCGCAGCGCGCCGCTGTATCCCGCGCTCGTCTCTGCCGCGCAGGACGGCAATCCGCGCGCGGCGGACTTTCTGCGCGATATGGACGCCTACCGTACGCTGGCGGCTACCATGCCGTCGGACCGGCTGATTCAGGCGGTCTACGACAAAACGGGCTATCTGAATCTGGTTCAGGCGATGCCCAACGGGGAGCTGCGGCTTGCGAACCTCCGCCTGCTGCTCGAATACGCGAAAAAATACGAAGCTTCCGGTTACAACGGGCTTTCCGGTTTTATCCGGTTTATCGACAGGCTTCAGAAAAGCAGCGCCGACCTCGCGCCCGCTTCCACCATCAGCGAGGCGGCCAATGTTGTGAAAATCATGAGCATCCACCGCAGCAAGGGGCTGGAGTTCCCAGTCTGCATCCTCGCCGGGTGCTCCCGGCGCTTCAATAAGGAACGGGGAGACGTGCTTTTGCACCCGTCGCTCGGCCTTGGGGTAAAGCTCAGGGACGACGCCGGGCTCTGCCGCTATACGACGATGCCGCGCGAAGCGGTCGCGCTGGAGCTGGACCGCAATGAAATGAGCGAGGAGCTGCGCGTGCTGTACGTCGCCATGACGAGGGCGAAGGAAAAGCTCATCATGGTGACGACGGTCAGGGACGCGGCAAAGACGCTCGGAAAGCTCGCCGCCCGGCTGACGGAGGAAAACAGGATACAGCCCTATGTGGTGCGCAGCGTTTCCAGTATTTCCGACTGGCTGCTGCTCTGCGCCCTGCGCCACCCCGACGGCGAGCGCCTGCGCGACCTTGCCTGCGCCCTGCCGGGGATCGCCGTCGGTTCGGAGGAGCCGTGGGCCGTGAATCTGATTTATCCGCCGAAGGGGGATCCTGCCGTACAGCGGCCGGAGGAGGTTTTGCCCGCGCAGCCGGACCTGGCGCTGGAGGAAGAAATCTCCTCGGCGATGGACTATGTCTATCCGTACGCCGCCTTAAAAGGGATACAGGCTAAAGTGGCCGCCTCCGACCTTGCCGCGCGTGAATTTTCCGCGCAGTACGCCGCCGTGTCCCGCCCCGCGTTTTTAAGCAAAACGGGGCTGACTCCCGCCGAGCGCGGAACGGCGCTGCATACCTATATGCAGTTCGCGGATTACGAAAAAGCGCGCGAAGCCCCCGAAAGCGAGCTGGAACGCCTTGTCGCGCAGGGCTTCCTGACGGCCGGGCAGGGGAACGCGGTCGATCTCGCCCGCGTGCGGGCCTTCTTTGAAAGCCCGCTCGCAAAAAGGATTTTCGCTTCGGAAAACGTTCTGCGGGAATATCGCTTTACCGTGGAAATCACCGCGGGCGACGTCCGTCCGGGACTGCCGGACGAGCTGAAAAACCAGCCTGTGGTCCTGCAGGGCGCGATCGACTGCGCGTTCGAGGAAAACGGCGAGCTGGTGATCGTGGACTATAAAACCGATCGGACGAATCATCCATCGGAGCTGTGGGAACGCTACCGCGCGCAGCTTGCGCTTTACCGTCTGGCAATGGAACAGTGTACGGGGAAAAAGGTTGCCGGGTGCCTGCTTTATTCCTTCAGCCTGAATTGTGAAATCTCCAATTAACGCTTGACAAATCAAAAAATCACTGGTAAAATGATTCAGTAAAACAAAGCGGGGCATCTTGTGCCCACACCTGTGGGGTTTCGTCCGCCATGGGTCAATACGGAAACCGGCTTTTGAAAGTCGTCATTTTTGTGTATTGTTGCGCGGGCGGATATTCTGCCCGCGCTTTTATTTAACCGATAACGTGTTTTGGAGGTGCTTAACAATTAGCAACAAGGAACTGCAGATTAACGAGGAAATTCGTGACAGGGAAGTGCGTGTCGTCGGTTCGGACGGTTCTCAGCTTGGCGTCATGAGTTCGGCCCAGGCTTTGGAAAAAGCGTTTGAACAGAATCTTGATCTTGTCAAAATCGCGCCGCAGGCAACGCCGCCGGTGTGCAAGATCATTGATTACGGCAAATTCAGATTTGAGCAGGCAAAGCGTGATAAGGAAGCAAAGAAAAATCAGCGCATTGTCGATATCAAGGAAATCCGTTTGTCTTTAAACATTGACACTCACGACTTTAACACAAAAGTCGGTCACGCAACCCGCTTTTTAAAGGATGGCGACAAGGTCAAGGCTTCCATCCGCTTCCGCGGACGGGAAATGGGACATCCGGAGCAGGGTTACAGCATTATGCGGAATTTTGCTGAGGCACTCAGCGAAATCGCCAATGTGGAAAAACCGGCGAAGTTAGAGGGACGTAATATGCTCATGTTCCTTGCATCCAAACCCGCTAAGTAATCATCATAAGGAGGACAATACCATGCCTAAAATTAAGACACATACCGGCGCAAAAAAGCGCTTCAAGCTTTCCAAGAACGGAAAAGTGATCCGCGGTCACGCCAATAAATCCCATATCCTGAACAAAAAGACCACCAAGCGCAAGAGGGGCCTCAGGAAGACCACGATTGCCGACAAGACCAACGTGGCGCAGGTAAAAAGATTGATTCCTTACAAGTAAGAGTCAGTCCTGTTGATTAAAATAACCATTTCAATGGAGGTAATAGAATGGCACGTGTAAAAGGTGCGTTGATGACGCGCAAGAGAAGAAAAAAGACTTTAAAACTTGCGAGGGGCTACTGGGGTTCCAAAAGCAGACATTTTAAAATGGCCAAACAGGCCGTCATGAAATCCGGTAACTACGCGTTTATCGGACGCAAAGCAAGAAAGAGAGATTTTCGCCGCCTGTGGATTACCCGTATTTCCGCCGCATGCCGCGCGAACGACGTCAGCTATTCCGTGTTTATGAACGGGCTGAAAAAAGCGGGGATTACGCTGAACCGTAAAATGCTTGCAGAAATCGCCGTTGCCGACGAAGCCGCATTTAAGAGCTTGATTGAAAAAGCAAAGGCAGCGCTTTAAAAAGCTGTAATTGCGCCCGGAAAAAACCGGGCGCAAATTTTATATGGAGAGAAAACATGCCGGATCTGATTACAAGCCGTCAAAATGAAATCATCAAACACGCCGCACGCCTTTCCTCTGCCGCCGGGTTCCGCAGGGAACAGGGCCTTTTTCTGGCCGAGGGCGCGCGGCTCTGCCGCGACGCAGCGCAGAGCGGGGTCGGCATCAGGACTCTGTTTTACACGGCGCAGGCGGGCGAAAAATACGCGGACTATCTCGGCGAAATTCAGCCGGCGGCGGAAGAGAGCTATCTGGTGGAGCCGCACGTCGCGGCGCTTCTGTCGGACACAAAGTCCCCGCAGGGCGTTTTCTGTGTCTGCAGAATGCGCGCCGGGACGGAGGAACTCGAGGCAATGGAGCCGGGGCTTCATTACCTGGGGCTTGAGAACATTCAGGACCCGGCCAATCTGGGCGCGGTGCTCCGTACGGCGGAGGCGCTGGGAATCGGCGGCGTCCTTTTGGGCGGCAGCTGCTGCGACGTCTATTCCCCGAAGGTGCTGCGCGCCAGCATGGGCGCGGTTTTCCGCCTTCCGTTCTATGTGGGGGCCGAGCTTGCTTCCGCCATCGGGTTTCTGAACGGCCGCGGGTTCGTCACCCTTGCCGCGGTTCCGGACTCCTCTGCTCAAAAGGTGACGGAGGTCGGTTTCCGAAAGCCGACGGTGCTTTTCGTGGGCAATGAAGGAAACGGGCTTACTTCCGCGGCGGTCGCCGCCTGTTCGGGGTCGGTGACCATCCCCATGCTCGGCAGAGCGGAATCTCTCAACGCGTCGGCTTCCGCCGCGATTCTGATGTGGGAAATGATGCGCGAAAAATCGGGAGGCGTTTAAGAATGTCTGTTGACCAAAGGGCATACTGGGTGTGGCTGCAGCACGCGCTCGGCGCGGGCAGCTCCAAGCAGAACCGCATCCTTTCGGGTTACCGTTCTCTGAACGACTTTTATGCCGCGGGTATGGAAAGCTGGCTGCTCGAGGGTTACTTTACGCAGAACGAGCTGGGAAAGCTCGGCTCGTTCTCCATCGGGGACGCCGAAGCCCTGCTTGAGTACTGTGAGAAAATCGGGCAGCAGGTTCTTACGCCCGGCTGCGCCGGTTACCCCGAACCGCTCGGTGAGATTCATAACGCGCCGTGCGCGCTGTATGTGAAGGGAACCCTGCCGGACTTTTCCGCGGTTCCCAGCATCTCCATCGTGGGCACGCGCAAAGCGACCGCGACCGGCGTCGCGACCGCGCGCAGCTTCGCTTTTGAGCTTGCCAAGCAGGGGGCGGTGGTTGTCAGCGGCGGCGCGCTGGGAATCGATACGGCGGCCCACAAGGGCGCTTTGCAGGCCGGTGGGAAAACCGTCTGCGTCCTCGGCTGCGGCATCGATTATAATTACCTGATGGGAAACGCGTCCCTGCGCGAGGCCATCGCGCTTTCCGGCGCGGTCATTTCGGAGTACCCCCCGAATACGCAGGCCGTCAATTCCAACTTTCCGATCCGCAACCGCATTATTTCCGGCCTGACGCTGGGAACCCTTGTGGTGGAGGCCGCCGGGAAAAGCGGCTCGCTGATTACCGCGCAGTACGCGCTGGACCAGGGAAGGGACGTTTTCGCCGTGCCCGCCGGCATTTACAGCCCTGTTTCCCAGGGAGTGAACGGGCTGATTAAAAGCGGGGCGAAGCCCGTGTCCAACGCGGGCGAGATTCTGGAGGAGTACCTTTACCGCTTCCCCGGCCAGATCAATTTCAGGGACGAAAAAACGAATGTGATTCTTTCGCCGGAACCGGAGCCGGTACGGCCGGCGGCAGGGCCGCTGGATGAAAAGGAATTTTCAAGGGACGCCGTGCTTTTGTATTCCAGCCTGACGGATTCGCCGAGGCATCTTTCCGAACTGGAGCGCCTGACGGGCATTTCCGCCCCGCGGCTTCTGACCGCGGTGACCGAGCTGGAGCTTGCGGAAAAGATCCGTTCCCATTCGGGGCGCCGCTACAGCCTGCCGGTCTAAATATTGTTAAAAATTGCCGAATGTTCGGCAAATTTTAAAAATGTTTAATATTTTATGGTAAAACGTTATAATATTGAATAAATTCTGAATTCCGGCAAACAAAAAGAAAATAAAACAGGACAGATGAGGTGGTTTTCATGTCAAAGCTAGTGATCGTTGAATCACCGGCCAAGGCCAAGACAATCAAGAAGTTTTTAGGCTCGGGTTACGATGTGATCGCGTCCATGGGACATGTACGCGATTTGTCGGAAAACCGTTTGAGCGTTGACGTAAAAAACGATTTTAAACCGAAGTATGAAATTATCAAGGGAAAGGAAAAGCTGGTTCAGGAGCTGAAGGACAAAGCCGAAAAAAGCGACGGCGTCCTGCTCGCGACCGACCCCGACCGCGAAGGAGAGGCGATATCCTGGCATCTGGCGTACATCCTCGGCCTTGATACCGAAAATGACAACCGTATCACTTTTAATGAAATTACGAAAACGGGCGTTACCAAAGGAATGGAGAACCCCCGCACGATCGATATCGACCTTGTCAACGCGCAGCAGGCCCGCCGTATCCTGGACCGTCTCGTGGGCTATAAGCTGAGCCCGTTCCTGTCGCAGAAAATCCGCAGGGGCCTTTCCGCCGGGCGCGTGCAGTCCGTCGCGGTGCGCATTATCGTGGACCGCGAGGAGGAAATCCGCGCTTTCGTACCCGAGGAATACTGGACGATCGACGCAAAATTCGTCCCACACGGTTCCCGCCGGGCCTTTGGCGCAACCTTTTACGGCGACACCAACGGAAAGATCAAAATATCGGACAAGGAACAGACCGACAAGATTCTTGCGGAGCTGGAAAACGCGGAATACCGCATTGTCAAGCTGAAGAAAGGCACGCGCAAGAAGTCGCCCGCGCCGCCGTTTATTACCTCCACTCTTCAGCAGGAGGCTTCCCGCAGGCTGGGCTTTCAGGCCCGCCGCACCATGAAGGCCGCTCAGGAGCTGTATGAAGGCATTGAAATCAACGAAATGGGCGCCGTCGGTCTGATTACTTACATGAGAACGGATTCGCTCCGTATTTCCGAAGACGCGATCAAGGATGCGGGCGACTATATTCTGGAGCGCTGGGGCAAAAAATATCTGCCCGACACGCCGCGCCATTTTAAAACAAAAGCCGGCGCGCAGGACGGCCACGAGGCCATCCGCCCGTCCATGCCGGGGCTTTCTCCGGACAAGGTGAAGGAAAGCCTGACGGGCGACCAGTATAAGCTGTATAAGCTGATCTGGGAACGTTTCATCGCCTGCCAGATGGCCAACTGCCTGCAGAGCACCACGCAGGCCGATATTCAGGCAAAGGACTATATTTTCAAGGCCTCCGGCTACACCGTCACCTTTGACGGCTTTACCGTGCTCTATGAAGAGGGCAGGGATGAGGAAGCGGAACGGGAAGGCTCTCTGCCGGTGCTGGAAAAGGATATGCTGCTCAAGCTGAAGGAAATCGCGGGCAACCAGCATTTTACACAGCCGCCCCCGCGTTATACGGAGGCTTCCCTCATCAAAGCGCTGGAGGAAAACGGAATCGGCCGTCCGTCCACCTACGCCGCGACCATCTCGACGATTACGGGCCGCGAATATGTTGTGCGCGAGGGCAAAGCCCTGAAACCGACGGAGCTGGGAGAGGTTTCGACCAAGCTGATGCGGGAGAAGTTCCCGAAAATCGTCAATATCAAATTTACCGCGCAGGTGGAGAACGATCTGGACAGCGTCCAGAGCGGAAAGACCGACTGGATTCAGACGCTCCATGATTTTTACGGTGATTTCGACAAGACGCTCAAGCAGGCCAAAGAGGATATGCAGGGCGTGAAGATTCAGCTCAAAGAGGACGAAACCGATATTATCTGCGAAAAATGCGGCCGCAGAATGGTCATTAAGACCGGCCGCTACGGCAAATTTATCGCCTGCCCGGGATATCCGGAATGCAAGAACATCAAGAAGCTGGTACAGGAAACCGGAGCAGAATGCCCCAAGTGCGGCGGCAAGGTCATCGTGAAAAAATCCAAGAAGGGCCGGATCTTTTACGGATGCTCCGAGTACCCGAAGTGCGACTTCATCTCATGGGACGAACCGAGCACGGAAAAATGCCCGCGCTGCGGCAAGACCCTGCTGAAAAAGAAGGGGAAGCATCCGAAATACTACTGCATTACCCCTGACTGCGGCTATGAGAAAACGGAGGAAGAATGAGTATCAGAGTCGTCGGCGCGGGTCTGGCCGGCTGTGAGGCCGCGTGGCAGATCGCCCGGGCGGGAATCGAGGTCGAGCTTTACGAAATGAAGCCGGTCCGGTATTCCCCGGCGCACCACAGTCTGGACTTTGCCGAGCTGATCTGTTCCAACTCCCTGAAAGCGGAGCGCGTGGAAAGCGCCGCCGGACTTTTGAAAGAGGAAATGAGGCGGCTGCATTCCCTGCTGATGCAGTGCGCGGACGGCTGCCGGGTACCGGCGGGCGGCGCGCTCGCGGTTGACCGGGACCGGTTCTCGCAGGCCGTCACGCAAAAAATATCCGCTCACCCGCTGATTCATATCCACCGTGAGGAAATTACGGAAATACCCCGGGACGGGATCGCCGTGATCGCGACAGGCCCCCTTACCGCGGATGCGCTTGCCAGAAAAATCGCCGCTCTCTGCGGCGGAAGCCTCAGCTTCTTTGACGCCGCCGCGCCGATCGTGTCCGCGGAAAGCCTGAACAGGGACAGAATCTTTGCCGCGTCCCGCTACGACAAGGGCGGGGACGACGCATACCTGAACTGTCCGATGGACAAAGAGGAATACGAGCGCTTCTGCGCCGCCCTGGTTTCCGCCGAGCGCGCGCCCGTACGCGATTTCGACGTCGCCGACCCGAAGGTGTACGAGGGCTGCATGCCGGTGGAGGTGATGGCGCAGCGCGGGACGGATACCCTGCGTTTCGGCCCGCTCAAGCCGGTCGGCCTGCGCGACCCGCAAACGGGCCACCGCCCGTGGGCGGTTGTACAGCTGAGGCGGGAGGACAGTCAGGGAACGCTGTACAATCTGGTGGGCTTTCAGACCAACCTGAAATTCGGGGAACAGAAGCGTGTGTTCGGGATGATCCCGGGCCTTGAAAACGCCGAATATTTCCGTTACGGCGTCATGCACCGCAATACCTTCCTGAATTCGCCCAAAGTGCTTTCCGCCGACTACAGCCTGCGCGAACGGCCGGCCCTCTTTTTCGCCGGTCAGATTACCGGCGTGGAGGGGTACATGGAATCCGCTTCGTCCGGCATCATGGCGGGAATCAACGCTGTGCGCCGCCTGAACGGGCGGGATACGCTGGTTCTGCCGGACACGACCATGATCGGCGCGCTGAGCCGCTATGTGGCGTGCGGCAGTGAAGCCGATTTTCAGCCCATGGGGGCCAACTTCGGCGTGATCCCGCCGCTCGAGGCGCATATCCGCGACAAAAAGGAGCGCTACGCCGCCTTTTCCGCCCGTTCCCTGCGGGAATTGAAAAAAATAATGACAGATAATCAACTGGAATGAATGTCAAAACAGAGGTGTTTCCAATGAAAATAATCGTTGACGCATTTGGAGGCGACAACGCCCCCCTCGAAATTCTGAAAGGCTGCGCACAGGCCGTCGCGGAGCTGGACGTCGATATTCTGCTGACCGGGCGGGAGGAGGAAATCCGCCGGGTGGCGAAGGAACATGAGGTTTCCCTGAACCGTATGCAGATTATCGATGTGCCGGACGTGATCACCATGGAAGAGCACGCCGGGGAAATCATGAAATCGAAATCCAATTCCTCCATGGCGGAAGCGCTGCGCCGTCTGGCCGCCGGGGAAGGCGACGCCTGTATTTCCGCGGGCAACAGCGGCGCTCTGGTAGTCGGCGCGACCCTGATCATCAAAAGGATCAAGGGGATCAAGCGCGTCGCCTTTGCGCCGGTCATGCCGAAAAGGGAAGGCTGCTTTATGCTGATCGACTCCGGCGCGAACGTGGACTGCAAGCCGGACATGCTCCGCCAGTTCGGCGTGATGGGTTCCGTTTACATGCAGAAGGTCATGAATATCGACCATCCGCGGGTCGCTCTCGCCAACGTCGGCACGGAGGAACACAAGGGCGGCGACCTTCAGCACGAAGCGTTTGCCCTGCTGAAAAACTCCGGCCTGAACTTTGTCGGCAATATCGAAGCGCGCGATATCCCGCTGGACGCCGGCGACGTGATTGTTGCGGACGGCTTTACCGGAAATTCGATTTTAAAAACATATGAGGGTGTAGCCATCCTGCTGATGGGAAAGCTAAAGGGGATCTTCACGAAAAATTCTCTGAACAAGCTTGCGGCGGCGATTGTTTTGAAGGACATCAAAGCGCTCCAAAAGACGATGGATTACAACGAATACGGCGGCGCCCCGCTGATGGGCTGCGCCAAACCGGTGTTCAAGGCGCACGGCAGCGCAAAGGCAAAAACCTTCTATAACGCGCTGCGCCTGTTAAAATTCTATGTTTCCGGCGGCGTTGTCGACGAAATCGCAAGCTCCATTGAGAACTATAAAAAGAATACCGCAAAAGAATCCGGCGATGAAGATGCGGCGGAATAAGGTAAGATTCGTTTTAACGGAGCGTGAGTTTATGAAAGAACTGGAAGACAAACTGGAGTACCATTTTAAAAATCAGCAGTATCTGAGAACGGCGCTGACCCATTCGTCCTATGCCAACGAAACACGGGTGCCGGGCGGCAGCAACGAGCGGCTGGAGTTCCTCGGGGACTCGATCCTGGGGCTGGTGGTGGCGGATTACCTGTTTAAGCAGTTCCCCGAACTGCCGGAAGGCGATCTTACGAAAAAGCGGGCCGCGCTGGTCTGTGAAAAGGCCTGCTGCGGATTCTCCACCCAGCTGGAGGTCGGGAAGTTCCTGCTTTTAAGCCACGGGGAACAGAACTCCGGCGGCCGCACGCGTTCCTCCATCCTGGCCGACGCGTTCGAGTCCATTATCGCCGCCATCTATCTGGACGGCGGCATGGAGGAGGCCCGCAAATTTATCCTTCGCTTTGTCCTGCCCCTGCTGCAGACGGCAAGGCCGAAGGCCTTCAAGGATTATAAGACCGCCCTGCAGGAGATCATCCAGCAGAATCCGGAGGAGCATCTGGAATATGTGCTGACGGGCGAAAGCGGCCCCGACCACGACAAGCATTTTACCGTGGAGGTCCACCTGAACAGCAACGTCATCGGCAAGGGCGGCGGGCGCAGCAAAAAAGAGGCCGAGCAGCAGGCTGCCCGCGAAGCAATGGAGCTGATGGGTTATTGAAACACGCCAACGTAGCGATTTTCGTACCCCACAACGGCTGCCCGCACCAGTGCAGCTTCTGCAACCAGCGCGCCATTACCGGCCAGCTGGCGCAGCCCTCGCCGCAGGACGTGCAAAACGCGGCCGGGATCGCGAAAAACAGCCTGCGCGGGAATGCGAAAAATGCGGAGATTGCCTTTTTCGGCGGCAGCTTTACCGCGATCGAGCCGGGCTATATGGTTTCCCTTCTGGAAGCGGCGGTGCCTTTTGTAAAGGACGGCACCTTTGCAGGAATCCGCGTTTCCACAAGGCCGGACTGTATAGACGAAGAGATTTTGAAGCTGCTGAAAAAATACGGCGTGACCTCGATCGAGCTCGGCGCGCAGAGCATGGACGACCGTGTCCTTCGGCTGAACCGGCGCGGACATAACGCGCAACAGGTCGCCGCGGCGGCGCGGCTGGTGAAATCCAGCGGCTTTACGCTTGGGCTGCAGATGATGACCGGGCTTTACGGCGATACCGCCGAAGGCAGCGTGCTGACCGCGAGAAAGCTGGCCGCGCTCCGTCCGGAAAATATGCGGATTTATCCGACCGTCATTATGCGGGGGACGGAGCTGGGCGACCGATATCTCAGGGGAGAGTACCAAACGCTGAATCTGGAAGAAACCGTGCAGCTCTGCGCCGGACTGCTGGATTTCTTCGAGGATCAGGGCATCAGGGTCATCCGCCTGGGACTGCACAGCTCGCCGGAGCTGGAGCGGGACATGCTCGCCGGACCGTGGCATCCGGCTTTCGGGGAGCTTTGCGAAAGCGCGCGCCTGCTTCGCAGAATTTCCGCGTACTTACGGCAAAATCCGCAGTTAAAAGACAGTATTATGATTAAGGTGAACCCGAAAACGGTATCCAAGGCTGCGGGCCAGAAAAAATGCAATTTGACCGCGCTTGCGCAGCTGGGCTACCGCGCAAAAATCGTACAGGACGCGGGCGTTTCGGAGAATTGCTTTACGATAGAATAATTGAGGTGAGAATATGCTGTTGAAGTCGCTGGAAATTCAGGGGTTCAAGACATTTCCGGATAAGACAACTCTCAGCTTCGACCATGGAATCACGGCGGTCGTGGGCCCGAACGGAAGCGGAAAAAGCAATATCAGCGACGCTGTCCGCTGGGTTCTGGGCGAACAGTCCACCCGGGTGCTCCGCTGCACGAAAATGGAGGACGTCATTTTCAGCGGCACTCCCGTGCGCAGGGCACAGGGGTTTGCCGAGGTGACCCTGAATATTGACAATGCCCTTCGCCAGCTTCCGTTTGATGCCGACAACGTGGCGGTCACCCGCCGGTATTACCGCTCCGGGGACAGTGAATATTTGATCAATAAGGCCGCGGTGCGGCTGAAGGATATCAACGAGCTTTTTATGGACACCGGCCTTGGCCGCGACGGATACTCCATTATCGGACAGGGCAAGATCGACAGTATCGTGGCCGCCCGTTCGGAGGACCGCCGCGAAATTTTTGAAGAGGCCGCGGGAATTTCCCGCTTCCGTTACCGCAAGGAGGAATCCGAGCGCAGGCTGAATCAGGCCGAGGACAACCTCCTCCGCCTGAGGGATATTCTAACGGAGCTGCAGGACAGGGTCGGCCCGTTAAAGGAGCAATCCGAAAAGGCGCAGCAGTACCTTGCCTACGCCGCTGAAAAGCGTACGCTGGAAATCGGGCTCTGGCTCAATACGCTGGAAAAATCGGGCCGGGTCCTGCGCGAGCACGACGATAAAATTCTGATTGCCCATGACCAGCATGAAACGGTGGAGCGGGAGCTTCAGGAAATAGACGAAAAAATCGAGCAGAATTTCAGGGAAGCCGGCGCCTGTACCGCAAAGGTGGATGAAATCCGCCAGGAGGCGGCCAGGCAGGAGGAAAACGCCGTCAAAAAAGACGGCGAAGCGTCGGTCCTGCAGAACGATATTCAGCACAACGAAGAAAATATCGGGCGTATCCGAAAGGAAATCGAGCAAAGCGCCGTTTCCAGTCAGGATATGGAAAAGGAAATCGATCAGAAAAAGACTCAGATCCGGCAGAAAACAGAGTACATAAACGAGAAGAATCGACTGACCCAAACCTATACTGAACAATTGGAAGAACTCCGCCGGAGCATGAACGAAACCACCGGGAAAATCGACGGATACACGCGGGAAATTGCGGAATGCGCCAATCAGGCGACGGAAGCAAAGGTTGCGGAGATGACGGCGGTTTCCTCCATCACCGAAATACAGCTTCGGCTTACCGATATTGCCCAGACCGTCCGCGCCAAAAAGGAGCAGATGGCACAGCTTCAGAAAGAGTCCGGCGATTACGCGAAAATGCTTTCCGACACCGACGAGCGGATCGGCGCGCTGACCAACACGGCGAAGGGCTACGAGCTGCGGCTGAACACGCGCCGCCAGCGGATGGAAACGGTCAAGCAGCAGAGCGAAACGCTCCGTCTGGACGCACAGGAGCACGCGCGCAAGGCACACCTTCTGGAGGAACTGGAACGCAATCTGGAAGGCTTCTCTCACAGTGTCAAAATTGTGATGAAGGAAGCCGGGCGGGGGACCGTCAGCGGCATCCACGGGCCGGTTTCCCGACTGATCAAAGTACCTTCCGAATACGCCGTCGCCATTGAAACGGCGTTGGGCGCGGCCATGCAGAACATTGTCGTCGGTAATGAGCAGGACGCGAAAAACGCGATCCGTTTGCTTAAACAGCGCGATTCCGGCCGGGCAACCTTTCTTCCGCTCACCACGATCCGGGGAAACGTTCTGCAGGAAAACGGCCTTGACGACTGCCCCGGCTTCGTCGGCATCGCGGGCCGCCTGTGCAGCTGTGATGAAAAATACAACGGGATCCTGAATTCCCTTTTGGGGCGCATTGCCGTGGCGGAGGACCTGGACAGCGCCGTCGCGATCGCCAAGCGCTACAACTACCGGTTCCGTATTGTTACGCTGGACGGGCAGGTCGTCAACGCGGGCGGTTCGCTCACGGGCGGTTCGCTCGCCAGAAACTCCGGACTGCTCAGCCGCGCGTCGGAAATTGAGCGCATCCGGGCGGAAGCCGCCGAGCTCCAGAAGAAAGCGGAAGCCGCCGCCGCGGCGCTGAAAACCGCTTCGGAAGAGGTTTCTTCCTGTGAAGCGGAGCTTGCCGCAGCCAAGGCGGAGCTTTCCTCCGCGCAGGAAGAGCGCGTGAAAATCGATTCCGAGCACAGGCGCGCGCTTGCCGACCTGGCCGCCGCCTCCCGCGACTGCGACGCTCTGGACGAGGAAAACAAAACGGCCGGCGCAAGGCTCAGCCTTCAAAAAGAAGCGCAGCAGGCCGCGCAGGCCCGCTCAAAGGAAATTGCGGAAAAACAGGCCGCTTTTCAGGCGGAGCTCAGTAAGATCAGCGGCAGCCGCACCGAGCTGAACCAGACCGGCGACGAGCTCTCCGCGCAGCTTCAGGAAATCCGCATGGCCTGTCTCTCGGCGCAGAAGGACGTCGAGTCCCTGAAGGCGGGGATCGAGGACATCGAACGCCGAAAGCAGGACCACGAGGGCCGGACGGAAGCGCTGAAGGAAGAGATCAACGCCGTCCGGGCCGCCAGCGCCGCGCTGACCGTCCGTGTGGAGGAACTGAAAGAGCAGGCCGCCGCCCTTCGCGAAGCCGCGAAAAAATGCGGCGGGCAAATCGAAGAGCTGAACGCCAGACGGATGGAGTATGAACGCCTCTCCGCGGAAATGCGCGCGAAGGAACATGAAAAATCGGCGGAAAAAGAAAAAATAGGCCATGAGCTTGCCCGTCTGGAGGAACGCAAGGCTAACCTTCAGAAAGAGTATGATGAAATAATCAGCCGCTTATGGGAAGAATACGAACTGACGCGCCGGGAAGCGGAAGAGACGGGCGCGAAAATAGAAAATCCGGCGCAGGCGCAGAAACGCCTGAACGAGCTGAAAAATAAGATCAAGGCGCTCGGCTCCGTCAATGTGGCCGCGGTCGAGGAATACAAAGAAGTTTCCGAACGCTACGAGTTTATGAAAGCCCAGATCGAAGACGTCGAGAAAAGCCGCGACGAGCTCAAAAAGCTGATCGGCGAGCTGACGCATCAGATGCGCGGCCTGTTTGTGGAACGCTTCGGGCAGATCAACGAAAATTTCAAACAGACGTTCCGGGAGCTGTTCGGGGGCGGTACCGCCGAGCTGGCGCTGAGCGCGCCCGACGATATTTTAAATTCGGGCATCGAGATCTCCGTACAGCCGCCGGGCAAGATCATCACGCACCTGGAGTCGCTCTCCGGCGGGGAAAAGGCGCTGGTGGCGATCGCCCTGTATTTTGCGATTATGAAGGTCAACCCGCCGCCGTTCTGCGTACTCGACGAAATCGAAGCCGCGCTGGACGACGTGAACGTTGACCGGTTTGCCGCGTATCTGCGCCGCATGAATAAAAACACGCAGTTTATTGTGATCACGCACCGCCGCGGCAGCATGGAGGAAGCGGATGTGCTTTACGGCGTCACCATGCAGGACGAGGGCATTTCCAAACTGCTGGAGCTGCATGTGTCCGAAATTGAGGCCAAGCTTGGCATGAAGGAACAACATTGAGGAAGGAGACAATCCAATGGGCTTATTCTCAAAGATAAAAGAGGGATTAAAAAAGACAAGGGACAAAATGAGCTCCTCCGTGGAGTCCATGCTCCGCTCCTTTACCTCTATCGACGAGGAGCTTTTTGAGGAGCTGGAAGAGCTGCTCGTCATGGGCGACGTCGGCGTGTCCACCGCGGAGCATATCTGCGATACGCTCCGAAAAAAGGTAAAGGAACAGGGCGTTACCGACCCGGAAGCGATTTACGGGATGCTGCGCGAAACCGTTGCGGAAATGCTCCGCGGCGGCGAAGAGCTGCAGATTTCCACCAAACCGTCCGTGATTCTGGTCATCGGCGTCAACGGCGTCGGCAAAACGACCACCATCGGGAAAATCGCGTCCCGGTTAAAGGGCGAGGGGAAAAAGGTCGTCCTCGGCGCGGCGGATACCTTCCGCGCCGCCGCCGTGGAACAGCTGGAGGTCTGGGCGCAGCGCTCCGGCGCCGAGCTGGTGAAGCAGCCGGAGGGCAGCGACCCCGCCTCCGTGGTATACGACGCGGTTGCCGCCGCCAAGGCCCGGGGAGCGGACGTGGTGATCTGCGACACGGCCGGACGGCTTCACAATAAAAAGAACCTGATGGACGAGCTTTCCAAAATCGGCCGCGTCATTGACCGGGAGCTGCCGGACGCGGACAAAGAGGTGTTGCTGGTGCTCGACGCCACTACCGGCCAGAACGCCGTGAACCAGGCGCGCGAATTCCAGAACGCGGCCGGCATCACCGGGATCGTGCTGACCAAGCTGGACGGCACCGCGCGCGGCGGCGTGGTGCTCGCCATCCGCGAAAATCTGGGAATCCCGGTCAAATTCATCGGAGTCGGGGAGCAGGTCGACGACCTTCAGCCGTTCGACGCCGACGAATTTGCCGAGGCTTTATTTGCAAGGGAGAATCAGGAATGAAATTTGTCATGGCTACCCATAATCAGAAGAAGCTTCAGGAGCTTGAGCGCATCTTAACGCCGCTCCATATCTCCGTTTCGGCGCCCGACCTGCCGGAGGTGGAGGAAACGGGGACCACCTTTGCGGAAAATGCGTTTCTCAAAGCGGATTCGGCCTGCCGGGAAACGGGGCTGCCCGCCGTTGCGGACGACTCCGGCCTGATGGTGGACGCTCTGGGCGGAGCGCCGGGCGTGTATTCGGCCCGGTACGCCGGGGAGGGCGCGACCGATCTTGACCGGATCCATAAGCTGCTGGATGCGGTTAAGGATGTTCCGCAGGAGAAGCGTGCGGCGAAATTCGTCAGCGCCATCTGCTGTGTTTTCCCGGACGGAGACCGGGTCACCGCACAGGGCGAATGCGCGGGGACCATCGCGTTCGCCCCCGAAGGGGAGGGCGGCTTCGGCTACGACCCGATTTTTCTTGTCAACGGAAAATCCTTCGCCCGGCTGACTGCGGAGGAAAAGGATGAAATCAGCCACCGAGGCCGGGCGCTCAGGGCGTTCGCCGAAAAATTACGGAACAGAAAGGAATCAAACGGATGATAACCAGTAAACAGCGCGCATTTCTCCGTTCCCTCGCGAACGAGATCGATACCATTTTAATGGTGGGAAAATCCGGCGTCGGCCCGGACGTCGTCAAACAGGCGGACGACGCCCTGACCGCGCGGGAAATCCTGAAAGGGAAAGTGCTGGAGACCTCTCCCGTCCCCGTCAGGGACACCGCCGAACGGATTGCCGCCGAGACGGGCTCGCAGGTCGTACAGGTCATCGGTTCCAAGTTTGTACTGTACCGCAGAAACGAAAAAGAACCGAAAATCACTCTTCCCAAAGCGGCAAAAAAGGAATATGATATGACATAAGGTGGAAATATGCAGAAAATTGCCGTATTCGGCGGCACCTTCAACCCCATTCACAACGGGCATATGCATCTGGCAAAGCGGTTTGCAGAGATGATCGGGGCGCAAAGGGTACTGCTGATTCCGACTTATCAGCCTCCGCACAAGCGTGCGCCCAACCTTGCCCCCGGCAGGGACAGGCTTGCAATGTGCCGCCTTGCGTGCGAAGGGAATATTTTTGAAGTCAGCGACATAGAGCTGAAACGGAGGGGCCGCAGCTATACTGCGGACACTCTGCGGGAACTGAAAAAAAAAGACCCGGATTCGGAGCTTTACCTGATTACCGGCGAGGATATGTTCCTTACCCTGAAGCACTGGCATGAGGCGGAAACGATTTTCAGGCTGGCTGTTCTGTGCGCGGCCCCGCGCGGCGGCGACGGGCTGCGTTCCCTTTTGGACTACGCTGAAATTCTGGAGACGGAAGGGGCGAAAACCTTCATCCGGAATATTGAATATCTTCCTATTTCGTCAACAATGGTCCGCAATGCGGTTCGGGATGGGAAAAGCATCTCGGAGCTTGTCCCGCCGAAGGTTGCGGATTATATAGCGGAAAATAAGTTGTATTTGGAGCAGGAAAATGAATAAAATCGATTATGAGGCGATTATAAAGCCGTTTCTCAGCCAAAAACGGTATGATCATTCCCTTTGTGTCCGCGACGCTGCGGTGCGTCTCGCAAAAAAATATGAGGCCAATGCGGAAAAAGCGGAGGTTGCCGGAATTCTTCACGACATCATGAAGGACGTTCCGCCCGATGAACAGCTGAAAATGATGGTGCGCTACGATATCATCCTGACCGATGTGGAGCGCAGCGCGCAGAAGCTGTGGCACGCAATGCTCGGCGCGGCTTATCTGGAAAAGGAACTGAAAATCACCGACGCGGAGATTTTAAATGCAGTAAGGTATCACACGACCGGGCGGGCCCACATGACCCGGCTGGACAAAATCATCTTTATCGCCGATTTTATTTCCGCGGACCGCGACTACGACGGCGTAGAGGCTCTGCGCAGGGCCGCCGGCGTCAGCCTGGAACAGGCGATGATCGAAGGAATGGTCTACACCATTCAGGACCTGACAAAAGGCTGCCGGGCCATCCATCCCGATACGATCGCCGCTTATAATGAGGCGGTTCTGAAAAATAAATACAGTTAAAGGAAAGGTTGTTGTGTATGACGTCACTGGAACTGGCAAAGGAAACGGTTAAGATTTTGGATGAAAAGAAAGCCATGGACCTGAAGGTCATCGGCATTAAGGATATTTCCGTGCTTGCGGATTATTTTGTTTTTTCGACCGGTACCAGCAGCACGCACGTCAAGTCGCTTGCGGAAGAGGTCGAATTCAAATTAAAGCAGCTCGGCGTCAGCCCGGAGCACGTTGACGGCTACCGTTCCAACTCCTGGGTGCTTCTGGACTACGGCAATGTCATGGTCCATATTTTTACGGCGGACGCGCGCGAATTTTACAATCTTGACCGTCTGTGGCAGGACGCGGAAAAAATCGATATTTCCGATATTGTAAAGGATTAATCAAAATATAGGAGCGAAGGAAAGATGAAATACGATCACAGGTCAATCGAGAAAAAATGGCAGGATAAATGGGAAGAGGCGGGCGTTTTCCATGCCTCCAACTCCAGCGGCAAGCCCAAATATTACGCGCTGATAGAATTCCCTTATCCGTCCGGACAGGGGCTTCACGTCGGTCACCCGCGCTCCTACACGGCAATCGATATCGTCGCGCGCAAGCGCCGCCTGCAGGGGTATAATGTCCTGTATCCCATCGGCTGGGACGCCTTCGGCCTGCCGACGGAAAATTTCGCCATCAAGAACCATGTGCATCCGGCGGAAGTGACAAAGAAAAATATCGCCCGCTTTAAGCAGCAGCTTCAGTCCCTCGGCATCTCCTTCGACTGGTCGCGGGAAATCAATACGACCGACCCCGATTATTATAAATGGACGCAGTGGATTTTCCTGCAGCTGTTCAAGCACGGCCTTGCCTATAAGAAGGAAATGGCCGTCAACTGGTGTACTTCCTGCAAATGCGTGCTGGCCAACGAGGAAGTGGTCAACGGCGTCTGCGAGCGGTGCGGCAGCGAGGTCGTCCGCAAGGTCAAATCCCAGTGGATGCTCAAAATCACCGAGTACGCCCAGCGCCTGATCGACGACCTCGACCTTGTCGACTACCCCGACCGCGTCAAGGCGCAGCAGAAGAACTGGATCGGCCGCTCCACCGGCGCGGAGGTGGATTTCACCACGACGACGGGGGACAGGCTCACCGTTTATACCACCCGTCCGGACACGCTTTACGGCGCGACCTACATGGTCGTTTCCCCGGAGCATCCCATGATTGAAAAATGGGCCGACAGGCTGAAAAATATCGGCGAGGTGCGCGCTTACCAGGGCGAAGCCGCCAGAAAATCCGACTTTGAGCGCACGGAGGTCGCCAAGGACAAGACCGGCGTCCGCCTTGACGGCGTAGCGGCCGTCAACCCGGTTACCGGAAAAGAGATTCCAATTTTCATTTCCGATTACGTGCTCGTTTCCTACGGCACGGGCGCCATCATGGCCGTTCCGGCGCACGATACCCGCGACTGGGAGTTTGCGAAGAAATTCGGTCTGCCGATTGTTGAAGTGGTCAAGGGCGGCGACGTGGAAAAGCAAGCCTTTACCGACTGCGCGACCGGCATTATGGTAAATTCCGGAATTCTGGACAGCCTGACCGTGGACGAAGCGAAGAAAAAAATTACCGATTACTTAACGGAAAAGGGGCTGGGGCACTCCAAAGTGAACTTTAAGCTGCGCGACTGGGTCTTTTCCCGTCAGCGCTACTGGGGCGAACCCATCCCGGTCGTTTACTGTGAGAAGTGCGGCTATGTTCCGCTGCCGGAAAGCGAGCTTCCGCTGCGGCTGCCGGATGTCAAATCCTACGAGCCGACCGACACCGGCGAATCCCCGCTGGCGCACATGACGGACTGGGTAACGACCACCTGCCCGCACTGCGGCGGCAAGGCGAAGCGCGAAACGGACACCATGCCGCAGTGGGCCGGCTCCTCCTGGTACTTCCTGCGTTACATCGACCCCCATAACGACAACGCGCTTGCCAGCGAGGAAGCCCTGAAATACTGGATGCCGGTCGACTGGTACAACGGCGGGATGGAGCATACGACGCTCCATCTGCTCTACAGCCGCTTCTGGCACAAATTCCTTTACGACATCCATGTGGTGCCTACGCCGGAGCCGTACGCAAAGCGCACCAGCCACGGTATGATCCTGGGCGAAAACGGCGAAAAGATGAGCAAATCCCGCGGCAACGTCGTCAATCCCGATGAAATCGTCAGCGAGTACGGCGCGGATACCATGCGCCTTTACGAGATGTTTATCGGCGATTTTGAGAAAGCCGCCCCGTGGAGCTCCGCGGGCATCAAGGGCTGCCGCCGCTTTGTGGAGCGCTACTGGAACCTTCAGAATATTCTCTGTGAGGAAAAGGGCGTCAGAAAGAGCCTGGAAATTTCCTTTCATAAGTCGATCAAAAAGGTCGGCGAGGATATTGAGGCGCTCAAATTCAACACCGCCATCGCCACGCTGATGGCGCTGATGAACGATATTGCCGACGCGGGTTCCATTACCCGGGACGAGCTCAGAATTTTTACCGTTCTGCTCAACCCGTTTGCGCCCCACGTTACGGAAGAGATGTGGGCGCTGATGAAATTTGGCGGCGGGATGGCCTGCCAGCAGGCGTGGCCGGAATACGACGAGGCGAAATGTACCGAGGACACCGTCGAAATCGTTGTCCAGGTCAATGGAAAAGTGCGCGCGCACCTGAGCGTCGCGGCTGATATTGCCAAGGATGCGGCGATTGCGGCAGCCAAGGCCGACGAAAAGATTGCCGCCGAACTCGGCGGGAAAACCGTTATCAAGGAGATTTATGTCCCCGGCAAGCTGGTCAATATCGTCGTAAAATAATAAATTAAAATCAGCAAACGGCACCGGTAAAACCGGTGCCGTTTATTGATTTTAAATAATTACAAATTAGAAATAAATATTGATATATATCAAAGATAGAATTATTCTTTAAATGGAGTAAAAGGAGATGAGTCCATTGAAGTGATAAAGGGGTGAAAAATTCCTCATATTAGTTAAGCTTAATTACATATCGTACTGATAGAAATTAGTTTAAAAGATGGAGGAAACTATATGAAAAAGAAGATTCACAAAAAAGCTTTAGCATTCATGCTTGCTTTTTTGTTGTTATTTGGAACATCAGGACAAGCTTTTGCGAAGGAATCTTTAGGAGATTCGGCTTCAGATGAAATATTTACAATAAGTGATTGCCAGATTTCTGATGCTATAGAAATAAATAATGAACTAGAGCAAAATATTAAAGATTCTAATATAATTGCCGATAATTTTGTCTTAGATGGTATTTCCGATGGTAAGGAAGATAGTCCTAAGGACAGCAATATGTCATTACGGACCGCTGCTGGATTACCTGATTTATCTATGTCAATCATAACGTCCCCAACATCACAACCTTTTCCAAATGCAATACCCGTCAAATTTCAATCAAAAGTATTAAACATAGGAAATGGTCCTGCAACCAATCTCATATTTACATTATACGTAGATGGTAATATCGAAAATTCTATTGAAGCTGAGGGAACTTTAAATGCGGGTGAAGAAGCAGTCCTTAGTTTTTTTATGGAGTGTAATGTTGGCGGTTCACACAGTTTGAAGATTGTGGTCAATGAATCAAAGACCATTACAGAATCTAATTATAGTAATAATTCTGCTGAAGGATATTTTAAGTGGGCTGACTGTATAGCATTGTCAGCAGATGCACTTTATACTAGTGATGGAGAAACAGAATTTGAATCCAATCAGAGCAAAGAGTATATTTTTAAATTTTCTAATAGTGGTACATTAAGTGCGACAAACGTTCCAATAGAACTTGATGTTAATGGTGTAAATATATATCAACGCTCAATAAATGTACCAGCTCATACAAATTTAACTGGAAGTATAAATATATCAATTAACAAAGCTGGACATTATGAGTTCGTTTTTAAAGTTGATCCTCAAAAAATAATTAATGATCTCAATCCTTATGATAATTCAAAGTCTCTTGCAATAAATTTAAGTTATGATACTGAAATATGGGCGGGTAAATGGGATAATCCGCGAAATTTAGACGTTTTAATATGTGGATCAGCTGTACAAGTGATTAATAATAATAATGCTGGCAGTAATGCTATCAGCAATATCAAAGATGCAATTCATGCTTGGAATGGAATTGTTTCGCAAGTATCTTATGGAACCGTATCTACATCTGATTCAGATGTAGATATATATCAAAAACCAGTCAGCGTAATTGCTCAAGATCTTCCACAATCAGATGATGGTAGTATCCTCTTAGCAGTTACTGCGGTGTTTAGACAAGGGTCATCAGGCAGAGAACAGGTTTTGGATCCAGAAGGGGATAAATGCTCTTATATTAATGCCGTTATTGTACTAAACGAAGATGATGATGCATATTCTGCTCTTAATTCTAAAGGGCAGAATAGGACCATTACTCATGAATTTGGTCATGCATTGGGTTTAGCACATCCGACTTGCAGAGATACTGCAATTATGAGACAAACAAGTGACTCTCTGGCAGCCTATACTATTCAACCGCATGATAAATATAATTTAGACAAAAGATATTAAAGGAGGCATCCATAATGGAAAAAAAGATCATTTTTCTTTGTCTGCCACTGTTCGCGGCGGTAATTTTTCTGCTTTATTCGGAAAGAACGGGAACGGCATCCGAAGTTAACGTAATTTCATTGAATTCTTCAGAAAAGGGAACCGTAGCAGTTAATGATCTTCCTGCTGTTCAGAGTGATCAAGATTGCATATTGCTTTATAACGCGAAAACTGTTGAAGAGTTAGAAGAACTTAGTCCTAACATCGTTCAAGGAACACTTCTTGACGATGCGGAACAGAAAATCTTAAGAAATAAAGAAGGGGATATTACTTTATCGGGTATCAATATTTCCTCATTAAAAATTACTAAAGTATATAAAGGAGATTTGAAGATCGGAGATATTATCAAGCTAGGTGAAAGGTACTACATTACTGACGAAAATGGAAAAGAGAAAGTTGTCTATGATGGAAATTATTTGCCATCAACAGTTGGAAAGGAATATTTGTTCTTTTTGGGGAATAAACAAATAAATAAAGATTACTGGTCTGGAACCTATGCGCCTAAACTTCTCGAAAAAGGGCGTTATCCTGTTCGGACAAGAAACGGAAGCAACTTTCTGTCAGTCCAATCAATAGAATCGATGACTAATAAAGAACTTAATCTTGGAAATGATGATTCTACTGAATATAAAGCGCTTTACGAACAAGTTGCGCAAAAATATATGAAATAGATTTGCTTTTGGCGCTGAAAATTATTGTTAAAAATTATATCTTGGCAAGCTGGTCAATATCGTCGTAAAATAATAAATTAAAATCAGCAAACGGCACCGGTAAAACCGGTGCCGTTTGTTTGTTTGTCTTACTATTTGTTCCGGAACCGAAATGGCATACTGTATAAAAAATTGGGAAACGATTTAGACGACATCACAAATTTAAAAAAGTTTGGGAAAAACTGTAACAAAACACGGTTTGAATCGTTATATCTATAGGAAAGAAAATGGACTTTCGTTATTCACTGTGTTCATTGTGTCGGATTTTCAGAGGGATAGCCGATCGGCATGAAACGTGCAGGCAAATCATACATTATCTTGGCAATACCGGATTAAGCAAAAGAAAGGTCGATAGAGTTGCAGAAGCTTTTAAAACAAAGGAATGCATCCGGTGAAAATAGTCGATCCGCTCTGGTACCGTTTGTATTGTTTGGGGTCGTGATGTTCAGTGTCAATATTATCCAGTTCAGCTATCGGGTCTATTCTCGTCAGGTATATTTGGCGCTGCTGTCGCTCCAAAAGCAAAGCGTTAAGTCGCCGGAGCTGGACAGTCTTTGGAAAACAATCGGCTATACGGCGACGGCCGTCGAGATCGGTTATTACCTCATTGGAATCGCCTTTTTTATCTGGATAGGATATCGGATGGTCTATTCCAGAATTCAGATTCATCAGGTGTTTCTGTATACTTTTCTGATGTATGCTTTTTCCATTTTGATTTTTCTGCCGCTGCAGATCAATTATCTGGAAGGCAATCTCCTGTCGCCTGTTTTTATTTCGTTCGTTCTTTCTTTTGTACAGATATTTCTTGCATGGACAAAATGCAAAAGAGAGAATCCCGTGTTGGAGGAAACCAAAGATCAGTCCGTTTCCCGTCCTGTGGACGACCGAAAAACAGTGGGGTGGTGATCGTACGAACGAAATTGTTAAAGATTTTTATACTGAGCTGAAACAGTGAAAACAACAAGCCGTCCGATATTACACCGGGCGGCTTGTGATTTTCTATATAGAAATCTCATTTATTTGAGACGCTAATCCTTAAATTGCTGGTAAATGCTAAAGCTCTACAACTAAAACAGAATCAGAAATGATATATGAAAAGTTATCGAAAGATAGAAAAATAGTAGAGATGACATATGGTGAGATAAAAGCGTTATTTCATTTTGGAGTGTGAAGTAATGTCCTAAGTGCCGTGATAATGTGTGATCAGCAGCCAAATCGCTAAGTTCATCATAAGATGGATAAAAATATAGATTGTTTTAGGGAACAGTCTGCGAGAGGTTCATCGACTGTAAAGGGATTCGAGTATAAAATTTATGCTTGTAATAGACAGTCAAAACACTAAGTAATTCTTAGTGCCGATACTCAAGTGTATCCAGACACTTTAAAGAAGTAGTATGGGGTTACTTAAAAATAAAGAGCCATACCAATCAAGTATAGCTCTTAGCAAAATTTTTAATGCAGTAATGTATATTCTATAGGAAATTGTCTTTCCAAGACGTTTTCTATGATTATTTGTTCGTTATCTGAAAGCAAGACAGGCGATATCTCAGTATGTCTACTATTACCATTTACTTGTATGTAGGATACGTTACCGAGATTTGTATAATGAACCACAAGGAGATATTTATGAATTGAGTTTGGATCATATATAAAGTCAGATACAAAACTTCTTTCGATAGAAACAAGAGGTTTTCTTGTTGTTTTTTGCTATTTCTGATGATATAATATTGGTAAATTATAGGAAATAGTATTATTGGAGATGACTTACAATGAGTGAGAAAGAAGATAAAAGAATTCCCTTAAAAGAAGATCATATAGGCGGTAATGTAATTATTCCGAATAAATGGAATTATGATAAAAGTGACAGCTCATATATTCGTCACTCGCAAGAACCTATTATAAAAAATATTGTAAGACCCGATACGGGTAAATCAAAAGGAGAGAAATAGCTATAGACGATTTAAACATATTACTAAAATGGCTTCCTACTATTATAATCTTTATAGTGTCAGGCTTTGTTTTTATAAGCATTTTTAATTTTGTGGCAACAGTTAAGGAGCAAAATGATTTTAAGAATCTTTTTCTAAAATCATTGGTCGTAGGATTTATTCTAGTTTCGACTTGGCAACATGACATTGTAGCTGCTTCAGAAATACATATCAATCTTTTTTTATTCTTGCCGTACTGTTGTGTTTTAGCCTTTGTTGTGGCTCAGTTTTATGTGAGTGAAATATTTAGTAAGATTCGGAAGAAGTTGCATATTAGAAGGACTGTTAATGAAAGTATTTGGAATGATATTCAAGATAAGTCTGAAACGTTGTGGGTTAGAGTTATCAATTACAAGAATGATATTGAATATTTAGGGATTTTAGCCATGATCGAAGATTTTCAGAGAAATCCTATAATTGTATTGACAAGGTATACCGAAAGGAATTTTAGTACTCGGGAAGAAATACATGATTATACGAATGATCCTACCCGTAGAGTTTTAATTGATACAGCCAAATATGATAGAATTGAATTGATTTACGATAAGAAGAGCAAGAAGATAACTGAAAAATAATATTTCATATTCATAGATATAAAATCAAAAGACCTTTCCTTAATTGGAGAGGTCTTTTCTGATTTTATCCTTTTGGTTTAAACTTTGTTCCGCAATTCAGACAGATCAATTCCACTTTTCCACTTCCAATAAATCCTGCTAATAGTCCTACCCCGCCCGTGACTACTGCACCGGCAATAGCTTTACCAACACCAAAACCTTTTTTGGCGGCGGTTAGAGATGTTGATCCGCATTTCGGGCAGTGTGGAGTGGTGCGACGGATTTTCTCTTGCTCATAAAGTTCTACACTTTTTTGACATTGTATTTTAGCTTCTTCATCATCTGGGATATTATCTCCTTCCCCCAAATATCTGAAATACATTAACCCACATTCTGGACATTTTAATGTGTTATTTTCCATTATTGTATAACATTTTTTACACATTTTCATTATATTCATCTCCTATAATATATTATAAGTAATTCCCTAAAATTATTTATAAAAAGTAACAAATTGATATTAACTCCATTCAATCAAAAGACAGCAGATTTTAGTGGCATTAAAAATGTTTTATCAAGTCTTGAAAAATATAATAATTTAATTAAAGAAAGTTCTGTGAAAACAGCAGATTTAGTTGAAGAAGTTTCAAATAACAACGCATCATTTGGGCAATATCTTACTTCTCTTAATGGATCAAAAGCATCATTAGGTGGATATGTTAAATCGCTATTTACTGCATCATCAGGAACAGCATTATTGACATTGAAAACTATAGTTTTAAATGCTGCTTTAACAATAGGTATTGGATTTGCTATTTCTCTTGCAATTTAAGGATGGATGCCTGCTTTTCTTTCTTATTATCCAAGCCCGAATCTGAGGAAAGCGGAAGATTTTTGAACCGATCCATCTCAGCACGCGCGAATATAAAATTCCCAAAAACAGCAGGGCCACAACGAGCTTTAACGCAGCCCATATGTCCATGACGGAAGCCTTCTTTCCTACGGTATCATCTGAAAAACAGGTAATAGACAAAACAAATCTGCATGGTCATGATCATCGGAATGCCGATCATAAATTTTCTGTGCCGGGTTTTATGCCGGATCGCGTACATGGTGAGCAGCATGGCGGGGGACCCGCCGAGGGCCGCAATCAGGAGCAGGGTGTTTTCCGGAACGCGCCAAAGGTGTTTTTTCGCGTTGTGCTTGTCAGCCGCCGTCACGATGACCGCGATAAAATTAATAATAATTAAGTAGCAAATCCAATATATATAATTAGGCATGTCTTACGCCTCCCGTCAGAGCAGTCTGGCGCCGCAGTTGGGGCAGTACCGGCTGTTGGGGTCCACCGCGCATCCGCAGCCCGGACAGGTTTTCCGGCTGGCGCCCTGCACGACATACATTCTTTCCGGGTTGATTTCAGCCGCGGGGTCTTTTTCCATGCGCCTGCCCTCGTCCTTTGCCAGCTCGTACACGGTACCGCAGTTGGGGCAGGTGACGAAGTATCTTTTCCCGAAACGGAACAGCGGGATAAAGAAAAGCGTAAACTGCTGAAACGTATAGGTAACCGCAGCCATCGCGCCGCCGCCGGAACAGCAGGGGAGACAGCCGCATCTCCGCAGGCCAAGGTCGTGCGCGCCGCTGGTTACTCCGATGATGAAGAACATCACACCGCCCCCAATCATTTATTAAATGGTATCGTACACTATCCGGACAGTTCTGTCAAATACATGGTTGTTAAAATTGAAAAAACGTCAAAAAGTCCGGGGGAAAGCCGCAATTGGAAAGGATGGGTTTCTATGGTAATCAAGCTTTTTAACCGGCACAGTATTTTTATCTGCGCCTGTATTCTGGCAGGAGTCATCGCGCTCACTATGCTGGTCAATATCGGGCATAACCGGTTCCGGGAACAGCCCTCCCCGACGTCCGGGGGGGATCCGTCTTCTGCGTCCGCCTCCGCTCCGGCCGCGGCCGGCGCCGCCGTTCCGGCCTCCTCCGACGAAATGCGGGCGGTATGGGTGCCGTACATGAATCTGAATATGAGCCAGGAAGAGGACAAGAGCGAAAAAGCCTTTCAGAAAAAGTTCGACGCCATTGTCGCCGGGGCAAAGAACTGCGGGATGAATACGCTGATCGTCCACGTACGGCCGTTCGGGGACGCTCTGTACAAGTCGGCCTACTTTCCGTGGAGCCATGTCGTCGGCGGAACACAGGGGGTGGACCCCGGTTACGATCCGCTTGCTTACATGGTTACGGCTTCCCACAAGGCGGGGCTGAAAATTCAGGCATGGATCAATCCGCTGCGCATTCAGGTGTCCGGAACGCCGTCCATTCTGGCGCAGGGCAATCTTTATAATACATGGAAAAGCGACGCTTCCAGGGCGGGCTGGGTCGTGGACAGCAACGGCGGGAAATATTACAATCCCGCCTACCCGCAGGTGCGCAAGCTGATTGCGGACGGCGCGAAGGAGATCGCGCAGAATTACGACGTCGACGGGATTCAGTTTGACGATTATTTCTATCCGACGCAGGACGGCTCGTTCGATCAGAGCGCCTACGACGCGTACTGCGCTTCCGCTTCCAAAAGCGGCACGCCGCTTAGCTTGCTGGAATGGCGCCGAGGCAACATCAACGCGATGGTTTCCCTAGTCTACAGCGAAATCAAGTCGGTAAAGCCGAACCTGCCGTTTGGGATCGCCCCGCAGGGGAATGTGGAGAACGACATGAACATGGGCGCGGACGTCGCCTCCTGGTGCGGCGCACAGGGGTATGTCGATTATATCTGCCCGCAGCTGTACGTCAATTTTGAAAATCCCGTTCTTCCGTTTGACACCGCCGCCCAAAGCTGGCGCAAAATGGTGGTGAACACCAACGTAAAACTGTATCTGGGGCTTGCCGTTTACAAAAGCGGCTCCGACGCCGACAGCGGCACCTGGAAAAAATCGAACAATATCCTGGCGCAGCAGGTGGAGGTCGGCCGGAAAACCTCCTGCGACGGGTTTATGTTTTACTCCTGGGATTATCTGAACAGCGACCAGACGAAGGAAGAGGTGCAGAACGTTATGAAGGTGCTGAATTCGTGACGTCCGGCTTTGGATTATTTTTCACTTATTCGCTGCTGTTTTTCTATTTCGGCAAGGCAGCAGTCGCTCAGGGCCTCCGTAATGCGGGCGGGAACAATTTCCCCGCTCAGACTTTTGCCGCTGTGCGCTTTGACCGGCGTGTAGTTTTCGGTGTAGCCCTCATAGACATTTTTATCGCATTCCCGCTCGAACAGCACCGGCTCGGTCAGCCCGATCTGTCTTTGGAAAAACGCTTCCTTGGTTTTCTGCGTCGCTTCGATCATCAGGCGGCTGCGCTGTTCCTTCACCGCCTGCGGAACCTGATCGGGCGCGTCGTTGGCTTTTGTGCCGGGGCGGCGGGAATAGGCAAAAACATGGACCTTCGCAAAGGCGATTTCCCGGGCAAAGGCCAGTGATTCCTGAAACTCCTCTTCGGTTTCGCCGGGGAACCCCACCATGATGTCGGTGGTGATCGCCGCGTTTTCAAAGGACGCGCGCAGGTTCTTTACGATCGTCCGGTACTCCTCTGCGCCGTAATGCCTGTTCATGCGCCTCAGCGTGGCGTCTGAGCCGCTTTGCAGGGACAGGTGGAATTGGGCGCAGAGCTTTTTTTGCTGGCTCAGGCGGGCGACGACGTCCTCGCTCAGCTGTTCGGGTTCCAGGGAGCCCAGCCGTACGCGTGCGACGGAATCCGGTTCGCAGGCGGCTTCGACCGCGTCGCAGAGATGCAGGCCGAGATCCTGCCCGTAAGCGGACAGGTTGATCCCGGTCAGAACGATTTCCCGGTATCCGTTCGCGGCGATTTCCGCGATTCCTTTTTTCAGCTCGTCCATCGGCTTGGAGCGTACCCGCCCGCGCGCATAGGGGATGATGCAGTAGGAACAGAAGCGGTTGCAGCCGTCCTCGATTTTAATAAAAGCGCGGGTGCGCTCGAAAAAGCTGCTCACGTTCATCGACTCAAAGCCCGGGGCCTTTTCATGGGGAACAATGTCCACCACGCGCTGACGCGAGGAAAGGTATTTCAGGATGTCGGGCAGAAGCGCCGCGCGGTTGGAATTGCCCAGCACAATGTCCGCGTCGTGCAGCCCGGCCGCCGCTTCGGGAAAGGCCTGGGGCATGCAACCGGTCAGGACAAGGACCGCTCCGGGGTTCTTCCGTCTTGCCCGGTGGAGCGTCTGGCGCACCTTGTGGTCGCTCATGGCGGTGACGGTGCAGGAATTGATCAGCACCACGTCGCTTTCCTGTGCGGCGTCGCATACGGTAAATCCCGCAGAGACAAGCTGGGACAGCATTGCCTGTGATTCGTACTGGTTCACCTTGCATCCAAGGGTAATAACAGAGACTTTCATTTCTTCACCTTTTACAAATTTAGATATTTAAAATTACTTATTGACATAATGTATGGCTATATTAAATATTGAAAAAATTCCTTCCGTGCTATATCATGAGTAGTGAATTTTGTAATACGGAGGTATCATATGTATACAACTTCTATTTTACTTTCCAGCATTGAGGCTGTCAAAAAGTTTGTAACTCTGACGAACAGCTATACCTTTCCGATTAACCTGAGTACAGATAGATACAAAATTGACGCGAAATCAATTATGGGAGTATTTAGCCTGGATCTGTCCAAGCCGATCACGATCGAAGTTCCGGGTGAGGAAGGAAAAGAATTTATCTCCCAGCTTGAACAGTTTAAACCGCAGACACAAAACTAAATCGATGATGAGCAGTTCGGTGATCCGGACTGCTTTTTTTTATTCCTGGTATTTCTGCGCCAGAACGCTCCAGCGCTGAAACAGCTTTTCGCTCTCTTTGGTCAGGCAGTCTGTTTTTTCGGTGATTTCCATCGCCGCCTCGTAGTCGCTGGCCACTTCCGGTTTGGAAAGCTCTTCCTTTAAAGCGGCGATTTCCGCTTCGAGCTCGTCGATCTTCGCCTCGCTGCGTTTCAGCTCCGCCTTTTCCTTCCGGATCAGCGCGTCGCGTTCCTTCTGCAGCCGGTACTCGTTCGGTTTCACGGCGGCGGGCTCCGCCGTTTCCGCGGCCTTTGCGCGGCTTTTTTCAAGATAGCTGTCGTAGCCGCCGATAAATTCCTGCGCGCCGTCCTTGTCAAGGAAATAGACCCGGTCGGCGATTTTATTGATCAGGTAGCGGTCGTGGGACACGATGAGCAGGGTGCCCTCGTAGCTCTGCAGCGCCGCCTCCAGCGCTTCGAGAGAGTCGATGTCCAGATGGTTGGTAGGCTCGTCCAGCAAAAGAAAGTTATCCATGGAAAGCATCAGGCGGAGCAAAAGGACGCGCGCCCGCTCTCCGCCGCTTAAAGCTTCCACAGCTTTGAACACGTCGTCGCCCTTGAATAAAAAGACGGCCAGCGCGTTTCGGATATCGGTCTGGGTCATTTTCGGGTAGGAATCCCAGATTTCGTCGATCACGGTTTTTTCCGGATGCAGGCCCGCCTGAATCTGGTCGTAATAGCCGACGTCGATTCCCGCGCCGAAACGGAATTCGCCGCCGGAGGGGGTGTTGATCCCCAGAAGCGTCTTTAAAAGGGAGGTCTTTCCGCAGCCGTTCGGCCCGATCAGAAAAACTCTTTCGCCCCGGTGGATTTTAAGATTCACATTCTGAAACAGCAGCTTGCCGTCGAACTGCAGGGCAAGGTTTTCGGTGCTCAGGACATCGTTGCCGCCCCGCTGGCGGATGCCGAAGTCGAAATGGATGCCGTCCGGTTTTTCATCCGGCTTTTCCAGCGTTTTTTCCAGCCGTTCGATCACCTTCATTTTGCTTTCCGCGGTCCGGATGCTCCGTTCCTTGTTCCATTGCCGCTGCTGCGCCACGATTCCCTCAATGCGCTTGATTTCCTTCCGGGTATTGTCGTACTTGCGCTGCGCCGCCAGATTATTTTCGTCTTTCTGGGCAAGATAGGTGCTGTAGTTGCCCTTGTACGGGGTCAGACGGCCGTTTTCCAGCTCAAAGGTGCGGTTGGTCACCCTGTCCAGAAAATACCGGTCGTGGGAGATGACCACGAAGGAGCCGTTGTAGGAACGCAGGAAATCTTCCAGCCATTCCACGGAGGAGATATCCAGATGATTGGTCGGCTCGTCCAGCAGCAGCAGGTTGGCGCCGCACAGCAGCATCTTCGCCAGCTGCAGCTTCGCCTTCTGCCCGCCGCTCAGCACGGCGATCGGCAGCCCCATCTGTTCGTCGTCGAAACCGAGTCCCAGCAGCGCGGAGCGCGCCCTGCTTTTACAGGTCAGTCCGCCCTGCGCGACAAAGCGGTCGTTCATCACAGTTTGTTTTTCTATCAGCCGGTCAATTTCCTTCGGCTTCGCCTGCAGCTGCAGATTGATGCTTTCCAGTTCCTTTTCCATTTCCAGAAGCCCGGAAAATACGGTCAGCACCTCGCTGTAGGCGCTTCTTTCCAGATCGCGGCAGACATGCTGTTCCATATACCCCAGAACGGTCGAATTCGCCTTGAAAATATCGCCGCCGTCCGGCTGCGTTTCGCCGGTCAGCAGCTTGAGCAGGGTGGTTTTGCCCGAGCCGTTGATTCCCACAAGCCCTATGCGGTCGTTTTCCTGTATCTCAAAAGAGACGCCGCTGAAAATCATATCGGCGCCGAAGGATTTATTCAAATTGCTTGCGCTCAGCAAACCCATAGCAGTAAAAACCCCTTATATGTAAAGTGCGGAGCGTTCGGGCCCCGCTCCCATATTATAATGAAATAGCGCGGTTAAATCAAGTTCTTCAGAGATGCTTCTTCAATTCGTCGATGTTTTTCTGCTCATTGATGATATAATCTTCCGCCAGCTTCTTTACCTCGGTGTCGGCGCCGTCGAGCCGGTCCAGATTTTTTGTGACGCCCCTGATCCCCGCGGCGGTGCCGTTCATCATCAGCCTGGCAATGTGTGACGGAGTCTGGTTCACCATCGTGTTGATCCGGATGGACCCGCGCAGCATCGCTTTCTGCATCGTCCTTTCCGCCCCCGGCATCCTTCCGTCGGCGTGGAGCATCCGCTTTACCTTCGCGCCCATATCCCGATAGCGCAGAGCCTGGTCCTCTATTTCGGTGCGCAGCCGCGGGCTTTGGACCTTGGGAATGACCAGCTGAGTCGCTTCCAGCCCCATTTTTGTCGCCCGATAGATTTCTTCCAGCAAAGACGCGTTTTCGTTTATCATACTTTCTCCTCCCGCTTGATTTAAAAAATCAAAAAATTTATTTTGACCGGCAATCATAGAATATCCAGCCGTGCTTTGATTCATCTGGACATTTTTCTTCCATCGGGATATAATCTTTAAAAAGGGGTGATACTATGCGTTCCGGCATTTCGACGGCCTGTCTCTATCCCATGGAACTGGAGCAGGCTCTTCCGGCGTTAATCGCGCTTGACTTCCACCTTTTTGAGGTGTTTATCAATACAATCAGCGAATTAAGACCGAAATATATCAAAGAATTAAAAAGAATGGCGGATGACAGCGGCAGTATCGTAAAGTCCGTTCATCCGTTCACCTCCGGCTTTGAAAGCTTCCTGCTTTTTTCGGATTACCAGCGCCGTTCCGACGACGGTTTGGAGTTCTATAAACGGTATTTTCATGCCGCGAACCTTCTGGGCGCGGAAATTCTGGTGCTTCACGGCCAGCGCAACGACAAACGCAGCAGAATCACCGAGCAGGAGTATTTTGAACATTACGCGCGGCTCTATGCGCTGGGGAAAACGTTCGGCGTCACGGTGGCGCAGGAGAATGTCAACCTGTTCCGCAGCAACGAACCCGGGTTTCTCCTGAGAATGCGGGAATATCTGAACGAGGACTGCGCGTTTGTGCTGGACGTCAAGCAGGCGGTGCGCGGAGGGGAAGACCCCTTCCGGGTGTGCGCGGCGATGGGGGAAAGGCTGGTCCACGTCCACATCAACGACAACAAGCCGGGGGAGGACTGCCTTTTGCCCGGCAGCGGAACCATGGATTTCGACGCGCTGAAACAGCTGATGCGAAAATCCGGCTATAACGGGGACCTGGTTATCGAGGTCTACCGGCGCAATTTTGGCAAACTGGACGAATTGACAGGCGCAAAAAAAGTCGTAGATGGTTTGATTTACTAATATTTTGTTTCATAAACGCTTGCTAACCGCTGAAAAAATATGCTATAATTATACAAATAGTTTTATAGAGGTGATCTTACAATGCGGTGCCCGTATTGCGGCCATGAAGAATCAAAAGTCATCGATTCCCGCCCGACCGACGAAGGTGAAAGAATCCGGCGGCGCAGGGAATGCCTGAAATGTGCCAAGCGCTTCACAACCTATGAGGTGATCGAAACGGTACCCATTGTTGTGATCAAAAAAGATAAATCGCGTGAAACCTTCGACCGCAACAAGCTGTTGAACGGCCTTCTGCGCGCGTGCGAGAAGCGGCCCGTGTCCATTGACACGCTGGAGAGGATTGTGGACGAAATCGAAAACATGCTCCAGAATTCGCTTGACCGCGAAGTGCCCTCCAGCTTGATCGGCAAGTACGCCATGGAAAAGCTGAAGGATGTGGACGAGGTGGCTTACGTCCGTTTTGCCTCGGTTTACCGTCAGTTCAAGGATATCAATACCTTTATGGAAGAATTGAACAGGATGATTAAGAACAGGTCCTGAAAATCCGATAAAAACATGGAGAGCGGCGGGTTGTACCTGCCGCTCTTTTCTTAAAAGATGTTTTCAAGAGTGGGAAGCTGGGATTCGTTCAGGTACATGATCTGTGTGATGCCGCGGTCGCAGTCCGCCCCGAACTGGTCCGTTCCCTCAAAGTAACAGAGCATGGGCAGCCCGGAAAGCGTCTGGTCAACGGCTTCCAGCTGTGCGTGCGGCATGAAGGTGCACAGCACTTCGTGGTAGCCGTGCCAGTCGTCCGCGGCCTTTTGACTCAGCTTCTGCGCTTCTTTAAGATCGCCCTCCAGCGCCGCCTGTCGGGCGCTTTCGAGGGTTTGGGTCATCTGTTCGCTGACTTTTTTGGTTTTGACCGTTCCGTAGGTACAAACCGTTATGAGCAGAACGAGGATGACTGCGCAGGCCCATAAACGTTTCATTGCTTTTCATCCTTCTTGATAATATTGAAATCTCCCTTTCTGTTGGCCGTCATAATAAAAATCTGGTCCGTGCTGATGTTTTTGCCGCGCAGAACGCCTTCCAGCCATTCCCGGCTTTTGTTGCACAGCTGAAGGGAAAAGTCGGAGACGACCCCGTCGCTGATGACGACGGTTTCGAGCCCGGTATCCGGCAGCGCCACGCCCAGCATTCCGGCGGTCGGCTGTTCCTTGTCCGGCTTTTTGATGACGCTCATCTTTCCGTTTGTCTCCACAATCGCATAGGCGACGTCCTCAAAGCTGAACACGTTTTTCTGCCGCAGCTGCTCGGAGAGGTCCTCCGTGCTCATGCGCAGGCGGCGCATTTCCTTCTGGTCCACCCTTCCGTCGTTGATTACGATGATCGGCCTGCCGCAGATGATCTTTCGGAATTTTGTGCTTTTCAGCATCAGGCCGGATACAAGGATTTCACACATCACGAGCACCGCGATGGGGATGAACCCGCTTACCAGGGGCTGCCCTGTGTCCTGCATCGGGATTGCCGCGATATCGGAAATCAGAAGGGTCACAACGAGCTCGCTTGTCTGCAGCTCGCTGATCTGCCGTTTGCCCATCAGCCTTACCGCTACAATAATGACTATGTAGAGCAGTAAGGTCCTTATAAATGAAATGGTCATGTTTTTATCACCGCTGATAGTATGTTCGTCCTGCGGCGGCTTATTCATTTTGTCTGAAATCGAAGGACCTTATGGAAACGGAAAAGGGCAGGAAATCTGAGTGTATCGAAAAACTGTCAGGCGTAGGAAAATCGTGCAGGACAAGGCGGAAAGCGCCGCAAGCAAAATTTACAACAATTTTGGGCTGCGCAGCTTTATCGACTGTCTGAATGAAAAAACATGCCCTCTGCAAAGGCTTTTCAGCCTGTAGAGCGCATGTTCGGCACATGGTATTTTCGATGATGCTTTTACCGCGGTTCTTTTTAGAGCGGTTTCATCTGCTGGGCGAAAGCGGCGAAATTGTCTTGCGCGCAAAAGGCGCTCAGATAAACCGACCGGCAGTTTTCGCGCAGCTTTTTTCTTTCTTCTGCCGGCAGCTCCGCCGCGGAACGGATGGCCGAAGCCAGCTTGTCCGGGGTAAAATCCGCCTCGATCAAAAAGCCGGTTTCGCCGTCGCGGACGATTTCTCCGGTTCCTCCCACGTCCGTTGCGATCGCGGGAATTCCGAACGAGCAGGCTTCCATCACGCTGACCGGAAGCCCTTCCGTGCTGCTGGTGTTGACGAACAGGTCGACCGGGGTGTTTTGGTAATAGGCCATCAGGTCGGAATTTTTTACTTCTCCCCGGAAATCATACTCCATAAACCGCAGATTTTCCGCCGCGTATTTTTTCAGCTCTTCCAATGCGCCGCCGCCGCCGAAATGCGTCCATTTCAGCGCAAGACCGCTGCCGTTCAGCAGGCTCAGGGATCTGGCAAGCAGATCCACGCGTTTGAGCGGGACGATGTGGCAGCAGCTGACAATGTGGAAAGGCCCCGTCCCGTCTGCTTCCGTCGCCCCGTAATCCCGCGTACCCAGATAGGCGGTCTGGATTTTTTCCGCGTACTGGGGATACAGGCCGGTCAGGTAGTCGTTTCCGTCTTGGGAGCAGGTGTAGACCTTGTCTATGTTTTTCAGAAGGTACTGCCGCAGCGGCAGATAATTCATGGAGTTGCGGTAAGCGTAAAGGTCGTAGCCGTGCGCCCGGCAGACGGCCAGCTTGGTTTTTGCCTGGCAGTACCGTTTCAGCCTGACCGCCGCCATGGCGATATCGTAAAACCAATAGCTGTAAAACGTTACGCCGTCGTATCGCTGCAGGGAAAACGGAGCGAGAATTTTAACCGTTTCATCGTACACGATTTCCGATTTCGCGATAAAATAACTCAGATAAAGCTTTTTTTTCAGCGATCCCTTCACGGCGTTCCGCTCGTCTTTTCCGGAATAGCCCTTATAGTCCTTAAAGGGAAACTGCCTTGCCACCGCTCCGGCAAGGCTGCGTTTGACTTTGGCTGCGCGGATGCTGCGGACGCAGACGTTTTCCGGCACGCTTCTTGTCTGTACCGGGTTGTCGGCAGTGCTTGTGGCCACGATGATGACCTGATCGAATGCTTTCGCCAGAAGAGGGAGTTCGTCCTCTATGAATTCTTCCCCTTTGTCGAAAGGGAACGTTTTCGTTAACAATACCAGGCAGTCCTTCATCGGAAAACAGCCTCCTGATCGATTTAAAATAGAAATATATAAAAGAATAGCATACAAAATGCTGCATTTCAACACGCTGCTGCAAAATAATCTTGTATTGGTTCACAGAAAATGGTATCATAAGATGTATTTTTATATGCGAATACGTTGGCTGGCGCCTGTTTCCCGGTTCTTAACCGGTTTGATTCGGGGGCTGGAAGGATGCCCGGTGCTGTCCGGAAAAGGACGCTGCCGCCGGGGCGACGAAGAGAAGGAGGTCTGATCTTGCCAAAAGTAAGTGTGATTGTACCGGTATATAACGTAGAAAAGTATTTGGCGCAGTGTGTCGAAAGCATTTTGGCGCAGACGCTGACGGATATAGAGATTCTTTTAGTAAACGACGCATCGACCGACCGTTCGCTGGAGCTTGCGCGGACGTATGAAAAGGACTCCCGTGTCAGGGTGCTGGACAAGCCCCATGGGGGGCTGGGAGATACCCGCAATTATGGCGCCGCCCGCGCCGCCGGAAAATACCTGTCTTTTGTGGATTCCGACGACTGGCTTGACCCGGAGGCACTGCAGAATCTGTATTCCTCCGCGGAAAAATGCGCCGCGGATATGGTCGTCTTTAACTTTGTGCGCGAAAACAGCAAAGCGGAGGAGCACCGCGTCTGCAAGCTGCCGGTGAGCTTCCCGGCCTTCGACCGGGAGACGCGGGAAGTCCTGCTCCGGGAGCTGATCGGTCCCGACCCGGCGGACGGTCCCTGGCGGCAGGCAGAGATGCTCGGCTGCGCGTGGCGCAGGTTTTTCCGCCGGGAGTGGTTTCTGGGAAATCACCTTTCGTATTTCAATGAACAGGAAATTATGCTGGAGGATCTTCCGGTATCGATTATGGCGCACTGCCTGACGGACAAGGTGCTGGTTCTTGGCGGGGCCTATTACCATTACCGTTATAATCCCGAATCGTTAAGCACCCGGTACCGTCCCCGAAAAATGGAGATGATGACCGCCTGCTACCATGTGGTGCGCGATTTCCTGCAGAAGAACGGCCTTTACGCCCAGTATGGGGAACGCCACCTTGCGTGGCTTCTCCGCAGCGCGGCGCATTCCTCTCTTGTCAACTGTTTCAGCCCAAACAACGATGCGGGCTTTTCGAAAAGGTACAAAGAGGTGCGCGGTATTCTCCGGAATCCGGTGCTCCGGGTCGCGGCCCGTTCCGACTACCTGAAAAACGGCACCCGCGCGGACAGGATCATCCTGCGGCTGATCCGCTCCAAAAACACGCCGGCCGTCTATTTGTTCTACCGGATTTATTCCAATATGCTTTTGAAAAACGCGGGGAAAAGATAATGGCGAAAAAACGTGTTCTTTTTATCAATTACAGCCTGCACAGCGGCGGCATTGAAAAAAGTCTGGTCACGGTGCTGTCCCTGTTCGATTATGAAAATTACGAGGTCGACCTTCAGCTTTTCGCGAACGACGGCCTGTTTCTGAGCCGCGTTTCGCCGAAAGTAAACCTTCTGCCGCCGCTTTTTCCGGCGGAGTACAAATTCAATATCCGCCAGGCCTTTTTTGCCCTTATCAAAAAGGGGCATCCGCTGATCGCGCTCTGCCGCCTGCTGGTTACCTTCGCCGGTCTGCGCGGGACCATGGGCGAGCGGCTGGCGCGCATGTGGAACGTAGAGAAACGTTTTATCCGGCCTTCCCAAAAGGAATACGACGCGGTGGTGGCCTTTATGGAGGGCCAGCCGATTTATTACGCCGTGACCAAGGTCAAAAGCCCCGTCAAGATCGGATTTATCCACGGCGATTATACGGCAATGGGGTTGAACAGCGGGTTTGACCGCGCGTTTGTCGGAAAGCTCAGCGCGCTGTGCACGGTTTCCGAATCCTGTAAGACCGCGCTTGAGAACACTTTTCCGGAGTATTCCGACCGGTTCCATGTGATCTACAATATCATCTCTTCCACCTTCATGCGCCGGATGGCCGAAGAACCGGCCGACTTTGAAGATGATTTTTCCGGCCTGCGCATACTGTCCATTGCCCGTCTTTCCCACCAGAAGGGGCTTGACCTTGCGCTGCCCGCCATTGCCGCTTTAAAGGAGAAGGGACTTCGCTTCAAGTGGTATATCATCGGAATCGGCCCGGAAAAAGAAAATCTGGAGGCGATGATCCGGGAACTCGGCATCGGCGATACCGTCCGGTTCATGGGGGAGCGCCCCAATCCGTACCCGTATCTGAAGGCTTGTGATATCTACCTGCAGCCATCCCGGTTCGAGGGCAAATCCATCGCCGTCGACGAGGCAATGGTCATGTGCCGCCCGATCCTGCTCACCGATTTTTCCACGGCCCGCGACCAGATCGATTCCGGCAGAAACGGGCTGATCGTCCCCATGGACAGCGAGGGGGTTGCGGCGGGGCTGGAGGAGCTGCTGCTGCAGGAGGAAAAACGCGCGGAGTTTTCACAGGCTTTGGCACAGTGTGATTATACCAATGAAGAAGAAATCGAAAAACTGTATGCGCTACTCAATCATTAAATAAAACTTAAAAAATGGTGTTTCAAAATTAATTTTGAAACACCATTTTTGCGTGGTATCTTATCTCTTGAAGAAAATATTGACATATATGAATTATAGTGTTAAGGTGAATATGGAAATATAAAAGGGGATGAGACCGTTGTGGATTGAATAGAGTCATTTAGTACGAATTTGAATTGAGAGGGAGAAGTAAAATGAGAAAAAATAGAGCCTTACATACGCTGTTTGTGTTCGTTCTTACGTTCGGTATGATTTTTTCCGTTGCCAATATACCATCGAGTGCCTTACAGGCCACTGCTTTCAGCGACAAATCTGGTGCCAAGGTGGATAAAATTTCTTCGGAAAGCAAACCTGAAAGTACATCCGATCAATCGGAACAAGATGAAAAAGACCCCAATAAATTACAAGGGGGAAGTTGGCGCGACACAATCCGGGTATACTCCTCTTATATTTATCCGGCAGGTGAAGTATACTACTCTGGAATCAGCGCTGGGGCTACCTATCCGAGCAGTTCTCCATTCACAACATACAGATTGACTAAAGCTAAAAAAGATGAGTTAATTGCGCAGTATAAAAAATTAGCGAAATCTGATCCAACTGGTTGGGAAGTGAAAATAACTT
Source organism: Caproiciproducens sp. (assembly GCF_053840905.1). Taxonomy (NCBI): domain Bacteria; kingdom Bacillati; phylum Bacillota; class Clostridia; order Eubacteriales; family Acutalibacteraceae; genus Caproiciproducens; species Caproiciproducens sp. The sequence continues at coordinate 136,633 of NZ_JBNLXQ010000001.1, forward strand.
TTTTAATCCAAACGGTTAGCAACATCCCTGCCCATTTGTATCTTAAATTGAATGGTGTGGATTTGGATCCAATTGTTGTCCAAGACGGTGATCTGGAGACAATATCTTATTATACTGTTTCTGAGGCAAGCGATTTGAGTGGATATATCAGATACAGCGGTGGAGGAACAGAGGCAATCAGCACCGGAATATTATATTCTGAGTAATTAAGGAGATTGAAATGATTAACAGTATAGCTTCCGCATATTCAAATGGATTCTCAGGCTTCGTCAATAGTGCCGGAAAAAAAGCGAGATCCGGTGCTTTTGCCAATATGGTGCAAAGCGCCTCAAAAGAAAGTATGGATGGAGTTACATTTTCTTCCCAAAACGAAGCATGCCTGCCAGCTATTACGGAAAAAGGGAAAAAATCAACAGGGAGTAACACGTTGTCCGGTGTGCAGAAACAATATTTTCGGGACAAGTACTCTGGTTCAGACGCTTCCGGAATGGATTCCTTGCTGTCTGAATTGACCAACAGCGGCGTTTTGTCCTATCAGGATTACCTCCTGGCGGGGGCGAGACCGACGACGGCACAGGGGACGGTAACAGTAACGAAAGGTTCTGCCGATGCTTCTGACAGCTTGCTGTCATCGGGAAATTATGCGGAATATTTTAAAAAAGTAATTCAGCAGGAAGTGGAAGAGGCGGAGTATATCAAGAAAAGTGGAGACGAACCGTCTGCTTCTTTTAATGAGTGCATCCAGTCACATCAACACATTGTAAACGTGTTGGAATCGTTTCTTTAAGGACTCGTTGAAATATAAAAAGGACGGCTTCCGCTTAGAGTATGCGGAAGCCGTCCTTCTTTATATATTAAGAATATTGATGAAATCGGATACTTTGTTCGGCTGTTTGGTCAGCCCGCGTTTTCCTGTTCTTCCGGATGGGATTCGTCCCAGAGTTTTTCCGCGACGGGGGTCCAGTTCTTCGCGGCGTTGACGCATTTTGCGCTCAGCTCCTCAACATCCTCGGGGTGAGTCATGTCCGTGGATTGCGCGCCGGACTTGTGCACCATGTCGGACAGTCTGCCCGGATTGTCGAGCAGCGGACAGGGACGCAGGTGGTTCCCGTTAAACGGCTGGTTTTTGCGGTACTGCATGAACAGCGGGGACTGGTACGCTTCCAGAAGGGTTTTGTCCTTGATGTTGGAATCGGCGTAATGGATGAACGCGCACGGCTCGATATCCCCGTTCGCGTTGATGTGCAGATAGCAACGTCCGCCCGCGATGCATCCCTGCACATACTCGCCGTCGTTCCAGAAGTCCATGGTGAACAGCGGCTTTGTCCCCCTGAATTTCCGGATCTGGTGATACATGAACTCCCTTTGCTCCGCGGAAGCCATCAGCTCGGGAACCGCGTCGGCCCCGACCGGCATATAGGTAAAGAACCACGCGAATTTCGCGCCCTTTGCGATCATGTCGTCAAAGTATTCCTCACTGCCGATCACGTCGGTGTTCTGGCTGGTGTAGCAGCAGGAGATGCCGAACGGAAGCTTTTTCCGCTTTAAAATCTCCATCGCTTTAATGACCGCCTGATAGGTGCCTTCTCCGCGGCGGGAGTCGGTGGCCTCTTCAAAGCCCTCCACGCTGATGGCGGGCACGAAATTCTTTACCCGCAGCATTTCGTCCGCGAACGCTTCGTCGATGAGCGTTGCGTTTGTAAAGGCCAGAAATTCGCAGTCATTGTGTTTTTCACACAGCCTGATAATATCGTCCTTCCGTACGAGCGGCTCGCCGCCGGAATAGATATACATATAGGTGCCGAGCTTTTTCCCCTGCTCGATAATGCTGTCGAGCGTCTCAAAGCTCATATTCATCTTGTTGCCGTAATCCGCCGCCCAGCAGCCCTGGCAGTGCAGGTTGCACGCGGAGGTGGGGTCCATCAGGATCGCCCACGGAATGTTGCAGTCGTACTTTTCTTCGTTTTTATTTTTGCGCTGACAGCCTACAATGGAGGAATTGATCAGAAAATTTTCAAACATTTTTTTCCTGACGCCGGAATCAATGTCGTCATAAAGGCTCATAATCAGTTTATACCAGTTGTTTTCCGGATTTTTCAGCGCTTCTCCAACCAGATCGTAAGCGTTGTGATAATAATCCTCCTTGTCGAATCTGCGTACCCAGTTTAAGACCTTCGGTACGTTTTCTTCAGGATTGTTGTCCAGGTAGCTCAATACTTTTTTCAGTCCGTAGGATTCCAGTTTTTCATTCACAGTTCCCATCACGTATGCTCCCTTTCTATCGTTTTAAGCGCCGTGTACGCTGCTTGACTGTATGTTAGCATTATCCGGAACGGTTGTATCTATACAAAATGGTTCCACAGTCCAAATATCATACAGAAAGGGGAAAGTGTCATGTAACCGCAAAGAAGGGCTGCCGACCGGATGCAATTGACTTTGACATCTCTTTATTGTATCATCAGAAGAGTTTCTAAATTATGGATACGGAGGCTGGATTATGCGGTTAAAAAGCATACTGGAAGGATTAAAATATACCTGCTCCGGCGACACGGACGTTGAAATAACCGATATCGTTTACGATTCGCGCAGGGTGGTCAAGAACTGCGTGTTCGTGTGCCTGTGCGGCTCTTCCGTCGACAGCCACGACTTTGCGCAGCAGGCGGCGGACGCCGGCGCGGCCGCGATTGTCGCGCAGCGCCCGGTAACGGTACAGAACGCCGCGGTGATCCTGGTGGAAAATACGCGCCATGCCATGGCGGTGATGGCGGCGGCCTATTTCGGGCACCCCGCCGACCGGCTCCGCGTGGTGGGCATTACCGGCACGAAGGGCAAAACGACGGTTTCCTATATGATCCGTTCCATTCTTGAGGCGGGCGGAATCAAAACCGGCATCATCGGGACCATCGGGACGGTTGTCGGCGACGAAGTGATCCAGACGAACAACACCACGCCGGAATCGTACGATGTACAGCGTTTCCTGCGCAAAATGGTGGACAGCGGCTGCAAAGCCGCCGTGATCGAGGCTTCCTCCATCGGGCTCAGGGACCACCGCGTGTCGGGCTTTGCCTTTGACATCGGGTTGTTCACCAATTTTTCGCCCGACCATATCGGCGGCAGCGAGCATAAAACGCTGGAAGAATACCTGCAGTGCAAAAGCATGCTGTTCCGGCAGTGCCGGACCGGTATTATCAATATAGACGATGAAAATTACCCCGGAATTATCAAAGGCCACACCTGTGCGATCGAGACCTACGGCTTTTCACAGGAAGCCGGCCTGCGCGCGTGCAATGAAAAGCTCATTTCGCGTCCGGGTTATCTCGGCGTTCATTTTGACCTTCAAGGCCAGCTTGCCTTCGGCGTGGACGTGGATATCCCCGGCCGGTTCAGCGTTTACAACGCGCTTGCGGCGGCGGCGGTCTGCCGCCATTTTGATGTGACCCCGCAGGCGATTGCCGAAGGGCTGAACACGGTCAAGGTCAAGGGAAGGGTAGAACCGGTCAGTGTTCCCGGAAATTATACTCTGCTGATCGATTACGCGCACAATGCGCTGAGCATGGAAAATATTCTGGAAACCCTGCGCGAGTACCGTCCGCACCGCCTGATCTGCATGTTCGGCGCGGGGGGCAACCGCGCGCGTTCCCGCCGCTATGAAATGGGAGAGGTCAGCGGAAAGCTCGCCGACCTTTCCGTCATTACAGCGGATAATTCACGCTACGAGGATGTCATGGACATTATTGAGGACATCAAGGTCGGTATCGCCAAAACGGACGGAAAATATGTGGTGATCCCCGACCGTAAGGAAGCAATCAAATACTGCATGGAGAACGCCGAAGACGGCGATATCGTCGTCCTTGCGGGAAAAGGCCACGAGGATTATCAGGAGATTCAGGGAGTCAAATATCATTTGGATGAACGCGAGGTTATCGCGGATATTATCAACGGAAAAATATAGGTGATCATATGAGAATGACAGTTGGAGAAATCATCGCCGCCTGCGGCGGGAAGCTGCTCTGCGGCGATCCCAATACCCTGATCACGTCGGTCAGTACGGACAGCCGCAAAATCCAGTTCGGCACCCTCTTTGTCCCCATCGTGGGGGAAAAGACGGACGCCCATTCGTTTATCAGCGCGACTTTTGCGGCGGGGGCTGCCGCAACGCTCACACAGGAGCACGACGGGATGATTGACTCTCACGCATGGATCCGCGTGCAGAATACGGAACAGGCCCTGCAGAGGATCGCGGCCGTTTACCGGCAGCGGTTCCATATTCCGTTTGTCGGAATTACGGGAAGCGTAGGCAAAACGACCACGAAGGAAATGGTCGCCCTCGCGCTTTCCGGCTCGTTCAACGTGATGAAGACCGAGGGAAACTATAACAGCCAGATCGGGCTTCCGCTGACCATGTTCCGGGTTTCCGACACGCATCAGGCCGCCGTGGTGGAGATGGGGATGAGCAATTTCGGCGAGATGAGCCGTCTGGCGCAGATCGCCGCGCCGGACTATGCCGTTATGACCAATATCGGCATTTCCCATATCGAGCAGCTGAAAACACAGCAGAATATTTTGAGCGAAAAGCTGCATATTACCGATTGCTTCCATAAGGATTCCATCCTGTTCCTGAACGGGGACGACGCGCTCCTTGCGGGCCTGCGCGGAAAACCGGGAATCAGAATCGTCTGGTTCGGCACCGCTTCCTGGTGCGATTTCCGGGCGGAAAATATCCGCACGGCGGCCTCGTCCACCCGGTTCACTCTAATAATGCCGGGCGGGTCCTGCGAGGTGGAGCTTCCGGCGCTGGGGCTTCACAACGTGACCAACGCGCTGGCCGCTTTAGCGGTTGCCAAAACGCTCGGCGTCCCGACGGAAAAGGCCGCTGCAAAGCTTGCGGAGTACCGGCCCCTTGCCATGCGCCAGCAGATCCATCATGTCAGCGATGTCACGATCATCGACGATTCCTATAACGCCAGCCCCGACGCGATCAGAAGCAGCGTCGACGTCCTGTGCGGCTTCCGTACGGGCAAGCGCATCGCGGTGCTGGCCGATATGCTGGAGCTCGGCGATTTCTCCCAGCAGGCGCATTTTGACGTGGGCGCGTATGCCGCCCGGGCGGGGGTGGACATCGTGCTGACGGTCGGCGAGCGGGCCAGGGAAATCGCCGAAGGGGCACGCAGCGTCAATCCGGACTTCGTCTGCTATTCCTGCGGGGACAATGCGGAAGCGATTGCAAAGCTCAAATCCCTTCTGACCGGGGGAGACGTGGTGCTTGTCAAGGGCTCCCGCGGAATGAAAACCGATCAGATCGTCAAAGCCCTTCTTTAAAAAGAACGATCTCCTCTTTACGCCTTCCTCTTTTTCAACACACTCCCGCGGCGGACTTTTTTAGTCCGCCGCTTTTCTATCCTCGTTCAGAATTGCGATAATTATTTAACAATTTTAACATTTAAAAGTTGCCGAAAATTGTGAATTTTTTCATAATTCTGATCTTTGCCTGTTGCGTTCCGGAAAAACATGTGTTAAAATGTTACTAATTTGTAATATGTGTAACGAATATGTATCATTTTTTACAGACAGAAAGTAGAAAAAAGAGTAACGGAAGTGCAGCAGGAGGTTAAAATGAAAAAGGGGTTCGGGTTTCTATCAGCGTTTGTCGCGGCAGTTCTGATCGCGATCCTTTCGATGAATGTTTCTTCAGCCGTCAGCGCGGCAAGCGCCAAAACAGGAGTCGGACTTTCCGAACATGTCCTCAAGGCCTATCAGGAGGGATGGAAATACCGTGCCGGCGGATACGGCCAGTTTTCCGGCGGAGTACGCGGAACCGACTGCTCCGGCCTGATCAAATCGTATCTTTGGTGGACAGGCGATTCCAGCGACCCCAGACCCAGTCTGGTTTCCGTAGCCGGAAGCTCCGGCGCGATGCTCGATTCCGCCAGCGCAAAGGGTAAAATCAATTATTCCGATTCCTCCTCTCTGCCGCGAATCCACGGGCTGATTCTGTATCAGCCGGGCCATGTCGGCGTTTACGTCGGCAATAACATGGCGGTGGACAACCGTGCGACGGGGGTCAATATAAAATATGAGAAGGTCTTCGGCCGCGACAAGCCGAAATGGACCATGTGGTTCAAACTGCCCCAGATTACATATCCGACCACAGGCTTTGCAAGCTTCAACGGCCAGAAGTATTACTATGAAAACGGCCAGTATGTCGTCAATACGACCAGAACTATTTCTGGCGTTACCTATACGTTCGGCGCTTCCGGCGCACTGACCGCTTCCTCCGGAGAGGCCATTCAGGCTGCTGCGGAGTCCTCGGGTACAACGGGTAAAACGTCTTATATCATGCTTCAGGCGGATTCCAAAGGCGCGGATGTGGAAAAGCTGCAGCAGCGTCTGAAGGACCTTGGGTACTATTATGAATCGGTAAACAATTATTACGATTACTGCGTGTCCGACGCCGTCAGCGCGTTTCAGGGCGCGGCGGGGATCAATTCCACCGGCATTGCCGATCCGGCCACACAGGCGAAGCTGTTTGCGTCCGGCGCGGTGAAAAACCCGAAGCCGGGAACCGTTACGCCCGGCATGCATTCCTCGCTGGTTCTTTCCATGCAGAAAAGGCTGATCGCTTTGGGCTATATGACCGGCGACCCGACCATTTACTACGGGGACCTTACCAAACAGGCCGTTCTGGCTTACCAGAAGGCTTCCGGTCTTGCGCAGACCGGAATTCTGGATCAGGCCGCTCTGAGCGTTCTTTATTCGGACGCCGCGGTGAAAGCCCCGGCACAGCCGGTTTCCACCGTTGCGGCGAAGAGCCTTTCCTCTGAAGCTGCTGTGGAAAGCAAATCGGGGACCATCGTTTTCAGCGACATGATTCCCGCCGTCAACGCCGCGGCGGCTGACAAAAATGTGCGGGAGGCTTCCGATTCCGACGGCGGCATGGTTTTCAGCGTCGTGCTGTTGTCGGCGTTTTTGTCCGGCGTCTTTATGGCGGTGAAAAGGCTTCGGGCCTTACGGAAAAGACCGGCGGCGGTTCTTGTTAAAAAATAAACAGCTTGATTTCTCAAAATCCCGCAGGAGACTGCGGGATTTTTTCATCTATTTAACAATTATTTTGTCTGGAGAAAAACAGAGCATTTCAGCGGAAAACAGAGGAAAATTAATCAAATTCATATGTAATTTAAAAAATCAATAGAAATTTGATGAAATATTCAAAAAAATCTTGACAAATCGTGTTTATGCCACTATATTTGATATGTTGCGTTTGCATCTAATTCTATATCGGCGGCGCTTCACTGCCGCAGTCAGCAATGACCGCGAAAAATCCTTTGCGGAGGGCAGTGGCAACGGCGTGGCTGGGATTGCGTTTAACCGCTTGGCTTAACGTAACTAATTTTACCGCAAAGGGGATGCACTATTTGGAAAATCCATCTATCATTTCATTGAACAACATCGCGGTATCGTTTGACGGAGAAATTGTGCTGAAGGATTTTAACCTCAGCATCAGGGACGGTGAATTTGTCACCCTGCTGGGACCTTCCGGTTGTGGAAAAACGACAACCCTCAGGATCATCGGCGGCTTTGTCAAACCGGACACGGGCGATGTTTTTTTCAATGGCAAAAAAATCAACGATCTTCCGCCGCATAAAAGGGAGGTCAACACCATCTTTCAGAAATATGCCCTGTTTCCGCATCTGAACGTGTACGACAACGTCGCGTTCGGTATGAGGGTACACGGCAAGAGCGAAAGCCAGGTCAAAACCGCAGTGAAGGAAATGCTCAACCTTGTCAATCTGAACGGTTTTGCGCACAGAAATGTCAATCTGCTTTCCGGCGGCCAGCAGCAGCGCGTCGCCATCGCGAGGGCGCTTGCGAACGAACCGAAAGTTCTGCTCCTTGACGAACCATTGGGTGCGCTCGATTTAAAGCTGCGAAAGGATATGCAGGCCGAGCTTAAAAAGATACAGCAGCAGACCGGGATCACCTTTGTTTTTGTTACCCATGATCAGGAAGAGGCGCTCTCCATGTCCGACACCGTCGTTGTCATGGACAAGGGCGCCATTCAGCAGATCGGCTCTCCGCGCGACATCTACAATGAGCCGAAAAATGCTTTTGTCGCTGATTTTATCGGGGAAAGCAATATCCTGGACGGCGTCATGCACGAGGATTACCTTGTGGAATTTGCGGGATACCCTTTCCAATGCGTCGACAAGGGATTTGAGCCGGACGAGCCGGTGGACGTGGTGATCCGCCCGGAGGACATCGACGTGGTGGAGCCGGACACCAGCCATCTGACCGGAATTGTCACCAGCGTAACCTTCAAGGGCGTTCATTACGAAATCATCGTGGACGTCCGCGGCTTCAAATGGATGATTCAGTCGACCGATTTTCAGGAGGTCGGCAAAAAAATAGGAATGATGCTTCAGCCCGACGATATCCACATCATGCACAAATCGGAATATTCCGGCATGTTCGGCGACTACAGCACCTTCAGTGACGAAATGGACGAGGACAGTCAGCCTCTGCCCGAAGAAGGGGAGGTCGGGAATTAAGAATGAAAGCAAAATCAGCCGCGGCACCTTATGTTGTATGGATGTCTGTTTTTATTATTGTTCCGATGATTCTGGTCGTTATTTTTGCGTTCACCGATAAAAGCGGGGCGTTTACCTTCAAAAATATCGCCGAAGTCGGACAGTATTCCAACGTCTTTCTGCGCTCCATCTGGCTGGGCGCTCTGGCCACCGTGATCTCCCTGCTGCTGGGGTATCCGCTTGCCTATATTATTTCCCACATCAGCGCGCGCAGGCAGAGCATGATGATTATGCTCGTCATGCTGCCGATGTGGATGAACTTTCTGCTCCGTACCTACGCCTGGATGACCCTGCTGGAGGACAACGGCATCATCAACAGCCTGCTTGCGTCTTTCGGCCTGGGCAAGCTGCATCTGATCAATACGCAGGGCGCGGTCGTGCTCGGAATGGTCTACAACTATATTCCGTATATGATCCTGCCGCTTTACTCCGTACTGACCAAAATCGATTCCAGCGTGATCGAAGCGGCGCAGGACCTCGGCGCGAATCAGATGCAGGTGTTTTCAAAGGTCACTTTTCCCATGAGCATGCCCGGGGTGATTTCCGGGATCACCATGGTTTTTGTACCGGCGGTCAGCACCTTTATCATTTCCAAAATGCTCGGCGGCGGCGCAAACCTGATGATCGGCGACCTGATCGACATGCAGTTTCTGGGAAGCGCGTACAACCCGAACCTGGGCTCCGCCATTTCGCTGGTCCTCATGGTGCTGATTCTCATCTGCATGGGGATTATGAACCAGTTTGACGACGGGGAGAACAACGGGGGAGGAATCATGATATGAAAACAATTTCAAGGATTTATTCCGCCGTTCTGTTCCTGTTCCTCTACGCGCCGATTTTCGTACTGATCGTTTTTTCCTTTAATAATTCCACCACCATGAGCCGTTCCGTCTGGTCGGGCTTCTCTTTTAAGTGGTACGCGCAGCTGATGCAGGACGGCATGCTCCTGAACGCTCTGAGAAACACGCTGGTCATCGCGGTGATTGCGGCGGTCGTTTCCACCGTTCTGGGGACGTCCGCGGCCATCGGCATCAACGGTATGAACAAGTGGATGAAGCGCATGGTGATGAATGTAACCAACCTGCCCATGGTCAATCCCGAGATCGTCACCGGCGTTTCCCTGATGCTGCTGTTCGTGTTTTTCGCCAAGGCCATGGGGAACATATCGCTCGGCATGTTTTCCCTGATATTGGCGCACATCACCTTCTGTCTGCCCTATGTGATCCTGTCCGTCATGCCGAAGCTCCGTCAGATGGATTCCCATCTGTATGAAGCGGCCCAGGACCTTGGGTGCAGCCCGGTTCTTGCCTTTTTTAAGGTGGTTCTGCCGGAAATCATGCCGGGGATTGTGACGGGCATGATTATGGCTTTCACCCTTTCCATAGACGATTTTGTCATCAGCTATTTTACAAGCGGTACCACGCAGACGCTTCCGATCTTTATCTATTCCATGACGAGAAAGAGAATCAGCCCTGAGATCAACGCGCTGTCCACATTGCTGTTCGGCACGATCATGGTGCTGCTCATCATTGTCAACCTTCGCCAGTCAAAAGACAGGAAAGCGGAAGAAAACCTGATTGAGGAGGCGTGAGATTTGAAAAAAACGATTGCAGCTCTGGCAGCTGCCTTACTGCTTACCGCCGCCGTCAGCCCGCCGGCGTTTGCGTCTTCGGAAGAGCCCGAACAGCCCGCCGCGCCGAAAACAGGGGTGACCATCAATGTGTACAACTGGGGCGAGTATATTTCAAACGGCGTCGACGATACGCTTGACGTCAACAAGGAGTTTACCAGACGGACCGGCATCGACGTGAACTACACCACGTTCGACACCAATGAGTCCCTTTACTCCAAGCTTGCCAACGGCGGGGCGAACTACGACATTGTCATCCCTTCGGACTATATGATTTCCAAGCTGATCGACGAGAAAATGATTGAAAAGCTGGATTTCAGCAATATCCCGAATTTCCAGTATATCGACGAACAGTTCCGCAACCCGAAATACGACCCGAAAAATGAATATTCCGTCCCCTACACCTGGGGGGTGGTCGGTATTTTTTACAATAAAAAATATGTAAAAGAGCCAGTCGACAGCTGGAAAATCCTGTGGGATAAAAAGTACGAGGGAAAAATACTGATGTTCGACAACCCGCGCGATTCCTTCGGCATCGCGCAGAAAATTCTCGGCTATTCCTACAACAGCACGAATGTGGAGGAGTGGGAGAACGCCGCGAAGCTTTTAAAAGAGCAGAAGCCGCTTGTTCAGGCCTATGTCATGGACCAGATCTTTGACAAAATGTCCAGCGGCGACGCCTGGCTTGCCCCGTATTACGCGGGGGACGCCGCCACTTTGGTGGCGGATAACCCGGACATCGGGTTTGCCATCCCGACAAAGGAGGGGACGAACTTTTTTGTCGACGCCATCTGCATCCCGACCGGCGCCCAGCACAAAAAAGAGGCCGAGGCGTACATCAACTTTCTCTGCGACCCCGAAATAGCCGCGGCGAACGTGGACTATGTCGGTTACTCCACGCCGGAGTCGGCCGCCAAAGAGCTTTTGCCGGAAGAAACCGTCAACAATCCTATTTTTTACCCCGATGAGAAAATTTTGAATCAATCGGAGACCTTTGTCAACCTTCCCGAGGACACCAATCTGCTGCTGGATACGCTTTGGGCGGAAGTAAAAATGGGCGGTCCCGGCCAGACGGCGACACTGGTCGCGGTTCTCTTGGGATTTTTGCTGCTCTATATCGGAATTGTTGTTTATAAAAAAATGAAAGCAAAACGCGAACTGCAATAAAATTGCATTTTTGAAAATGAAAAGAATAAAAGCCCGCGGCATTTATGCGCCGCGGGCTTTGCGATTTTATCCCATCACATGTAAATGAAGGCATTTTCGGCCTAAAACAGCGCAATTGGAGAAAATAATTCCAGTTAATTCCAATAATCAGGAGAATTGTCATAATAATTTCACCGTCCCGTGGCAGATTAATAGAGCGGCGCAAGGGAGGTGAAATTTTGAAAAAATTTCTAAAAGGATTCACCGCATTCGCGGCTGTGCTGGCTCTTTTGTATGCTGCCAGTGTCGGCATGGCCGATTATTTCACACCTGATTCCTATAAAATTACCGCCGGAAGCAGTTTGCAATGGGGTTCGGATGCCATTACGGCGGTGGCTGAAAACGGCGCCGATATTTCCACCGGCATCTGTTCGACACCGAATAAAAGTTATAAGGCAAAGCTCATGCTCTATCACGTGATCCCCATCAAGACGGTCAGCGTGGACGTCGTCAAGGAAACGCTTCTGGTACCGTGCGGTACGCCGTTTGGGATCAAAATGTTTACAAACGGCGTAGTCGTCGTAGGGGTAGCCGATATCAAAACTTCATCCGGAACCATCAACCCCGCAGCCGCGGCGGGCCTGAAGGTCGGCGATATCATTACGGAGGTTGACGGCAAAAAAGTCAACACCAACGCGGAAATCATCGACATGGTCACAGACAGCGAAGGCCGCAGCCTTACTTTTACCCTTTCCCGGAACGGGCAGGTCCTTACGACCACCGTTCAGCCGGTTAAATCCGAGGTCGACTCCGTCTACAGGGCCGGAGTATGGCTCCGGGACAGCACCGCGGGAATCGGGACGCTCACCTTTTACAATCCCGTTACGAAATGTTTCGCCGGTCTGGGCCACGGTGTCTGTGACACGGATACCAATGAGCTGATGCCGCTGCTGAACGGAGACATCGTTCCCGTCACAATCAGCGGAATCACCAAAGGCGAAAAGGGAAGTCCGGGAGAGCTGCGGGGATATTTCAGCACCGATACCGCGATGGGAACGCTGGAAGCCAATGTTCCCGCCGGCGTTTACGGAACCCTGAATACCGCTCCCAAAGGAGAAGCCCTGGAAGTGGCGATGAAACAGGAAATCAAAGCCGGCCCCGTCAAAATCCTTTCAACCATAGACGGCGGCAGGCCGCAATACTTTACCGCTGAAATCGAAAAAATAGACTATCGTGAAAATGTACAAAGCAAAAATATGGTTTTGCACATTACCGACGAAAAACTGCTGAACGCCACCGGCGGGATCGTTCAGGGAATGAGCGGCAGCCCGGTTATCCAAAACGACAGAATCATCGGCGCAGTGACCCATGTTTTTGTGAACGATCCGACACGTGGATATGGCATTTTCGCTGAAAATATGCTGTCGGTTTCAGAAAGCGTTAGATCAAATGACAAACAAAAAGCTTCTTAATCCGATGTTCCACTTTTATATTTCCCCTTTTTAGCAAAAAATATTTTTACAACCTATTGCCATTTTTTCCAATATATGGTAATATAACGGTAAATTAAATCTATTAGGGGGACTCAAAATGGAAAAGCGTATTAAACTTCTCATAGCAAATGACAGTGCAGAGTTTAACCGTGATTACGGTCGAATTTTTGAACAATCCGGCATGGAAATAATCTATACGCAAAAGGATGGCATGAAACTGCTTGAAAAAATAGAATCCATTCATCCTGATGTCGTCCTTGCCGATTTGTTTATGCCCCGTTTGGATGGAATAGGCGTGATGAAAGCGGCTCAGGCGAAAGCCCCGGGCATGGGGCCGATGTTTGTAATCATTTCCAATTTTACCAGCCCCGCTTTGGAGCGTGAAGTAATGATGTCGGGAGCGGCTTATTTTGCCATTTATCCATTTAATGCCGCGGACCTTTCCGACAGAATCATTCAGCTTTGTTCCATTTCCGGTTTGACACAGAAAACGCCTTCCAGACAGCCGGCGCCGGCCGCAGCGGAGCCGTCGCTTGAAATTCAGGTAACTGAAATACTCCATCAAATAGGAGTCCCCGCTCATATTAAAGGCTACCACTATTTACGCGACTCCATTATTATGGCAATAGAAACCCCGGACATTATCAACGCGGTCACCAAACAGCTTTACCCAAGCGTTGCGAAACAGTATGACACAACGGCTTCGCGCGTGGAACGTGCCATTCGCCATGCGATAGAGGTCGCGTGGGACCGCGGCGACGTGGATATCCTCAACTCCTATTTCGGCTACACCATCCACAATACGCGCGGCAAACCGACCAACAGCGAGTTCATTGCAATGATCAGCGACAGGCTCAGGCTCCACATGAAAAGCGCAAGCTGATTTTGATTTTTAAATCCTATGCACTCCTTTACTTTATCGGATGTGAATTTTTATTCTGCCTTTAAAGTAAAGGAGTTTTCTTTAACACGGGGTGGTGATTGCTATGAAACGAAGCATATTGATTATCCTTCTGCTTGTGACGGCGCTGAATTTCACCGGCTGTAAAAATACCGCCAAAACGGAAGCCGCGGGCAAAGCCGCCGACGCCGGCGCCCAGAGCAAGGTGCCGGATAACCTGAAGCTGGTCAGCCTCACGAAGGTCAGCGCGGACGACATCCTGTATGTTTACGTCGACCAGGTTTACCATACGGAGGTTTACGTCTGCAAAAATTTAAAATCGAACACGGTCAGTATTTCCACCAACAAATAAAGGAGGCGGATCAGTTCGATCCACCTCCGCGGTAATCAATGACATTTGTAAAATCGATGGCCAAATCATCCGGCTCTCCCGCCAAAAGGTCGGCCTGTACTTCCATGGGGGCTTTTCCCCGCTGGGTGATTTTTTCTTCGCTGTCCCGGTTGGTTTCCCAAGGCTCGGGTCGGTCAGGCATAGCATTCACTCCCTTCTGTTCACAGGCTTAGTATAACACCGTACACGGCGTTTCATTCAGAGCCCGGGTCAGGAAGTGCAAAATTTCTTATTTTCGGATGTAGTGCCGGGTTGGCAGGCGTTTTCAGTATGCTTCCAGTCGGCGCTGCTGGCGCAGCTTGCGCCGCTTTTCGCCGGCTTCCCATTCCATTTTTTCCTGAAAGCTTTCACAGATCAAACCGGGAACGGGAGTCGGCTTTTCGTTTTCGTCAAGCGCCACAAGGACCAGATATGCCGTGTTCACGAGCCTTCTCTGTCCCGACAGATCCTCGGAAAAGCTGTCGACGCGCACTTCCATCGAAGTCGTTCCGACATAGGTGATCTTGCCGTGTAAAACGATCAGGTCGGTCATGTAAACCGGGCTTTTGAACCGGAGCGTGTCGATTTCCGCCGTGGTGACATTGCGGTTGGAATGCCTGCGCGCGACGGTCCCCGCGACAATGTCGATCCAGGAGGCGAGCCGCCCGCCGAAAACACGTCCCTGGCCGTTCAGATCGTTTTCGAAGATGACCTCCATCTGTTCCGTTTCGGAATCCGACACCCTTTTTGCCGGTAACTCGTTCATAGTACCACCAGTCCTTATCAATGAATTCATACACTCAATCATATACGATCCTTGGAAAAAACTCAATAGGCGGGGCGCCCGTATCCCCTTATAATTGTTAACACAGTTTTAATTTTCAATTTGTGACAGGATTGTAATTGCGCCGCGGCGTATAAAATATTATAATAATAACCATTCGATCAAATCCGATCAGAAGGAAGGGACGAATGGATGGGAAGAAAGTCTCACTGCTGCGCCGTGATCGTCGCCGCCGGAAGCTCCACCCGTATGGCGCTCGGTTTTTCAAAGCAGTTTGTTCCCCTTTGCGGGACGCCCGCCATTGTGCGCACGCTTTCCGCTTTCAGCAGCGCGGAACTGATCCAGAGTATCGTTGTGGTCTGCCGGGAAGAAGATATTGCCCAAGTCGGAAACGAGATTCAGAAATACAGAATCGAAAAAGTAACCGCGATCGTCGAAGGGGGCGCTACCCGGCAGCAGTCCGTTGCGGCGGGGATTTCCGCGGCGCCGGAAAACGCCGCCTATTTTGCCATTCACGACGGGGCGAGGGCGCTGATTACCTCCGAAGAAATCAATGCGTCTGTGGAAGACGCCTATGAGTGCGGCGCGTCCGCGCTTGCGGTTCCCGTCAAGGATACGATTAAAATAATCGGGAAGAATCATTACGTAATTTCCACCCCGGAGCGTTCCACCCTGTGGGCGGTCCAGACCCCGCAGGTGTTTGAACGGGGACTTTATCAGCGGGCGATGAAACAGGCTTTGGCGGACGGGGGAGATTATACAGACGACTGTCAGCTGGTTGAACATACGGGCGTTAAGGTGCATTTGTGCATGGGGACATATACGAATATCAAGCTGACCACGATGGAAGACGTGGAAATTGCGCAGGCTATTTTGAAAAGCAGGGAGGCACCGCTATGAGGATCGGCCACGGCTACGACGTGCACCGGCTTACGGAAGGCGGAAAGCTGATTTTAGGCGGTGTCGAAATCCCGTATGACAAGGGCCTTCTGGGCCACTCCGACGCGGACGTGCTTGCCCACGCCGTCGCCGATTCGCTTTTGGGAGCCGCCGCTCTCGGCGATATCGGGACGCATTTTCCGGACACGGACCCCGCTTTCAAAAACGCGGACAGCCTTGTGCTGCTCGCGCGGGTCTGCGCGCTTCTTGCTCAAAAGAATTACCGTATTGCCAATATTGACGCCACGGTCATTGCGCAGGCGCCGAAACTGAAGCCCTATATCGAGGCCATGAGGGAAAGGCTGGCGGCGGCCTGCGGGGTTGATTTGGATCGGGTCAGCGTGAAAGCCACCACCGAGGAGCATCTTGGATTTACCGGTGCGGGAGAGGGAATTGCCGCCCACGCGGTATGTCTTATTGAATCATAACCGATAGTCAAAAGGCATGTTTCCGGCATACTCTGTAGTAAAAACAGAGAGGTGATTATCATGAGCAAACCGATGATTCTGATTAGTTCAATCACGTATGCCATGAAGAGCCGCGACATCCTGTTCAGCTACGGTATTAAAGCTTATGTTGAAAGAACACCGGGCGGCAACCGTGCCGGCTGCGGTTACAGTATATATGTTCCCGACAGGACGGACGAAGCAGAGAGTATTTTAGCCGGTGCCGGCATTAAAATACTTGGACGAGCGGAAAGAGACGGATCGTTATGATCTATCTTGATAATGCCGCGACTACGTATCCAAAGCCGAATTCCGTTCTAAGTGCGGTAAATGTTGCTTTGAGAAATTATGGAGCCAACCCCGGACGCTCCGGCCACAGCATGTCGCTTGCAGCGGCGGAGGAGATTTACCGCTGCCGTAAGGCGGCGGCCGATTTTTTTCATGCGCCGGGGCCGGAATGCGTTGCGTTTACTCTGAATTGTACGCATGCGCTGAATTACGTGATAAAAGGGCTGCTCAGGCCAGGCGACCACGCGGTGGTTTCCTGCCTTGAGCACAACGCCGTCATGCGGCCCCTGCAAAAGCTGATGGAGTCCGGAGTGACCGTTACCAGAGCGCGGGTTTTTCCGGGCGATAACGACGCTACGGTAGACGCTTTCCGCGGTGCGCTCAGGGAAAACACAAAGCTGATCGTCTGTACACACGCCTCCAATGTCTGGGGAATCCGGCTGCCCGTCGAACGCATCGCCGCCCTGGGCCATATTTACGGCGTCCCGATTGCGGTCGACTGCGCGCAGTCTGCGGGCGTTTTGCCGATCGACATGGCGGACGGCGGTTTCGACTACCTCTGTATTGCGGGCCATAAGGGCCTTTACGGCCCGATGGGGACCGGCATGCTGATTACGCCGGACGGCTCCGCGCTTCCCACGATCATTGAAGGCGGAACCGGGACCAACTCCCTTTTGCTCGAACAGCCTTCCAGCATGCCGGACCGCATGGAAAGCGGCACTCAGAACATGCCGGGCATCTCCGGGCTGCGGGCCGGGATCGAGTTTGTGAAAAGCCGCGGAGTCCGGACGATCTATCAGCATGAGATGTCGCTGATCCGGCATCTGTATAAAAAACTGTCGGAAATAAAAAACGTGAAGCTTTACACGGCGGAGCCGGACGCGCCGTATTTCGCGCCGGTACTTTCGTTCAACGTGGGCGACGTTCCCAGCGAGACCGTCGCGCAGAAGCTGAACGCCCGCGGGTTTGCGGTGCGCGCGGGACTGCACTGCGCGCCTGCGGCGCATGATTTCATGGGGACTCTGGCACAGGGCGCCGTGCGGGTCTGTCCGTCCGCTTTCAGCAATTTGGGCGAAATAAACAGTTTTGCCGCGACTCTGGTGAAAATAATCTGAAAATAAAGATAAAAGGATTGCATATCAAATTATATATGTTAAAATTATAAGGGATGTGTTTTATTCTGACGGAAGGAAGTAAGTTATGGATGTCGTTGTGACCATATGGAATTCGTTTATCGGTATTGTGAAACTGTTTCGTGTTTCCGATGCGTTGGACGTCATTCTGGTTTCCTTTATCATTTACAGTGGAATAAAACTGGTTCGTGAAACAAGAGCGGAACAGCTGATTAAAGGAATTATTGTGCTTTTGGCCGTGTGGGGTGTGTCCTATGCCCTGAAGCTTTATATGATGAAAAATCTGCTGACCTATTTTTTTCAATTCAGCGTTGTGGCCATTATGGTGGTTTTTCAGCCGGAAATCCGGCGTGCGCTGGAACAGATCGGCCGCAGCGGGATGGGGAACAAGCACTGGCTGTTCGGCGTTTCAAACGATGACCTTGAAACGCTGAGGCAGCAGAACCGCAGGGGCGTGAATGCCGTTGTGGATGCCGCGGCGGTTCTGCAGAAACAGAAAACGGGCGCCCTGATTGTTTTTGAAATGCAGACAAAGCTGGGCGATATTATTGATACGGGTACGGTGGTGAATGCTATTCCCTCCGCGCCCATTATCTGCAACATCTTCTTCAACAAGGCTCCGCTTCACGACGGCGCCATGATTATGCGCAGCGGTATGGTGTATGCCGCGGGCTGCATTCTGCCGCTGACAAAGAACGACAGCGTCAGCATTGAGCTCGGTACCCGCCACCGCGCCGCGATCGGCATGAGTGAGAACTCCGACGCCGTCGTGGTTGTGGTGTCCGAAGAAACGGGTCAGATTTCCGTTGCCGTAAACGGCGTCCTCACGCGCAATTATACCAGGGAAACGCTGAAAAGCGAGCTGGAAAACCTGATTCTGACCAGTGAGGCCGAACCCGGCGAGAAGCGCCAGAGCATCATCCCTTCGATAAGGAGGGCAAAAAAGAAATGAAGCATAAATTTAACGCAGGCCGTTTATTTTATGACGATAAATTTGTAATGCTGTTTTCCGTCCTTTTCTCCATTGTCCTGTGGATTTTTATGGCTACCGGAAACACCGAGGAGTTTCCCCGGCAGATCACCGATGTGCCGGTCGTCATCAATCTGTCGGACGCCGCGCAGGAGGACGGGTTAAAGGTTTTCAGCCCGGTCGACCAGACCGCGACCGTATCCATTAAAGGCAACAGCCTGATTGTCAATCAGATCAAGGCTTCCGATATGCAGGTCGTCGCTCCGCTGGCCTCCACCATTACCGGTCCCGGAAACTACACCTTTAATTTATCGGTGCAGAAAAAGGGGACTCTTTCCGATTACGAGTGGGTTTCCATTTCCCCCAGCCAGGCGATCATCACGGTGGACCGGTATGCGGAAAAGACCTTTACCATCCAGAATGACATCAAATACAAGCCGGGTTATCAGTCGGATCCCGCTTTCTTTGTCAGCGCGCCTACCTTCAGCAGCGACACGGTCACGGTTTCGGGCCCTGAAAAGGAAGTCTCACAGATCAACAGGGTGTCCGTACAGTACGAAATCAGCGACACGCTGAGAGAATCCAGGAGCTTTACGACCGATTTGGTCATGTACGATGCAAACGGCAATAAAATTACGAGCAACAAGCTGAAAATGAGCGAGCAGAAGGTGGATGTCACCATCCCCGTCCTCGCAAGGCAGGTCCTTCCCCTCAGCGTCAATTTTACCAACAAGCCTCTGGGGCTGTCGCTTTCCTCCGACCAGATCAAAATTGACCCCCAGACCATCGAAGTGGCGGGCCCGCAGGACGTGCTGGCCAATCTGACGGAGGTCAGTCTTGCTCCGCTGGATTTTTCGGGCATCAGTCCAACGAGAAATTCCTTTGATGTGAACGTGACCCTTCCGGCGACCTGCAAAAACCTGAGCAATATTCCGGTTGCCAAGGTTACGCTGGATTTGAACTCCATGGCCACGCGTCAAATGGTTGTCAATCATTTCACCGTTAAGAATCTCGCGGCCGACAAGTCCGCCGCGGTTTATACCAAGACCCTGACGGCTACGGTGGTCGGGCCGGAGTCGGAAATTTCCAAGCTGACGGAAAACAGTCTTTCCGCTCAGATCGATATGTCCGGCAAAGAGAATTTTACCGGACACACGGAAATGCCGGTCACCATCAGCGTGGGGAATTCCATAAGCACCTGGGTGTACGGAAGCTATATGGCGAATATCGGCGTCACCTCCCAAAGCGGATAGTCCGTGAAAAATCCGCTTGATTTATCCCCGGCAACGAAAGGAATCACGCCGTGAAAACGGATAGAAACACCTCCGGCTGCAGGAAACTGCGGGCGGAGGTGTTTTTCCGGAAAGCCGTACGATATTATTTGATTCTTGGCTTTAAACTTTTCGCCGGTTGAGATATAATAAAGATATTATAATATTCTATATCTTATAAAAAGAGGGAAGCAGGTGTTTTTTTGAGCAGCAATTTTACGGTGCCTCTGTCCAAGGTGATCGGCGAGCTGTCGCTGGATACGATTTATATGCCCGGAGACCCTGAAGATATTCTGATTTCTTCCACGGATGTCAACCGTCCGGGACTGGAGCTGAACGGGTTCTATGATTATTACGACACAAGGCGCATTCTTATTTTCGGCAACGCGGAGGCCTCCTTTTTAAGGTCGATTTCCTCCGATAAACGCAGCACGGTCCTGAACGAGATTTTTTCCCAAAAGCCGCCCGCCGCGATTATCGCGCGCAGCATAGAGCCGATGTCAGAACTGCTGGAAGCGGTCAAAGTCCATGAAATACCGCTTTTAACGACGCCGGAGACGACCTCCAGCCTGGTGGCTTCCCTGGTTTCCTTCATGAACGTGGAGCTTGCCCCGCGGATTACGCGCCACGGGGTGCTGGTCGAGGTTTACGGCGAGGGAATCCTCCTGGTCGGCGACAGCGGCGTGGGCAAAAGCGAAACGGCCATCGAACTGATTAAGCGCGGCCATCGCCTCATAGCCGACGACGCGGTGGAAATACGCAAGGTGTCCGCCAAATCGCTGGTCGGACAGGCCCCCGATAACATTCGGCATTTTATTGAGCTTCGCGGCATAGGCATTATTAACGCCCGCCGCATTTTCGGCATGGGCGCCGTCAAACTGACGGAAAAGATCGATATGGTGATCAACCTGGAAATCTGGGACAATAACAAGGTCTACGACCGCATGGGCATCGACAGCGAATACACGGAAATTCTCGGCATCAAGGTGCCCGTGCTGACCATTCCGGTAAAGCCGGGCAGAAATCTCGCGATCATCATCGAAGTCGCCGCTATGAACAACCGCCAGAAAAAGATGGGCTACAACGCGGCGCAGGAGCTGATGCAGAACCTCGGCATGGATATTTCCGTGCTGCAGGAATCGGAAAAAAAGCTGGATCTGGATTTATAAGACGGGAATCAGGGAATAGAAGCTGGGAGTAAACATGAATATTATCGCAGATACCCATACGCATACGCTCGCGTCCACACACGCCTACAGCACCTTGCAGGAAATGGTGCACGCGGCGTTTTTAAAGAAGCTTTATGCCATCGCCATTACCGACCACGGCGTCACGATGCCGGGCGCGCCGGGCCGCTGGTACTTTCACAATTTAGGGATCGTTCCCCATCTTCTGGAAGGGGTGCTCGTCCTGCGCGGGCAGGAGACCAATATCATTGATTTTGACGGCAATACCGATCTTGAAAAGGACTGCATCTCTACGATGGACTGGGTGGTTGCCTCTATTCACGCGGAAGCGATTCCGAAGGAAAGACCGACGGTCGAGGAAGTTACCAATGCGTGGATGAATATTGCGAAAAATCCGCATATTCGTGTGATCGGGCACAGCGGTACGCAAAAATACCGGTACGACTACGAGTCGGTAATTCCGGAATTCGGACGGCGTGGAAAGCTGGTGGAGCTGAACGAAAGCAGCTTTACCGGAAGGGAGTCGTCCATCCCCAACTGCAAAAAAATCATGGAGATCTGCAAAAAGCGCGGTGTGCCGGTGATTGTCAACACGGATTCCCATTTTTCCAGCCTGGTGGGCTGTTTTGACCGGTCGCTGGCGCTGCTGAAGGAACTGGATTTCCCCGAGGAGCTTGTGGTGAATTCCAGCGTGGAGCGTTTTCAGGCATATCTCAAAGAATATACGAATGTTTTTAGCGACCCTTTATTACAATAAAAAGTAGTCCGATTGTCGGATTGCCGTAAAAATCCGATCGACATTGTCGGAACAGCGGAGGAAACGATGAATCATTTAGAACAGCTTGCCCTGACGGCGGAAGACCTGGGCTGTAAAGTCAGCCGTAAGGAGCCTATGAGCCGGCACACCACCTTTAAAATCGGAGGACCGGCGGATTTGTTTATTACCGTGTCCTCGCGTGCGGAGATCCAGAAGCTGTACCGCGCAGCGGCCGAACTAAAAGTACCCCTGATGCCGATCGGCAACGGTTCCAACATGCTTGTGAGCGACAACGGGATACGGGGCGCGGTTGTCGCGCTGGACGGCGAGTTCCGCGAAATCAGACAGAACCCGGACGGTACGGTTTCCTGCGGCGCGGGCGCGTCTCTGGCGGGGGTCTGTGTTTTCGCCAGGGAGCATTCCCTGACCGGCCTTGAGTTCGCGTGGGGAATTCCCGGAGCGGCGGGCGGAGCCGCGTTTATGAACGCGGGAGCCTACAATCAGGAAATGAAGAGCGTGCTTCTTTCCTGCACGCATGTTACAAAGGAAGGGAAAATCGGCACGCTGTCCGGCGAAGCGCTGCAGCTGGGCTACCGCCGCAGCGCCTATACCGACAACGGCTACACTATTCTGGAGCTCAGGCTCGATCTGAAGCCGGGGGATCAGGATGAAATTTCGGCGGAAATGGACGATCTTTACAGCCGCAGAAAATCAAAGCAGCCGCTGGAGCTGCCGAGCGCGGGAAGCGTGTTTAAACGGCCGGAGGGCCGCTTTGCCGGCACCCTGATCGAGGCCTGCGGCCTGAAAGGCAGAACGGTGGGGGGCGCGATGGTCAGCCCCAAGCACGCGGGCTTTATTGTCAACACCGGCGGCGCGACCTGCCGGGATGTGACGGAACTGATAAAAATCATTCAGGATACGGTTTATCAGCAGACGAAGGTGTCTCTGGAATGCGAAGTGAAAACGATTGGCGGTTAGGGAGGAAATATGGAGTTTTTAATTATTACGGGCCTTTCGGGCGCGGGGAAATCCCGCGCCATTGACGCGTTGGAGGATATCGGCTTTTACTGCATCGATAATATCCCTCCCAAGCTGATCATCGCTTTTTATGAAATGTCCAAACAGGCGAAGGGCACTCTCTCCCGGGTGGCGGTCGTCACCGATATCCGAGGGGGGGACATGTTTTCCAGCCTGTTTGAAACGCTGGACCAGATGAAAAGCGAGAATAAGGAATATAAAATCCTGTTTTTGGACGCGAACGATTCCGTGCTGATGAACCGTTTTAAGGAAACCCGCCGCAAGCATCCGCTGGTGGAAAACTGTCTCGGCTCGCTGGAACAGGCCGTAAAGCTGGAACGGGATGTTTTAAAGCCGGTCCGCGAATGCGCGGACTATATCATCGATACCTCGTATCTTTCTCCCGCGCAATTGAAAGAACGCATTTCCAGCCTGTTCCTGGGCGATTCCTCCGACGCGCTGATGATCCACTGCGTTTCCTTTGGTTTCAAGTACGGGATTCCCGCCGAGTCGGATCTGGTGTTTGACGTGCGCTGTCTGCCAAACCCTTACTATGTTGAGGATTTGCGCAACCTGACCGGGCTTGACGAGCCGGTGCGCAGCTATGTGATGAAATGGGAGCAGACGCAGGGCTTTATCGAACGCTTCCTGAATCTGATCGATTACATGATCCCGCTCTACTGCAACGAGGGGAAAAGCCAGCTCGTGATTGCGATCGGCTGCACCGGCGGGCATCATCGCTCCGTTGCCCTGGCCCAGCTTCTGTACAACCATCTGCTGGAACAGAACAGGAGGACAAGCGTCAACCACCGCGATATCCAAAAGCAATAACAGAATCGGGAGCGTGCAAAAATGTCATTTGCGTCTGAAACAAAAACCGAACTTTGTCAGGCGATGCCGCGAAAATCCTGCTGCCGGAAAGCGGAATGCTACGGCATGCTTTTATTCGGCCGCAGCTTTTCTCAAAATGCCGTTTCCCTGACGATTGAAAACACCGCCGCCGCTCACAGGGCCGCGCAGCTTACCGCGGAAACCGCCGGGGTGGTCGTGGATATTTCCACCTCCCTTTTGCGCCGGAAGGAGCGCAAAAGCGCTTTTACCGTTGCCGTATCCGGCGGCGGACAAAGGGAAGAGGTGCTTTCCTGTTTCGGGCACACGGGAAAAGAAATCCATCTTCGGATCAACCGTGCCAATATGGAAAACGATTGCTGCGCCTGCGCGTTTCTGCGGGGCGTTTTTCTTTCCTGCGGCACCGTGTCCGACCCCAGCAAGGATTATCATCTGGAATTCGTGGTGCCGTTTATGAACCTTGCCAGGGATTTATGCGCCTTTATCAGCGAAATCTATGAGCTCGACCTGCAGCCGGGTCTGCTGAACCGGAAGGGTTCGTACGTAGTCTATATCAAGGGGAGCGAGCATGTCGCGGATTTCCTGACCTTTATGGGCGCCGGAAAGGCCGCCATGAGCCTGATGCAGGTCAAAATGCTGAAAGAGGTCCGCAACAACGTCAACCGGAAAACCAATTTTGAGACGGCGAATATTGACAAGACGGCGTCCGCCGCGGCGGAACAGATTGTCGCAATCGAAAAGATCATCCGTTCGGCCGGGGGATTGTCCGCGCTGCCGGAGGAACTGCGGGAGCTTGCCGTGCTGCGCTGCCGGTATCCCGAAATGTCGCTCCGCGAGCTCGGCGCGACGCTCTCCGAACCGCTCAGCCGGTCCGGAGTGAACCACCGTCTGCAGCGCATTATGGAGTTTGCGAGAGTATTATAAAGAACTGACAGGAGGGTACCGCACATGTTTGTTCATCTGCATCTGCACACCGAGTACAGCCTGCTGGACGGCGCGTGCCGTATCACAGAGCTGCTGAATACCGCCGCCGAGCGGGGAGACGCCGCCGTAGCGATTACCGACCACGGGGTCATGTACGGCGCGGTCGATTTTTATAAGGAAGCCAAAAAGCGCGGCATCAAGCCGATCATCGGGTGCGAGGTCTACGTCGCCCAGCGCACGCGCTTTGACAAGGTGCACGAGCTGGACTCGGAGCACCGGCATCTGGTCCTTCTCTGTGAAAACAACACCGGCTACCAGAATCTGATCGCCATGGTATCGAAGTCATGGACGGAGGGCTTTTACAGCAAGCCGCGTGTGGATTTCGACCTCTTACGGGAGCACCATGAAGGGCTCATTGCCCTTTCCGCCTGTCTTGCGGGAGAAATCCCGCGCGCCCTGACCGCGGGCGACTACAACGGAGCAAAGGAAGCCGCTCTGCGCTACCGCGATATTTTTGGGGAGGACCATTTCTATCTGGAGCTGCAGGATCACGGTTTGCGGGAGCAAAAGCGCATCAATCCGTCCATCATAAAGCTTTCGGAGGAAACGGGAATCCCGCTTATTGTGACCAACGACTGCCATTACATCAGTCAGGAAGACAATAAAATGCATCATATCCTCCTTTGTATCCAGACCAACCACACGGTTGAGGATAAGGACGGTATGGAATTCGGCAGCGACCAGTTCTATTACAAGAGCGAAGAGGAAATGCGCGCCCTGTTCCCGGGTCATCCGGAGGCCGCGGACAATACGGTCCGTATCGCAGAGCGGTGCAATGTGGAGTTTGAATTCGGCAAAACCAAGCTGCCGCATTTTGATACGCCGAACGGACAGGAGAACACGGCGTTTTTCCGTGACAAATGCTACGAGGGCCTTTACAGGCATTACGGAGAAAACCCCGCAAGCGAGCTGGTCGAGCGGCTGGAATATGAATTAAATACCATTGAGCATATGGGATACGTCAATTATTACCTGATCGTCTACGATTTTGTACGCTATGCGAAGGAAGCCGATATCCCGGTGGGGCCCGGAAGAGGCTCCGGCGCGGGCAGTCTTGCGGCGTATTGTATCGGGATTACGGGAATCGATCCCATTCGGTACAACCTGTTGTTTGAGCGCTTTCTCAACCCCGAGCGCGTCAGTATGCCGGACTTTGACATCGACTTTTCCGACGAACGCCGTCAGGAAATGATCGAGTACGTCGTGCGGAAATACGGCGCTGACCATGTTGCCCAGATCGTCACCTTCGGCACCATGGCGGCGCGGGGTTCCATTCGCGATGTGGGCCGCGCCTTGGCGGTTCCCTACGCGACGGTGGACGGAGTTGCGAAGCTGGTGCCGATGGAACCGAACATCACGCTGGAAAAGGCGCTCAAAGTTTCCGCCGATTTAAGGCAGCGCTACGACACCGACCCCCAGATTCACGAGCTGATCGATATGGCGAGAAAGCTGGAGGGAATGCCGCGCAACGCTTCCACCCACGCCGCGGGCGTCGTCATTACGGACAGGCCGGTCGCGGAGTATGTGCCGCTTGCCAAAAACAATGATTCCGTAGTCACGCAGTATACCATGACTACACTGGAAGAGCTCGGCCTGCTGAAAATGGACTTTCTCGGCCTGCGCAACCTCTCCGTCATCCGCGACGCGCAGGACATGATCGCCGCGCAGCGGCCGGGTTTTCAGATTGAGGACATTCCTCTTGACGATAAAAAAGTGTACGCCATGCTTTCCAGCGGCGCGACCGACGGCGTGTTCCAGTTTGAATCCGCCGGGATGCGCAGCGTCATCATGCAGCTGAGGCCGGAATACATCGAAGACCTCATCGCGGTTATTTCTCTGTACCGTCCGGGGCCGATGGAATCCATTCCGCGCTATGTCGAAAACCGCCATCATCCGGAAAAGGTTTCTTACCGCCATCCGCTGCTAAAGGATATTCTGGACGTTACCTACGGCTGTATTGTCTATCAGGAACAGGTAATGCAGATTTTCCGTACGCTGGCGGGCTATTCGCTGGGGCGCGCGGATATCGTGCGCCGTGCGATGAGCAAGAAAAAAGCCGCCGTGATGGAGAGGGAACGGGAAATCTTCCTCTATGGGCTGACCAACGAAAAGGGAGAGGTTGAAGTGGACGGCTGCATCCGCCGGGGTGTGGACGAGCCGACGGCAAAAGCCATCTACGGCGAAATGGAAAGCTTCGCGTCCTACGCCTTCAACAAATCCCACGCCGCGGCCTACGCGTTGCTGAGCTATCAGACCGCCTGGCTCAAATGCTTCTATCCGCGCGAATATATGGCGGCGCTGATGACCAGTGTGCTGGACAACAACAATAAGCTGGCGGCTTACATAGCCGAGTGTATGCGCCTGGGCATCCGCGTGCTGCCGCCCAACGTCAACCAGAGCGGCGTCGGCTTCACCGTTGCGGGGAAAGACATCCGCTTCGGCCTGCTCGCCGTGAAAAATCTGGGCCGGGGATTCATTGTCAGCATCCTGCGCGACCGGAAGGAAAACGGGCAGTATACCACGTTCTACGGCTTCTGCAAGCGTATGTACGGCGAACTGAACCGGCGCGCACTGGAAAGTCTGATCAAATGCGGGGCGCTGGACGGGCTTGGCGTCAACCGCAGGCAGATGCTGACCAGTGTCGGCAATATCATGGATTATCTCGACGACGACAAGCGCCGCAATGTGGACGGCCAGATGGGCTTTTTCGACACTCCCGCCCAGACGGCCGACGACGAGGAGTATTCCATAGCGGAAATGCCCGATTTCAGCGCCGGCGACAAGCTTTCCATGGAAAAAGAAGTGACCGGCATGTATCTTTCCGGTCATCCCATGGCAGAATATATCAATCAGTATGACGCGGTCCACGCAAGCCGCACCGGCGATATCCTTGACGACGCAAGGGAGGACGGAGGGCGCTTTCACGACGGCGATACGGTGACTCTCCTCGGGATTATTGCCGGCGTAAAAATGAAAGTGACCAAGAGTAATACCACGATGGCGTTTGTGACATTGGAAGACATGTTCGGCTCTATGGAGGTTCTGGTTTTTCCGAAAATCCTCGCCCAGTATGCCGAGTGGATCACGGAAGGGAAAATCGTGAAGATGTTCGGCAGAATCAGTATGCGCGAAGACGAAGAGGCCAAGCTGGTCTGTGAATCGGTCGGTCCCGCTCCCTCCCTTCACGGGGGTTGTGAAAAAAGTGCGGGGGCCGCAAAGCCCGCGCATCCGGGACTTTACATCAAAGTGCCGGAGGAGCAGTCGGAGCTTTATGACCGGGCCAAAAAATATCTTGCCATTTTTGACGGCAGGACGCCGCTTTATATTTACTTTGTCAATACCAAAAAGCTGGTGCGGGCTCCCTTTTCCATGTATGTCAGCGTCAACGATATTTTGGTGCGGGAATTAAAAAACCTGCTCGGAGAAAAAAATGTGGCGGTTGTAAAGGAAATACAACAATAATCCATATAGCAGATACTTTTGTCCATATTCACCGGTTGATTCTTCTTCGCCTGATATACTATAATTTAGATATGGCAAAGCAACGAATTTAGGGGGTAACATCATGAATACAAAAACGATTGCAGTTCTGACCAGCGGGGGAGATGCGCCGGGAATGAACGCAGCCGTCCGGGCGGTAGCAAGGACCGGTATTTCTTATGGAATGAGAGTCATGGGTGTACGCAGAGGCTTCCATGGCCTTTTGAACCGCGACGTCTTTGAAATGAATCTGCGCAGTGTTTCCGATATTATCCATCACGGCGGTACGGCCTTGTTTACGGCCCGCAGCCCGGAATTCAATACTCCGGACGGCGTAAAAAAGGCGGCCGGTAATTGCCGCGACATGGGGATCGAGGGTATCGTGGTCATTGGCGGGGACGGTTCTTTCCGCGGCGCGCGCGACCTTACCAAGGAGGGAATTCCCTGTGTAGGCGTGCCGGGTACGATCGACAACGACATTGCCGCCAGTGAATATACCATTGGCTTTGACACCGCCATGAACACGGCCGTGGAGATGGTTGACCGGCTGCGCGATACGACCGAGTCGCATGACCGCTGCAGTGTTGTGGAGGTAATGGGAAGGAAATGCGGCGATCTGGCGCTCCAGACCGGTATTGCGGTCGGTGCAACGACCATCCTTGTTCCGGAAATCCCGTTCGATTTTCAGACGGACATCATCAACCGTATGATGTTTACCCAGAAAACGGGTAAAAAGCATTTTATCATTGTGGTGGCCGAGGGCGTCGGCGGGGTGGACAAGCTGGCAAAGGACATTGAGGAAAAGACGGGGATCGAAACTAGGGCTACGGTGCTTGGCCATGTACAGCGCGGCGGTTCGCCCACGCTCCGTGACCGTGTGGCCGGCAGCGTGATGGGATTCCATGCGGCGGATCTTCTGTACAAAGGCCGGGGCAACAGGATCGTTGTGATGCAGAAGGGCAAGGTCGTTGATTTGGATATCACGGAAGCGCTTGAGATGGAGCGCGTTTTTGACAAGAACCTGTACGACATAGCGCTTAAGATTTCGATCTGATTCAAAAATAAAAGGAGTTCCGCCAGAAAAACGGAACTCCTTTTATTTTTGCGTATCGTTTTCAGAAGAAATTTCAGCGGAAAGAGTATGATGAGGATTTTTCGAAATAACCTTTGCTGCCTGAAACAATGCGTTGAGCAAATCCGTTTCATACTGTATGGACAGCGTGTCCAGCTTGGAATAAACCTCACCTTCATAGGTGGCGACATATTTGGGCGGAAGTCTGTTCAATGCGTAAGAAGCGATGTCCATCCGGCACTTTTCGCATTTACAGCAATCCAGCTTATCGATTACCTCGTCCATTTTGGTCAAAAGCAGGGATTCCATCAGATTTTTCAGCTTTACTTCCATACCAGCTCTGCCTTTCCTTCAAATTACCCGTTCACGGCTATTTCATTCTAACATTGTTGGAAGTATTTGTAAATGCTTTTCATTGATATTTCCTTACGCCTTTGATATGTAAGTAGCGGATGGTACTGTAAAAATAGCTGCTCAGCGGCCGCATGTACGCGTCGTACGTATGGGCGGCGATGAAAATGTCCTGCTCAGTGATGCCCACAACCACGGGAGAATGGTAAAAGTGGTTTTCGGCGTTGCCGAGCTGGACAATGTCCCCGACCTCCAGGGAACTTACGTCGACCTGCTCCGCATAAGGCCCCGCTTCCTTATTTGTGGTAAGGAAATTAAAAAGATATTGGACGCCGCTCCACGAGGGGGTACGGTCATTTCCGCTTTTGTAATACCAGCCGAAAACGGGGGTATGATTCATCACCCTGCTTCCGGCATAAATGCACTGCGAGGCAAAATTAGTACAGTCACCGCCCATTTTATCGAAATTCAGAAAAGCGCGGTTCCTCAAAAGAGCCCACGTTTTGGCGTATTCGGCCGCCTGTTCCCGGTTATACGGTATCTCGGCCAGCATAAGGATGCACCTCTTTCCATTTAGGATTCTTATCAAATTTTATGATGCATCCGCCCATGGCATGACAAAACGTTCAGCTTTTTCCGCGATACCGGATTTTATGATAAAAATAGGAGAGAAACTGCAGTACGGTGCCGGCGCAAAGCCCGATGGCCATCCAGGTGAACAGGGACAAAAGTCCGGCCAGGTCCTCCCAGCCGCTTCTGCTCCCCAGAAATGTCCGGAACATATCAAGGTATCCCGCAAAAAGTCCCAGGACGAAGACTGAGCACATGATTTTCAGCTGCAGCAGATACAAAGCGGAGGCGACGGCGCCGAAAACCAGGGAAAGAACGGCGTATACGGCAATATTCTGCGGTGTGACCGGATTCCCCAGCAGATATTTTATCCCGAGACAAAGCAGTGTAAAGGACAGAATAGCCACAGTGAAAAAAATAAACCAGAAATTTTTTTTATTTTTCATGCAAATCCTCCTGGCCGAACAGATAAACAGGATATTTCTGTCAGGAATATGCCCGCCTTTTCGCTTGCTTAGACGCGGGGGCGGGGAGGTTTGTGCAGCATGGCAATTTTTCAGAT
Source organism: Caproiciproducens sp. (assembly GCF_053840905.1). NCBI lineage: Bacteria > Bacillati > Bacillota > Clostridia > Eubacteriales > Acutalibacteraceae > Caproiciproducens > Caproiciproducens sp. The sequence continues at coordinate 167,418 of NZ_JBNLXQ010000001.1, forward strand.
CTGGAATCTGTAAATTTTGTTGTATGGTCACAAAAAGTCTTTTCTTGAATTATAATCAAATAAATGTTATAATTTACCAAACTGCAAAACATGGAGATTGTAATCATGGATTTTAATGTAAATGAATTATTGAATTCCCTTTCCTATACGCTTGACTTCGTAGAAAAGGATTTAATCAGCGATGTTACCAATCACGGCAGAAGGGTTGCCTATATTGCCGCAAGGATCGGGCAGAAAATCAATTTATCCAATACGGAATTGTTCGACCTGATTTCCTATTCGCTTCTGCACGATAACGGAGTGACCAAAGCGCTGATCCAGGAAAATTACAAAAAAGCGGAGCTCAACAGGATGCACTGTGTGGAAGGGGAAAAAAACATTGATTTTTTCCCTTTCTTTCATAAAATACCGAATGTTATTCTCTATCACCACGAGCATTACGACGGCAGCGGATTTTTCGGCGTTACCGGCAGGGAAATCCCGATGTTTTCAAGGATTATCGCTCTGGCCGATTCTGTCGCCATCTGTTTTTCCGAAGGAAGGAAGCCCGCCGATATTGAAGCCGGGGTTAAAAAATCCCCGATTTTCGACCCGGATTTTATCGATGTTTTTCTGGAGCTGAGCAGAAATGTTGAATTCTGGCTGAATATGGACGACAACTTCGTATTCCAGGCGCTGCGCGTCGTTACCCCCACCGTCCACAGGGAGTTCAGCTATCAGGAAATGCGCACGATTTCCAGAATATTCAGCAATATTATTGACGCGAAGTCGCCGTTTACCGGCTCCCACTCACGCGGGATCAGCGAGAAAACCGGGATCCTGTGCGATTATTATGAATTCGGCAGAGAGACCTACTGGAAAATGCGGATTGCCGCCGATCTGCACGATTTGGGAAAACTGATGATACCCAATGAAATTCTGGACAAACCCGGTACTCTGAACGCGGATGAGATTGCGGTTATACAATCCCATCCGTTTTATACCCGCAAAACGCTGGAAGAAATCACAGGATTTGAAGAGATCGCCGACTGGGCGGCCAATCATCATGAAAAGCTGAACGGGAAGGGGTACCCGTATGGATTTGACGGGAACAGGCTTGACTTCAATTCCCGGCTCCTGTGCTGTGTGGATATCTATCAGGCCCTGACGGAGGACAGACCGTACCGTCCGGCTATGCCGCACGGCAGGGCGATTGTGCTGATGCGGAACATGTCGGAGCACGGCCTGATTGACGCTTCCATCGCAGAGGATATCGATTCCATTTTTGGATCGGCCTGCGCGACCGCTTAAGCCCTCCCGACGTGCGTCATCGTATCCAGAAGCCTTTGGGTTTTCAATGCTTCCTCGCCGTTTACCAGCGGCTGGGTATTTCCTTCAATGGAATTGATAAAATGGAGAATGGCCCCTTCAAAGCCCTTGCGTTTTAGAACGGTTTCCCAGGCCGGCGGAGTTTCCGTTTCCGTTTTCCCCCCGGCTTCGGTTTCAAAAGTATCCATATCCCTGACCCGCACGAGCGCCCCTTCGGTGAGAACCTCGATTCTTTCCAGATCGGTACCGGCTTTCCGATGCATATCCAGAAAGACGGCACAGCCGTTTTCCGCTTTATATTGGTGCTGGGCGAAAATCAGTTCCTGATTTTCATTCACCCTGACGGAACCGCCGATCTGACCGCCGTCCTCAGGCTCGGCGAACCAGCGGGCGGTGTCTGCCAGATGAATATAGTCGTCCAGCATCGTGGTTTTATAATTTTCGGGCCGGATGGAGTCCGCCCGGTGCTTTTCCAGCCGAATCAGCGCCGTTCCGGCGCCCGTCAGGTTTTTTGCCCGGACATACATCGGCGCAAATCTGCGGTTGAACCCAACCATCAGCTTTCTGCCGTATCGCAGGCTGAGCTCCGCGAGCTGTTCCGCTTCGTCGGAGGTGGCCGCAAGCGGTTTGTCTACATACACGTCCCTGCCGTGCTGCAAAGCCTCTGAAACGATTTCATAGTGGGACTGTGTCGACGAGGACACGAATACGGCGTCCGTTTCCCTCAGTAAATCCGTCAGACTGGGAAACGCTTTGATCCGGTACATACCGCACAGCCGGTTCCTTTTCCATTCCGTGGGGCTGTATCCCCCGGCCAAAGTCCAGTTTTGTTCCGCGGAAAGAAACGGGAGATAAACCTTCTGCGCTATATTTCCAAGTCCGATCATTCCAATACGAAGTTTTGACATGGCGGCGGCCTCCTGATCTTTGTTTTTTTCATTCTATCACGGTGCAAAAACGATATCAATGACGCGTTCAGGCATCAACGGCAATCTGCAGACAGAAAAAGACCTCCGGCTTCCTGAAAACAGGCGCGGCTTTTTAAGCCGCATCCGGTTCAACCAAGCGGAGGCAGTTATTGGGAACGGACGTGCCGTCCATTCAATCCATACTATCGATTTCTTCCTGGAGTTCGTCCATGAAAACTTCAATCTTATCCATGCGTGTATGGTCCTTCTGTTTTTCGGCCTGCTGATAGCAAACCTTGTATACCACTAACTTGCTTTTCAGCATTGCTTTTTTCTTCGTATTCAATAGAGCACCTCCTGAGTGTATTTCTTTTATTATAACATAGAAATATAAATCCATAGTGTGATTGAAGAAAGAGAAATATTGACAAAAAAGTACGCCGTAAACGGCGTACTTCAGCAATCGGCATTCTTAAATCTTTGCATGGAAAAGCATTCGCTACAGTAAACCGGACGGAAAGGAAATGTTATTGTACAACAGTAACATTGGCAGCTTTCAGTTTCCCGTTGCGGGGATCCGTCTCGGTGTCAAAAGTAACCTTCTGGCCTTCCGTTAAAGATTTATATCCCTGACCGGTAATCGCGGAAAAATGGACAAACACATCGTCCCCGCCGTCGTCGTTGGAAATAAACCCAAATCCTTTATCCTGGTTAAACCATTTTACTGTACCTTTATTCATAAAAAGCACCTCCAAATATATTATATCCGCATGTAAAATAAAAAACCGCACATTTATGTAAATCATTAAACGGTCAATGACTTACATAAATATGCGAGTTCCATTGGTACATTTAGAATACCTGTATATTATAGCACAAAAATAGCAGAAGTCAAGCGCAGCCAACGATTATTTAAAAATTTTAATATATTTCTATTCCTGCGGCTCCTGCGGCCTCTGAAAAAACGGCGGCAGAGGGTTACCCCTCTGCGACAATGGAGTCCAAACACTTGATCAAATCCTGAATGGAATCGATTCTGACATCCCTTTTCATAATTTCTTCTTTCAGATCCTTTGACAGGGAGTCGAACTTGCTTTTCATCGCGGGCCCTATATCAGCCATATTATCACCTCGCGAGTAGGGTTCCCTTTCCGCTGTAAAAAATACAGCCGTCCCGGGTTCCGGGACGGCTTTTTCAGTTTGGCTGGTTCCGATCGCTCCGAAGAAAATCCTGATAAGAACTCTCTTCGTCACTGTCGTCTTTTTCTGCTTCTTTCTCGTTATACTCCATAAAATCATAGTCGCCGGCTTGAAACGGATCGTTTTTGTCGTTTTTGTTCCAGCCGCAATACGGAATATTCATAAAAATCAATCACCTCAGGATTAATTTTTACGAAACCGCTTGATTTATGAATGGAAATTTATTTTGAACGCGGTGTGTTGCCTCCGCTTTGCTTTTTAATGTCCCTGCTGATGTCCCGGCCCCGGCCTGCCGGGCGGATGGGGCGGTCCCGGGGGACGAGGCGGTCCCGGCGGATGGGGCGGCCTTGGCGGACGCCTTCTGGGCTGGAACCACCACCAGAAGGGGAAGAATCCTCTTGCCATACTGATTACACCTCCTTACTCTCTATAATATGCAGCAGACAGAGTTAAGAAGGTTCCAACGTAAAATAAAAAGCGGCTCATACCGTATCGCCGGTGTGAGCCGCCTGCACCGCCTGTTTTCAGACGGACAGAAAGAGGGAAATGAAAAAGAATATATGTGAATCCCCATAGGGGAACCTGCTGTTAGTCTGCCTGCCTGTCGGTTCGGTATTCCGTCTGTGCCGACAGGCGTGCGGCAGTAATCATAATATCTTTATACAAAGGAAGAGCAAAAACCTTTTCGGAACAATAAAAAGTATACCGTTCGCTTATGTCTGTGCGGTGAAGCAGGTTTTAAAATTCTGAGAAATTAATGTTAACAAATTAGAAACAGGGAAATAGTGGTTCCGAATAAAAAACCGGCTTATTTCCGGTTGCTGTCGTTGTTTTTCGTGTTCTGCGGGGTAAGCTCTTCGGAGAATTCCGCCGAACGATTTTCCTGAAAATCCTTTTTAACCGCGCTTTTGCGGGAAAGCTCCGGATGCTTTGAAAGAGAATACAGCCTGACCGCGACGTAGCACAGCGAATAAAAAATGACCATAAAAATTCCCGCCATCAGCCCGGACGCCTGTCCGGGAACGAAGGGCATACTGACCATGATCACGATCAGGGCGAGCAGGACAAGCAGGGAGGTGTAGGGATACCCTTTCACCTGGCATTTCCCGTTCGGCGGACAGCCGTGCTGTTTGCGGAAACGGATGTGGGTAGCCATGATGAGCGTATAGGTGAAGAGCAGGGCAAAGCCGCCGGAGCTGATCAGAAACAGGTAAACTCTCGGAAACAGCAGGCCGAACCCCAGCCCCACCAGCATGGAAAAACCTGAAAACAGGATTCCGCGGCGGGGGACATCGTTCTCATCCTTCAGCCATACGGGGGCAAGACCCTCCTCCGCGAGCGAACGCATCATCCGCCCAAGGCCGAACATGGCCGCCAGCATGGTGGACAGGATGGCAGTCACCAGCACCAGGTTCATGGCGGTACCGGCCCATCCGATCCCGCTTCTGTTCAGGGCGGCGACCAGGGGGCTTGTCTCCTCGTTAATATCGGCGGTCGGAATCAGGGGGAGAAGCACGGCGACGGAAAGAATATAAAATCCGACCAGGCAGAGCACCGTATTATTGATTGCTTTCGGAACGGTTTCCTGCGGATTGTCCGCTTCCGAAGAAGCGAGACCGATCATCTCAAAACCCGCATAGGCAAACATCACGATCAGCATGCTTCCGGCGATCCCTTTGATTCCTCCCGGCATCAGAGGCTCCTTCCTAAGCGCTCCCGCACCGACTGCCGGGCTTCCGGGGAAGAGTCCGGCGATCAGCAGGGCGGCGATCACCACAAAGGAAACGATCGCCAGCAGCTTGACCGCCGCCAGCCCGCTTTCCAGCCTGCTGAGTTTATCCGCCCCCAGCAGATTCAGGGAGGTCACAATGATGATGATCAGGCTTCCGAACAGCGGGATGGAAAGATTCGGTACCCATTCCCTGACAAGGATGGACACGGCGGTGGCCTCGCTGGACATGGCGAGAATCATTCCCGTCCAGTATACCCAACCCACGACAAACCCGGCGCCCTGTCCGTACGCCTGGGCCGCAAAGGTGCGGAAGGAGCCCGCGTCGGGATTGGCGACGGTCATTTCGGACAGTGCGAACAGGATAAAATAAACCAGAACCCCGGCTAAAATGTAAGACAGTAAAATCGACGGGCCCGCGGCGTGAATCGCCACCGACGAGCCAAGAAAGAAGGAACCCCCTATGACCGTTCCCAGCGCCATCATGGTAAGCTGCCACGCGGACAGTCCCTTTTCTTTTTTCTTCATAATCCCAGCTCCGTACATACAGTCTCTCTGTTGTTTCGCAACAAAGATAGTATGTCCGGATTTTTCCCGAATCAGGCTTGTCAGCTTTTTCCTCGGCGGACGATGAACTTTCTGTCCATACAGCGGAATGAAAAGAAAGGGGGCTGAAATCCGATGGATCTCAGCCCCTGAAGGTTATTTGATATTTTTTTTGTAAATGATGTACAGACCCTTTAAAGTCAGGTCGTTGTCCCAGATGATCTTGCGCCTGCAGTAGGGAACAATATGGTGCGCAAGCCCGCCCGTAGCCACGGCGGTCACGTGCTGATGCAATTCTTCCTCGATGCGGTCGATCACCCCGTCCAGCATGGCGGCATTTCCGAAGATAGCGCCGCTTTTCATGCAGTCCACCGTGTTTGTTCCCGTGATTTTTTTCGGCGCCTCTAAACTGATATGCGGAAGCTGCGCGGTTTCTCTGGAAAGCGCTTCCATGGCGACGCGTACGCCGGGCATAATCATGCCGCCGATGTAGTTCCCGCGCGTGTCTAAAACAGAGAGCGTCGTGGCGGTGCCCATATCGAAAATAACGGCGGGCTTCGGATACCCGGCGTAGGCGGCCACCGCGTCCACCACAAGGTCGCTGCCGAGCTGGGCCGGATTGTCGATCAGAATATTCAGCCCGGTCTTTACGCCGGAGCCGACAACCAGAGAGACTTTCCCCGTCAATTTTTCAATCGCGTCCTGTAAAACCACGGAAAGCTCCGGGACGACCGAGGAAATGATCCCGCCCTCTACTTTTGAGAAGGGGCAGCGGTTTACCATAAAAAGGCTCTGCAGCAGAATCGCGTATTCATCGCTTGTCTTCGCACGGTCCGTGGCGAAGCGGGCGGTAAAGTGGATTTTATCGTCGTCCATACAGCCCAGGACGGTATTCGTATTCCCAACGTCAACGGCGAGAATCATAAAAAATCACCTGCTTATTTTCTGTTCGGAAGATTTTGAGTTCCGGCATATTCTTTTTTCCGCAGCTTCAGCAGCGGCTTGCATACCGCGACGGTAATCAGGGCGGCCACAAGAGCCTCCGGAACGCCGTTTGTTCCGACGATGCCGAGCACGACGCCGATCACCGCACTGACCGGAATGGATTTGGCGGTCGCGTAGGCTTCTTTAAACAGAAAATAAATCAGGCTCATTACCAGCGCGGTGTTGGTGAGAGCCCCTGAAATTCCGCCAAGCGTAAGGGAAAGATATTCTCCCCTCGAGCTGTTCTTTGAAAGCTTCTGCGCAAACCGATACACATAATACGGCACAACGCCCACCAGGATGCGGGGAATGAAGCAGATCACGAGGGCCAGAGGGCTGCCGTGCGCGGTTCCCGGGACGGGAATGAAGGGACAGAACGCGAAAGAGAGCACGGACGGAGTCATGTAGTTGCTGAGCAGGCTCGTCAGGCCAAAAATACCGCCCAGAATCGCTCCGCGTTTCGGTCCCAGCACAATCGAGCCGATAATGACCGGGACGTGGATGATGGTGGCTTTGATAATCACCAGATTGATAAAACCAATCGGTGTGAAAGCCAGCACGAGAATGATGGCGGCGAACAGCGCCGTCAGGACAAAGTCCCCATACTTTGCGGATTGTTTATTCACTTTTATTACCTCCTGCTGCTGTTCCGTTGCCGGATACAGCGCAAATTTCCTGTTTATTATATCAGTCTGTGGGAAAAAGTCAATCGCTTTATCCAATCTGAGGAGATGCCTGACAAAAAAAGCCGCCGATGAATCAAAAATCAACGGCGGCGAGAAAGCAAAACGGTCGGCGACGGCCGCGCGGCCGCGTTCGCCTGCGCGAAGGACCGGGGACGGAATCTGACTTCTTTATTCGTGCTGCAGACCGTTGTTTTCTTCATTTTCCGGTTTCGGAATATGGTAGATTTCCGTGTAGGATTCGGCTTCCCCTTCGGACACCGGAGGAGTCTGTATCAGGCCGGTGCATTCCGTCGAGGAGATGACGTTGTCCGTATAGAAAAAAGAATCCTGATCGTTCAGCTTCAATTTGCGTTTTTGTATATCGCTCATTTGGTTGTCCTCCTTGATTTTGATATTATCTTAGTTTATCCAAATCACAGAATTTATTGCAGAATAAATGCACCCCTTATCAATTTCAGACTTTGGGGTGCATTCTATGGGGCGGCGCGTGTTCACATACCGCCGTGGTTGGGCTGGGAAATATTTTTTAAAGCTTCTTCGGCATTGTCCTGCAGGGCGGGCTCAAGGGAGATGTCACCCAGCGCGACGATCCCAATCAGGCTGTTATGGTCCACGATGGGAAGCCGGCGGATCTGCTTTTCACTCATGATCCTGGCGGCGTCATGGACATCCATATCGGGGCTTCCGACGACCGGATCGGAGCTCATGATATCCCTGACCGTCTGTTTCGGGTCCCCGCCGTTCGCCGTCGCCCGCAGGGCGATATCCCGGTCGGTGACGATGCCGACGACCTTATCCCGAATGCACACGGGAATCGAGCCCACATCGTATTGCTTCATCAGCTGCGCGGCCTTTTCGACGGAATCATTTGAATCCAGGCTCGCAATTTTTGTTGACATGATCTCTTTTACTTTCATAATCCTCACCTCAGCGTTAGGATTCCCTTCGATGGGCGGAATTATTACCGGCTCAATCTATTTCATACGCCAATGCCGCCTGCGCATGGGACGAACGGAAAAAAGTCAAAGCCGGCCGGAATGGTTTGCCTGCACTCTGAATATCTTCGCCATGATTCCTTTTGAACAGATTCCTATGGCGAAATACAGCGGCAGCCCATAATAGCTTTTCCAGGTGATCATTTGATAGATCCCGCTCCAAACAAAAATCGGCTCAAGAACGAAACAGGAGACAGCGGACATGATAGCCGAGGCGATCGTGAAGCTTTTCCATGTCCTGAAATGCTGATAGATAGCAGAGTACACCAAAGGCAGGCTTGCCAGGTCAATCGCCGCTATGGGAGGAAACAGCGGAAATATCTCCACGGGGTAATCCCAGAGAGTCATTTCCTCTCCCAGCTCGTCGAGGATCAGAATCATCACGGTTACGATACCCGCATACAGAACAATCTCATTCAGTCTGGATTTATCGACCGTTTTCCACCAGACAACAACAGAAAACAAAAACACAAGCAGCAGCAGCCACCACCTGAAATGCAGCAGCTCGGTCTGAAACCATTCTTCAAAGCGGGCGGAAGTCAATTTCCATTGAATGTCGGCATTTGCCAGCATATTATTCGGTATCAACTGTATCCGCTCCTTAATTCCGATTTACCGGGACACTGATCTGACTCTTTTCCCTGATCGCGTAGATTTTCATTACCGCTGCTTTTATGACGATTGCCACTATCGTATAAATCGGGAAGCTGAAATAATATTGCCAGTGAATAAGACAGTAGAACCCTCCCCAGGTAAGGAGCGGCTCAAATAGAAAACAAATGACGGCCGATGTTATGATCACTGCGTATACGAACCCTTTTCCCCTGCCGAAGCGTTGATAAACCTGTGAATAAATCAGCGGAAAACTAATGAGATTGATGGAAGACAACGGCGGGAATATGGGAATAAGATCGGTCGGATAATCCCATAAGGTCAATTCTTCCCCGTATTCGTTGATGCCCATAAAGACGATAACGGACAGAATCACGAACAGGCAGATTTCCGGCGATCTCGATTTATCGAGCATCACCCACCAGATCAATGCAAGAATTACAAGAAAAGCAATCAAAAACCACCATTTAAAATGGAATACGTCTTCCCGCAGCCATTCTTTCATGTGAATATCCGTCAGTTCCCTTTGGATGTCCACACTTTTTGGGACAGCAAGCTCTTTCGCAAACATTGATTTTCTCCTCTATTCCGTTACAAATCCGTTAAAGGAATTTTAAAATAGAATGCTCCTCCGGCCACCAATGAGAACAGTATCACCCATGCCCATATCGGATTTTTATAGTGCAGCCGCAGCAATGGGAATACTCCGACGTAAAGCAAAACGGACCACCAGAGATTCCATCCATTGTAATATTGTATTTCTCCACGAATATAAAGTGCGATTTCGACAAACGACATCACGGCGATAAATGCGCATAAATACGCGATCTGTTTCACTTTGCCCTTGGGGTATTTTGATAAAAACAGGATCACCACACAGGGGAAAATCAGAAAGCCGAACAGATAATCGGCTAATCGGTCGATCGGCGTTGAGCCATAGTAGAGCCACAAAGGTTTTTTGCAGGTGATAATGTCTTCCGTCAGGTTTCCAATAATATAAAAAAGCATTGTCGGGTAATACAGTTTCCAGTTTTTCCAATCGCTCCACTTATAGCAAAGTCCCCCAAAAACGATTTGCATGATGGCAAGCGTCAAAATTTTACACGTCCTCACAAATTGGAATTTTCAGTGATTCAATAACCAGAAATTTGTTCCTGTATTCTTGCTGTTTTCAGAAGTGGCAATTTAGTAGAAAGGGACGCTTCCTATAATTTTTCCAGCCGTCCCATTTTCTATGCAATAAAAATAAATAAGGCGGATTTTCTCGAAGGAGAGATGTATTTGCATAGGAGAGTTCCATAAGTTAAATATAGTTTATAAGAAATGGCCTTTATATCAAAATCTTTACAGAGGTGTTTTGATATTTGGATAAGAGCACTGCTGCATGTCTTCCATAAAAAACGGGAAGCCACAGGCCTCTCGGCAGGTTCCGCAGTTAACACAGTTGGAAGGGTTGATATGGGCAACCGCTTCCCGTGTCAGCTCGGCTTCTTTACCGCCCTTGGATATTACCTTGATGTTTGGCATTAAATTACCTCCTTTAGTTAGTAAATCGGAAGCACACCGATTTCTTAATACTATACTAGTATAGTATTAAGAATAGACTAATGTCAATCATAAAATAATAATTTTTTGTCAATATTCACCTTTTTCCACGTGTGTGGTTAAAACCATTCGCTGCCGTAAAACGGATTTGAATATTTCTCAGATGGATGGTATATTGAGTATAAGGAGTTTATATGGAGGTAACAGCTATGCAAGGTAAGAATATTGAAAAACGGCAGGAAGTATTAAAGGTAGCCTTTAAGCGATTTTCCGAAGCGGATTATACCGACGTATATCTGAAGGACATAGCCGAAGATGCCGGGATTAACAAGTCCTTGCTCCAGCATTATTATCCACAGAAGTATAGCATTATGAAGGAACTCATTGACGAGCTGATGAGCACCTCCTTTGTCTTCTTAGACGAACAGATTTCGGAGGATACGAACATCTATATAAAGCTTGCCTCTTACACAATGATGCTTTGGAATGCCGCAGACGCTAACCGAAAGTTGGATAGACTTCTGGGCAACGCCTTTCGTGAAGAAGATATTTTTGATTACCTGATAGAAAGTGTTTACTCCTGGATAAAGGAAATGCGCTACCGCAGCCGGGCAAAATTTGAACTGCCCGACCTGAGAATTGCACTTTTTTTCTCCATTTCCGGCGGAATGAAGCTATATTCAAAACGGGACAAATTGAACATTTCTGTCAATTCTATTTGCAAAGAAATTGACTCAGCGTTTATGCGAATATTGGGCTGCTCAGAGGCGAAAATAGAAGCTAATCTTACGGAGACGGAAAGAATTGCCGGCGACGTTGATTTGGACAGCTTCTACAGCTACTGCGAGGAAAAAATCGACTGGTTTGATCTGATATAATCTGCGGCAGCGATATCGGAGTTTTAACATTTTCAGCATCGATCTGGAGCTGTTCGGCACAGAGTGGACATCCTGCCAACGGGCATGGAGTAAAGAAAACCCCGCTTCCTGTGAAGCGGGGGCGATATGGTGTGTACCTTTGGGTCAGTTCAGGCGCGTACGCTCTCTTGGCATCCGCGAAGCCATACAAAAAAGCACTTGCCGAAGCAAGTGCTTTTTTGTATGGTGGAGCATAGCGGGATCGAACCGCTGACCTCCACACTGCCAGTGTGGCGCTCTCCCAAAGTATCGGGTGTGCACCACCACAAAACCCAACCCGCATATGTAGATATTTACTCAGCTGTAGAGAGTTTATGGAGGCTGCATCAATTTACGATGCCACCGCGGGACGCGATTCTTCATCGTCGCTGATGCTGTCAAGACCATTCAGAAATTGCTGCACATTCAGGTTCAGCTCAATGTCCAGTTTATAGCCTTTGAATACATTGACTCTCTTGATGATGTAGTTCGCGATCATCTTCTTGACTTCCATATCGCTGCCATCGAAAATCTCCGACCATGTGCGGATGCGGGAAAGTTCAGATTTCATTTCAGTTACCCTTGCATTGCCGCGTTCCAACTCGGCTGTTAATGAAGTCAACCGTTCACTGGTGGCAATCACCTTATCGCGGCACTCATTTACAACCTCTGACAATACATCCTTGGGCATATCGCTCGTGCCAAGAACGACCTTTACCATTTCAGCTTTCATGGATTCGTACTCGGTGGTAGCCTTGCTGTTCTCGGCCTTAGCCCGTTTAACCTCGGCTCGTAATTCCGCCATCCGGCGATCCTCCGTGCTTCCAAGAATCATGCTGTCGGAAGCCGAATTCATGCGGTCAAAAATCTGATGCAGGACCTGAACCACCGCATCGTCAAGGATGTGCATAGTATAGCCTGTTTGTCCATCGCAGTCAAGACGGCGCCTCGTTTTGTTATAGCAGATATAACGAATGCGCTTGACACCCTTTTTTTCACCGTTTGCAAGCCTGACTACTTTGCCGTTGGTGGTTAGGACCAGGCGCCCGCCGCAATGTCCACAGAATACATTTCCGGACAGAAGCGATTGACCTGCGGTGTTTAGCGGAACCGTTCTTTCGTTTTTCTTCTCATTTACCCGCTCAGTCATAAGCCTTTGCGCTAAATCAAAAGTAGAGGGATCAACGATTTGAAGTTTCTCGAACGGCTCTGAGAAAGTGGTGCCGCTCCGGAGGACGCCCTTGTATATCACGTTGTGCAGAATTGCGCCTACCGATGCGTCATGCCAATTGGTTCCCTTGCGAGTCTTGATTCCCTTATCATTCAGGAACATGGCAAGCCGCCAGCGTCCGTAACCTGCCGAAACGCATAAATTAAACATCATGCGTACTACTTCGGCTTCTTCCTCGTCAATGACCAATTTGTAGACTTCATGCTTGCGCTTGTTGATGATGCCGCTTTTCTCGAGACAATAACCATATGGAGCAGTGCCGCCGCGGAAGCGTCCCTCCTGAACCATCTGTCCAAGAGCAGTTCTGGTTCTGATGGAGGTTTTCTGACTTTCGCCGTCAGCCTGCCAAAAGCGGATATAGTTTGTCAAGCGGTCGGTGTGGGACTCAAACCGCTGCTCTCCTTCATTGACGCTCCATACTCTGACACCCTTTTTTACGAACCATTCCACTACAAAGGGAGTTTCATCGGCTTTCCTGCCGAGCCTGTCGAACATAAAAACCAGAAGGATATCAAATTTGCCTTGCTCTGCATGTTCTCTTATGAGCTGGATTTTGTCACGCTGAGCGGCACTGACTTTATAGCCGGAAACACCGTCTTCCTGTTCTTCATGAACAATGGTCCAGCCCATGCGGTCTGCAAATTCATGGCAGGCTTTGCGCTGCATGGGAATGTCGGCCTGATTCTGTTCATCATGGTCTACCTGCTTTGCGGTAGATACTCTGTATAAACAATAAACTCTTTCAGCCATTTTGTATCCGTCCTCTCATATCGTTGGTGTTTTGAGTGAGAGACCGGACACTTGATTTTATTCAATTGTCAAGGAGCAGTTGGTTTTTTGCCAACGCCATTATCTCACACAAAGCAGGAAAAAGCTATACAAATAGCTGATTTTTCGCATATTGACATTAGAAAAAACCGCCTTTAAATTGTGCTTTGCGTTTATGCTGTCCTAACTACATAAGCATTTATCAAAGCCTTTTTTATGAAATCAGCCGCTTCTTTGTTCGGCTCCGCAGAAAAAAGCAATGTGACAGGTAGTCCATTTACTTGGATTCTTATAGTCTCAGCTCTTGTATCCGGCTGCTTTGCCTTCATAGTGAAGCCTCCTATTCCATGCCCATGGTGAGCTCATGGATTGCATTGATATCTCTGAACAATCTGATTTCTCCTTCCAGCGGTGAATAGAGCTTTATGCCCGACTGCTCCAGCTTCCGGAGAAAATCCAGCGTTTGTGCCGAATCTCTCCCGAGGCGGCTTAGTTGTTTTACTAACAAGACATCCATCCTGTCTTGTTCAGCGGCACGTTCGACTGCAATCAGGCCGGGGCGATTATATTTCAGGCCGCTTCCCAAATCCTCGGAACAGCCAACAATGGTGAATCCCAGCTGATCCGCATAGTCATAGAGCTCTTTTTTCTGACCTTTCAGCATGCCGTGGGCATCCTCCGGCGCGTCAATGCGGCAGTACAGCCACGCTCTTTTTTTCAGTCCCATTATAAAAACCTCCTGTTCCTAAATAATGTGGTTTGACCTCACAAGGGCGCGGCAGGGCGCAATTGTCCTGCCGCGTAGTTTCTAAGGTCAAACGATTTGCTTGTTCTTCATTTCAATTTAATGCTTCTATTCGGCACTGCTTCCCGAAGCGAGGGCGGCAACATAAATGGTTTGCCGGTTAAGCAAACACCATAGGGATTTCACCTCTCCGTGGTTCTCACCGAGCCGCCCCCATTGCGTGATCCCGCTTTCAGGCGGGGCTGTGGCTGGACGGAAGTAGCGTTAGCACTGTCCGTTTCATTGCGAAACAACCCACCACGGGCTGCTTTATAACCGGGCTTTGCCGCTCGTCGCCTTCGATGCCATCGGTTCAACGGATGTCTGTCACCCATCCGCAGGTAGTCTTGGCGCGCCCGTCAATGTCGCTGCCGCTCATCACGGCCGGACAGATCATGTATTTATGTTGCCGGATATGAAATTTTCAAGGAGCAATGAGGGAAGAGTAAAACCCCCTCACTTATTTCCACGTTGAGTGAGGGGGTTGAGCGGATAAATTTTTATTTTCCCATAAGTTTTTTTAATTCCGCCAGGATTTTTACCTTTCTATCGTGAATTGTCCGCTGCGCGATCCCGGTTTCTCTGGATAGCTGGCGCTCGCTCTTATCCATAAAAAAGAGAGCCGTGATCAACTCCTGTTCTTCCGGGGCGAGATGTTTGAGGCAGGCCAGCATTTTCCCGATCAGCACCGTCTTGATCGCGGCATCCTCAACACTTTCAATCTCGGTGACAAACTGTCTGTTTTCCTCCAGAAGCCGCTCGTAGGAGTCCTCTCGGCTGGGAAGGTATGTAGCGGTGCCACTGCCATAATCAATCCTGCACCGTTCGACTTTGATGTCGTACTGCTGGTATTCCATCAGGCGGTCGCTTTTCTCCAGAACCTCGATAATTTCTTTGCTTACATCGGGATATTTATCCCGGTAATTTGTTTTTCTCCGATACTTTGCCATAAGCTTGTCCTCCATTTCGTGATTGTTGAAATCCGGAAATGAAGAACAAGCGGAGGGGATCGGCAATGTCGATTCGACACGCTTCTACAAAAAGAAAAGAGCTTAAAATCGAAACTGTTCTTTAGCGGTCGAGGCGGGGCTTTTGTTGTCGAAAATAAAAAATCAGCACTTTGCCCGGGACGGCAAAGTGCTGATTTTTGAATATATTCAGTTAATGGAGGCGAGTGTGTACGGGATTCGCCGTCTTTATTTCAACCTCCGGAAAAGGAAGAAGTAAAGAATATTCATGGGTTCCCCTTTCACCAAGGGACATAGCAGAGCCATGAATGATCTTTGTTCAAATTATCCGTCAGAAGCTATAAAAACAATGAAAGCCTGCCCGTAAAAAGGGCAAGCTTTCAAGTGCGACTTCCGGCAGCCAGGCTGTCATAGCGCGCTTTTACGCACTTTAGACCCTATGGCTTTGCGTCCCCATCGTTAAATGGGTTTGCCCTTGGTTTGACTATTTTGTTGTTTTAACATCTTTCGGCTTGTGCTTCCGTATGATAGGCGCACGTGATTTGCAGGGAATGGGGGGATTCCATATTACTGTTTCAATCAACAGCAGCATGACTGATCGTCCTGAATGGTCAGTTCGCCATTTTCCGCTGCAAGTGTCACAGCCTCTGTCCTTGTTTGGGTCTGGTCATCCATCATAACAGGAACCCCGTCAATGGAGACGGACTTCTCGCCTGCTTGCAATTTGATCAGTTCAAATTGCAAGGATGTGCCGCAGCAGGATTGCTGCTGTGATACTTTTAAACAGTCACAATCATTGGAATCAAATGCCGCCTGAATCAAGGATTTTGCTTCTTCTGTAATTTTCATCTTTCATTTCTCCAGTTCTATCATTTTATGATATCTTTATAATGACACAATCGTCCCATTGGAAAGTGTTAGCTTATATTGTCAGCAGCTTATCTCCTTTGATTTCCTCAGCGCTCCATGCAATTACCGCAAAATTTCCCTTGGAATGTTCATCCACCTTGTTGATCCACTCGATTTCGTTGCTCACCTTTGCGTAAAGTATTTGATTCGTTGTACCGGTCCGGTAGAAAGACGAATTGATTACCCACCATTTTGTTTCGATGCCGGCGCGCTTTAAATCTTCCTCCAGGCGCAGTGCTTCATAGACGGGCGTATCCTCAGCCAAAGTCACAATAATGACCTCGGTTTCATCAGGATTGCGGAGACGCGGCAGAAGCTTCCGTGCGGATTCGGGGATTTCGCCCTGGGAGCGTTTGATCTCCTGATTGTAGCTTTGTGTGGAATCCAGCAGCAAAAGGGTATGCCCTGTCGGAGCGGTATCGATCACGACGGTCTGGTCTTCCGCTTTCTCTACAACTTCGGCAAAAGCCCGGAATACTGCAATTTCCTGCGTACAGGGAGAACGTAAATCCTCCTCGATATAAGCGATATCATCAGCGGACATAGTTTTCTTTGCCTTGGAAAGCACTTCTTCCTGATATTTTTTCAGTTCGGCTTGTTCATCAATATGGCTCATGGTGATGCCGCTGGCCTCGCTGATTACGGATTTCAGGTGCCCGGCCGGGTCCGTCGTAGTCAGATGAACTTTCCTTCCTCTTTTTGAAAGGCCCAGTGCAATTGCGGCCGCAACGGTGGTTTTCCCGACGCCGCCTTTCCCCATGGTAAAGATGACCTTTTTATTCGTGCGATACAGATCGTCAATGACATCTTCCAGATGAGGAATCGATTTAGCCCTGACTTTTTCATCGCGGATCTTATACTGATCCTGGGTCAGAAAAGCCCTGACATTGTCAATTCCGGTGATGTTATAAGCCCGCAGCGGAATCCGGTATGCGGCCAGTTTTCTCAAGCCTTGCGGGATGTCATGAAGCGCGTCTTGCTGTTTCCGATACAGGCTCTCGGAAACGCTGTCGTCATAGGAAGTCAGCACGCCGTTGATCACCAGTGTCTGATTGTTGATACCGATCTCCGCCAGTTCCCTGGATGCCCGTTCCGCTTCTTTCAAAGGTGCTTCTTCCGGACGCGAAACAAGAATCAGCGTCGTCTGCTTCCCGTCGGACAAGGTTTTGACGGCTTCTTTATAAACTTCCTTTTTACTTTCCAATCCCGAAAGCTGACCTAAACAGGAAGCTCCATGCGTATTTTCACTGATGAAATTGCTCCAAGCGGACGGCAGTTGCAGCATGCGAAGCGTATGCCCTGTCGGAGCGGTATCGAACAAGATATGATCATAGTCTTCCCGCACCGCTTCATCCGTGATGAATTTTGAAAACTCATTGAAGGCTGCAATCTCGACCGTACACGAACCGGAAAGCTGTTCCTCCATATTTTTAATCACCGCATCAGGCAGCTTGCCGCGATAGGGGCCGATGACACTTTCCCTGTATTCTGCTGCTGCCTGTATGGGATCAAGGTTGGAAACAACCAAATTTGGAACTTCTTTAATCGCTACCCCTTTGTTCGTAAGCTCCGTATGGAAAACGTCCTGCAAATTTGAGGCGGGGTCCGTACTGATTAAAAGCACCTTTTTCCCTTTGTCTGCAAGGGTGACGGCCGTGGCGCATGCTGCCGATGTTTTTCCGACTCCACCCTTTCCCGTGTAAAACAAATATTTCGTCAACCTAATCAATTGTGGATTAAAATTCTCCATGATGATAACCTCCAATTTTTATAAAAAGATAAGGAGCATCCTCGTCCCTTGTGACAAATTCACACAACTGATTTGGGAAGATATGCTCCTATCGTCTTGTTAGAAGTGCTAAATCTCTTTCTCAGCAGAAAGTATGAACCGAATCAGCAACACTTTCCTCCCGAGCAGCCGCATCCGCCCGACCTTCTCGGAGTGACCTTGACAGCCTTCGGCTTCCCGCCGAACAGATTTGCCGGAACGCCGAGCAGGTTGGAAAATTCTTCATTAGTCGGATACCGGCCTGCAATTACGATTTCTCCGTCCAAAACAGTGACGGGCAGCCCATCAACACCCTTTGCGTTAATAAAGTGGTTGACCGCCTTATTGTTTACAAACTGCTGCGGAGTGTTGGACAGATTGAACCGTTCAACATTGATCCCGTTTTTCTTGAGTGTATTCAGGGCAGTCGAAATCCTAAGAAGTTCGGGGTCCACTCCGACTCCGCAAAGGCCGGTCGAACAGCACATGGCAGGTTCAAAGATTTGCATTTTTTTCATATAAGACATCTCCTAAAAATTATTATTTACCATTGATCATCGACCGACGATCAATGGATAATTGGTTAATTAAAACAACTCACCGGAATATTCAAGAGTTTTGCGAGCTCATCGTTGGTTGGATACCGGCCCATACATACAATTTCATCATCCAAAACAATGATTGGAAGCTTTCCAGGACGTTTCCCATCATTGATGAGCTTATTAATGGATTTGTTGTTTATAAATTCCATTGGCAAGTCTAAAAGGTTAAAGCATTCAACCTTAATGTCGTTTTTCTCCAACGTCTTGAGAGATACTTTGAATCGAAGCAATTCAGAATTAGAATTATCATTGCGTAATCCAATGGTGCAGCCCAACGCCGATTCAAAGATTCGCATTGTTTTCATGAAATCGCTCCGGATAAATCAGTTCGCCAGTCATTTTTGAGCCTCTGGTTTATGGAGCGGAAGCCCATTTCCATCAAAATATTTGCCTTTCAGATAGAGCGAAAGCCGTACAAGTGAAATCATCACCGGTACTTCGATCAACGGCCCAATAACTGCAGCAAATGCTTGCCCGGAACTGATACCGAAAACTGCGACCGATGTGGCGATAGCAAGTTCAAAGTTGTTGCTCGCGGCGGTAAAAGATAATGTCGCGGTCTGGTCATATTTGAAACCGCTCTTGTATGAAATAAAGAAGCTGATTACAAACATCAGCACAAAGTAAATCAGCAGTGGAATTGCAATCTGCACTACATCAAACGGCAACTCAACGATCATGCGTCCTTTGAGCATGAACATAATAATAATCGTATAGAGAAGCGCTATAAGAGCAAGCGGTGAAATCCTTGGTATAAAGGTATTGTTCAGCCATTCCTTGCCCTTGACTCCGATAACCAAAAATCTTGTGATAATACCGGCTGCAAACGGAATGCCAAGATAAATGAGTACGCTATGTGCAACTTCCAAAATCGATACGTGTACTGCTTCTCCGCCCCATGAGAGATGTAAAGCTTCCGGTAAAACCGTGACAAAAAACCAAATGTAAACGGAGTAAAGAAGAATTTGGAAGATTGCGTTGAGGGCGACCAATGCGGCACAATACTCGTTGTCGCCTTTCGCCAGCGTATTCCAGATGATCACCATGGCAATGCAACGGGCAAGCCCTATGACAATAATGCCGATGGCATACTGCGGTTTGTCTGGTAAAAAGATGATCGCAAGGAGAAACATCAGGATCGGGCCGATGATCCAATTTTGTAAAAGCGAAAAGCTGAATACCCGCTTATTATTTGCCACCTTACCAATTTCTTCGTACTTAACTTTAATAAGCGGGGGATACATCATAAGGATCAGTCCGACTGCGATAGGCCACGACGTCGTCCCTGTGCTGAGGCTGTTAATTGCATTTGCCGCAGACGGGAAAAAGTTACCGACGGTTACGCCAATGGCCATGGCAAGAAAAATCCACAATGTAAGGAATCGATCCAGAAAAGACAATTTTGCTTTACTTTCTACACCCAACTATAAAACCTCCCAAGTGAATAATGATTAACGAATTTTATATCGTTTTGTTATTTAAACATCTTGTTATTTAAACATCCGCACAGATTTTGACCTTTGCATTTCCGGCATTCTTCCCGGTCAACTTTGTAAGTCGGAAGTTCTATCAGTTTGCGCTGAAGGTACTCCCAAAGCTCAGCGTTTTCTTGCTTAAAATTATCGTCGATCCGGTAATACGCCCATTGTGCCACTTTGTAGCTATCCAAAATCCCGCAATTTTTTAAGGCTGTCAGATGCCGCGAAGCATTCGATTGTGTCATTTTCAACGTGGCTTCAATCTCGCATACGCACATTTCGTTTTCCAAAAGTAAAGATAAAATCCGTAACCTGCTTTCCTCTGACAATGCCTTAAAGACCTCGATCATTCATTCCACCTTCCTTGAATACACTTGCTTCGCTAATTGAGATCAGTGCAGCGATGGCCGACCTTATTGAAAACCATTCATGTTATTTAGACAGTACTTTGCATTACTCTGATCTGTTACACCGCACATGTTTTCAATACTATAGCGTATATTATTTCTGTTTGTGACGCCGCACATATCGCTAATTCCAAATTGCGTATCCTCTCTGCACGTGGCTATATTCATATTGTTGATGCTGAGATAATCTGTCATAACATAATCCTCCTTAACCACCGTATGATGTATTTGAAGCACCCTGTTCCAATATCGCTGTATGATCATATATGCATATACTATGCCCATAACAAGACATTTGTTACAATGGCAATATAACAAATTATTAAACTGGATTTATTTTGCTATAATACCGAAAATTTCTCATAAAATTCAATTCGTTTCCACTATTTCATTAAGCTTTTTCTTTAAAGTCGTCCTGTCGGATTTTTCCAAGGGAAGAAGCATAAACAAGTCAATCCTTCTGGTTAATTCATTCACCAGGGTTCTGAACTGCTTCAAGATTTCTTCATCAGTACCTTCAAAATATTTCGGATCAGGAAATCCCCAATGCACATGTATAGAGGGGCCAGCTATTACTGGACATTGATTTCTTGCACGATCACACAAAGTAATTACAAAGTCGAAGTACTGATCTGAAAATAATTTCAGGGATTTTGGCTTACAGTCACTTATATCGATGCCAATTTCTTTCAATACCTTGATGGCATAGGGATTAATTTCTTTTTCAGGTTCGCTTCCAGCACTATAAGCAATTATCCGGTCTTTCCCTTTCGAGTTGAGAATTGCCTCGGCAATTTGGCTTCTTGCAGAGTTGCCTGTGCATAAGAATAATACCTTTAACATGATTGCCCCTCCAACAGTTTCAACTTTTTCAAGTCATCTCAAACCTTTTGGCACCGATGATTAAGACGGGCTGAGAGCGATCTTATTTCTCTCCATGCGTTTTGCCATATTGTTTTTGTCCGCCTGAAAGGTTATATACTTTTTTAACCCCTTTGCCCAGCAGAATGTTCTGTGCTGCGTTTCCGGTCACGCCCTTATTGCAGTAGGTAACCGTAATCGCGTCCTTATCCAACGACTCGGCCGCGGCTCTCACTTTGGCGTGGGGGATGCTTCTCGCGGTTTCAATATGATTCTTCTCATATTGCGCAGCAGCTCTGGCGTCGATCAACGTATAGGGTTTCCCAGACCGCATCAGGGTATCGAGCTCCTGCGCCGTGATCAGCGGTCTGCCCCTGTGAATGGCATTATCCAGGATCATCCCGGTGTACATCACCGGGTCCTTTGTGGTAGAAAACGGCGGGGCATAGGCCAGATCAAGATGGAAAAGATCTTCCACTTTCGCCTTGAAGGTAATCGCCGTCACAAACACGTCGATTCTCTTGTCCACGCCCTCATATCCGACGATCTGCGCGCCCAGGAGTCTGCCGCTCACGCGGTCGGCGATTCCCTTGATGACCATTTCCCTGCCGCCCATATATTCCGGCTTGTTGGGTTTGATGTTGTGGCAAACCTGGACTTGATAACCCAAGGCAAGCGCCTCACGTTCGGAAAGGCCGGTCTGAGCCACCGTCATATCAAATATTTTGAAGATTCCGGTACCGAGTATGCCTCTGAATTCCAGATCGCCGCCCGTCATGCTGTCTCCGGCGATTCTGCCGGTCTTGTTGGCTGTAGAACCCAGCGGCCGGTAAACCGGTTTTCCCGTCACCGCATGGAACTGCTCGATGCAGTCTCCGCAGGCATAGATATCCGGTTGGCTGGTTTGCATCTTTGTGTTCACACGGATCGCACCGGAAACGCCAAGCTCGATCTCCGCCGCTTCGGCCAGTGCCGTGTTGGGGCGAACCCCGGCAGAGATCAGAACCAGATCCGCAGGAATCTCTTTGCCGCCCGACAAAACGACACTACTTTCCGTAATCTCTGTAATAGAAACGCCCGTCAGGACAGGAACGCCATTCTTTTCTATATGGTCCTGCACATAGACCGCCATGTCACTGTCGAGCCCCGGTGTCACTTGCGGCAGCTTTTCCAGCAGGGTCACTTCTAAACCGAGTTTTTTCAGATTTTCACAGACTTCCAGCCCGATGAAGCCCGTTCCGATGATCACCGCGCGCTTCGGGCTGTTTCCATCGATATAAGTTTTGATGCGGTTCATGTCACCGATATTGCGCAGAGTAAAGACGTGCCGTCCGTCTGCGCCCTTGATTGGTGGAACGACCGCCCGTGCTCCGGTTGCAATTACCAGCTTGTCATATGAATCGGAAAACACCTCTCCGGTGGTAAGGTTTTTGACTTTCAGAACCTTTTGATCGGGGTTAATTGAGAGCACTTCATGACGGGTCAAAATATCCACATTGTATTTACTTTTGAAAAACGCGGGATCGCGTGGGGTGAGTTCGTCTGCGTTTTCGACTTCACCGCCGATGTAATAGGGCATACCACAACCGGAATATGAAATAAAGCTGTCCTTGTCATAAACGACGATTTCGGCGCTTTCGCTGTTTCTTCGTGCCTTTGCCGCGGCGGACGTTCCGGCGGCAACCGCACCTATGATTATAATTCGCATTTTCCTTCCTCCTCGACATTATTACAGATACAATCCCGATATTCCGATGTGATTCCGTCCCAGAAATTTTTTATGGCAGTAACTTTTTTGTCGTTGATCGTATACCTCATCCAGGTTCCTTCGCGCCTGCCGTTCACAAGGCCGCAATCCGTCAGAATTTTCATGTGGTAGGAAAGGGTAGGCTGCGTGATCTTGAAGGATTCCAGAATGTCACAGGCGCACATTTCGCCGCAGGAAAGAATCTCGACGATCTTCAGCCGAGTTTCGTCGGACAGCGCCTTAAACACCGGGGCATATTCCGCGTGGGAATATCTCATTTTCTGTACACCTCCCAGTTTTGCATAAGATAGACATGCATCAATTTCATTCAAATTCATCTATATTATATACTTATATCGATGAATGTCAATATGCTGGCGAAAATTTAATAATAAAAAACCCAAGGCGGTAAGCTATTTCTGCGGCCCTGGGTTTAATGATAATATTTATGTAAATTTAGTCCAGCTCCAAGTTACCATTGCTTTTTACCGGTGCTGGCTTACTTTCCCTCTCTAAAATATCAGTTAATATTTCTACAGCACCTCTGACATATTGCTCACAGAGCTGATGATGCTCCGGTTCTCCCCATTTTACTGATCTCGTCAGCACACGGCAGCAGGTAGCCTTATATCTTTTTTTAAACTCATTATGCAATTCCTGAGTTAAGGAAAACACCTCATCTACATTGCCTTCTGTACTTGTTCTGCCTTTCACGGCGCTTAAAACCATCACTGCACCTGTCAGCGAGCCGCAGCAGCATTTCGACGCACCTAAACCTGCGCCAAATCCGGTTGCCATTTTTATGGCAGTGTCATTCAATCCCAGGCCAAGCTCCTTATTAAAAACCTGAAGAATTGCTTCCGAACAATAGAGCCCATTTCTGAATAGATCAACGGCTTGGGTGGCCAACACTTCTTTTTGTAATGTCATTGCTGTTGCTCCCCTCTAAATTAAAGTAATCAGATATGTAATATATATTATGATACAGTATAAAGTCAATATCGATGATTGTCAATATCTTTAAATCGAAAAATCGAATTTATAAATATTTTTAGAACTGGTAAATGCCTGACAAGAAAAGGAGCTTCACGAATTTTGTTCGTGAAGCCGCCTTCTGACTAATTCGACGATTTCGGAAATCTCCTGCTCCAGCATTCCATCCGGCAATATTCCTCATAATCGGAGTTGCTTTCCCTTGGAGTTACCGCGACGATGATCAGTAAAATTATGAAAAGAAGAACCATTTTATGCCACTGCTTTCTACTTGAAATAGATTGATTCAGCCAACAGCTTTGCTTCTGCGCTCCATTAAAACGACGTCATGCCATTTTTCATTTGACATCTGTCCTAATCTTTCTCTGAAGCCAAGCTCCCGAAACTTGCATTTCTGATGTAATTCTCGGCTGTGGGTATTTTCTTTGATGATTCCGGCTTGTAAAGACCAGAAACCTTCTTTTTCCGACTGATGAATTAAATTTTTCAGGAGTTTAGTTCCTATGCCCTGATGTTTATATTCCGGATCGATGTATATGCTGACTTCGGCTACTCCCGCATAGACACATCTGCTGGAGGTTGGGGATAAAGCTGCCCATCCCAAAATCACATCATTGAATCGTGCAACAAAACGGCAGGAATTCAGATGGCTTTGATCCCACTCCTTCCAGCTTGGAACGTCTCTTTGGAAAGTTGCGATCCCGGTTTTGATGCCTGCCGAATAGATGGTAGAAACCTGAGGCCAGTCGGCCGGTTCCATCTTCTCAATCGTAAAGTCCATTTCAAAGCCTTTCTCTATTTATATGCCTTTACATGTGCGCCCGCAAAAGCACCGTCCAAGGCATCTTCGTTTAGGTGGGAGTAAATCTCACCAAGTTCCTTTTCTTCCGCAATACTTCGGATGATTTCTTTTGTATAGATATTGACAGGCGTAATTTCTACGTTTGTAAAGCCGACTTTTTTCAGAATTCGTTCATATTCTGCGACGCTCAATGCCCCGGAAATGCAGCCGACCCACATTTGGACGCTTTTGCGAATCTCATCCGGAACGGCTTTCAGTTCAACAATATCAGCAATCGCAAGTCTTCCGCCCTTTTTCAAGACCCGATAAGCCTCTCTCAGAGCGACTTCCTTGTTCTCAGTCAGGTTGATTACACAGTTCGATGTAACAACGTCAACAGATTCGTCTGGCAGTGGAATATTCTCAATGTATCCTTTAATAAATTCAACATTTTTCGCGCCGATCTTCTCCTTATTGCGATTCGCCAGTTCCAGCATTTCGTCGGTCATATCCAATCCATAGGCTTTGCCTGTTTCGCCCACAAATTTTGCGGAAATCAGCACGTCTATCCCGCCGCCGCTGCCCAAATCCAGCACCGTTTCACCCTTTTGCAGGTTTGCAAGGGCAACCGGATTCGCGCAGCCCAACGAGGCCCGGATCGCTTCTTCCGGCAATCCGGCAACATATTCTACGGAATACAGATCATTCGATATATCACCGCAGCAAGACCCACCACCGCAACAGGAACTTTTTGCGGTTTCAGACACTTTTTTTGCAATATCGCCGTAATGCTCCTTGATTTCTTCCCGAATGTTCTTCGACATAAAGATAGCCTCCTTAAAATTAGCAATAAAATCATTTCCGATTAACAGCATTTGTTGCGTTGCGCCGCGTCCGCCAGGAGCTTCAAGCCTTCCAGCACCTGACTTCTTTTATCCTCTGGAATGGAACCGAATATCCCTTTGTAGTAGCTCTCCATGCTTTTTTCAATATTCTGGAATACATCTTTGCCCTTTTCTGTCAACTGAATTGTAACATATCTCCTGTTTTCAGCATCCAGTTCCCGCACCGCTAAATCCGCTTCCACAAGGTTATTGACAGTCCGGCTCATGGTACTTTTGTCCACGCCCAATAAGTCGGCAAGGTCCACCAGTGATATTTTTTCTTTCCGGCCAATTTCGACAATGGCGTGACATTGCGTGATCGTAACGCCGCAGCAAGAGGCATCGCCTTTTTCCAGGATGCCTAAGTTCCTTACAAGCACCCGGATCAGCTCTCTCAGGATTGCGCTCCCTTGGTCAATCATTTCATCACCTCGTGCATATTCTATCATACAACAGTTGTATATTGCAATAGTTAAATAAAAATATTTTCCTACGTTGGGGGTAGGGAGTGGGGGCCAGCTTGCTACCTCTGCCGGCAAAAGACTATCTGCGGCGGCGTCCGGCGTTTTTCGGAAGAAGACCTGGAGTGGCTTGGTCTGGTTTTTTGCCTGAAAAACACCGGAATGCCAATCAAAAAGATCAGGGAATTCGTCGATCTGAGCCGCAGGGGGGAGCAGACTCTGCCTCAGCGCTGCGAAATTCTAATGGCACATAAAAGGGATGTGGAAGGTCGCATCGCCTCCATGAAAAAGCAATTGGCCAAAGTGAACCAGAAAATTCAATGTTTCAGTTCCCAGTCCAAGGCTTTCTGTGTCAGCGGTAAAATCCAAAGGCCGTTGGTTTAAATTCTGCCTCCGCAACCAAACAGAAGGGGCTGTTGCAAAATGGCCCCTTTTCCTATGTCCGGGGCAAAGGCGAAAAATTGCTTTTTGCCCCATACCCGGCAAAAAGCGGCCCTTTTGCGGCGATTCTGCCCCACACGCTGGAGCAGTCCGCGAGGGGCCGTTTATTTTAAAAGCGCTATAGCAGTTGCTTTCTTTCATTGAAGAAGGTCCGGTAAGAGAGAAAGCAGGCCATAAATGAGGAAATCGCCGTCGTAGACAGCAGCATGAATGTCACCATGATCTGGTACCGGATTGCCATGAGCGGGGATATGCCGGCAAGGATCAGCCCCGTCATCATGCCGGGAAGGGAGACGATGCCCAGCGTCTTCGTGGAGTCGATGGTGGGCACCATCCCCGTGCGGATCGAGTCCCGGAGAATATCCATCGAAGCCGGAAGAAGGTCCGCGCCCAGCGAAAGCTTGATTTCCACTTCGTTCCTCCGGCTTTTGAAATCGCCGGTGAGCTGCCGGTAGCACAGGCCGATGGCGACCATGGCGTTGCTGATGATCATGCCGCTGATCGGAATGATCTGATTCGCCTCGTACCGCACCGCGCCGGAGAGGACCAGGACGGAAAGCGTGGCGCCTGCGCCGACTAAAATGGAAAGGAAAGAAATCAGAATTCCGTTTTTGATCCCTTTTCCCCGCTTGGCCGCGTTAAAGGCCGCGTTAAAGATCATGAAGAGCACAATCAGCGTCGTGACGGCCGGGTTGCGGAGTCTGAAGATAAATTGAAGGACATATCCCACCGCAAAGAGCTGGATGACCGCCCGTATGACGCTGATGAGGGTCTCTTTTTCCAGCCTGAGTTTCTGAAAATAGGAAAACAGCAGAGAGACGAGAACTAACGAAGACGCCATCAGAAGAGAGGCGTCGCTGATATTCGCACCGTTCATTTGATTTCCTCCGATGATTGGATTCGGCCGTTTTCCAGAGTCAGCAGCCGGCTGGCGTATTTCCGGCTCTGGGCGGTGTTGTGGGTGACCCACAGGACCGTGACGCCCTTCCGGTTCAGCCGGAGGATTTCTTTTTCAATCAGTTCCGTGTTCTCGGCGTCGAGTGCGGAAGTCACTTCGTCCAGCAGCAGAATTTCCGGTTCGAAAAGCAGCGTGCGGATCAGGGAGATCCGCTGTTTTTCCCCTCCCGACAGCCCTTTGACCTCATGCGAGAGGTAGCTTTCGTCCAGATTGAAGCGGGCGAGCAGCGAAACGATTTTTTCCCGGTCGATCTTCCGGTCCCTGACGCGGTAGGGAAACGCGACGTTGTCTTCCACCGTATTCCCCCAGAGGACCGGCTCCTGAAAGCAGTAGCTGATTTTTTTCCGCAGCCCGATCGGGTCTTCCTGAAGCATATCCTTCCCATGGAAGAAGATTTTTCCTTCCGTCGGGCTGATCAGATGGCAGCACAGCCGTAAAAAGGTACTCTTCCCGCTTCCGGAGGGGCCGACGATGGAGACAAAGTCGCCGGCTGAAAACTGTGCCGAAACGTCTTTGAGAATCTCTTTTCCGCCCTGCCGGTAGGAAACATCCCGGAATGTGAGCTGTTCCAATGCTTTCACCTCAAGATCAAGACTTTCCGCGGCGGCAGCGGCCGCTTTTTCTGAAAATTTCCTCCTGTTCCGGCTTCAATCCGAACGGTCCGCCGCTTTCCGCCCTTTCCCGGAGCGGAGGATGACAGCGATCAGCAGGGCGGAGACGATGCCCAGAACGCCGCCGAACCAGAACGGCGCGTCGGAGCCCCAGACATTCCACATCCCGCCGGCGATTATGGAGGAAAACAGGAGGCCGAAGCCCTGCAGCATGCCGTAGACGCCGAGCACGGTCCCCTTATATTCCGCCGGCGACGCCTCCGCGATCAACGCCCGTTCCGCCCCGCTGATAAAGGCGGTATAAGCGCCGTAGGCGACGAACAGGATCAGCAGGGAGACTTTCGACGTCAGCAGGGCAAACCCCAGATAGACCAGGCCGTAGATCAGATAGCCGGGGATCAGGACCCTGCTTCTGCCGAACCGGTCCGACAGCCGGCCGGCCGGGATCGCCAGAATGGACGCGGAAACGTTGAAAATCAGATAGAGCAGCATCACCTCGGAGGTGGAAAACCCGCGCGACTGCGCCTTGAGCAGCAAGAAGGCGTTGGAAGAGTTGCCGAGGCAGAAAAGGAAGAGAACGGCGAAATACCATTTCAGTCTTGCGTCCAGTTTCAGGCCCCGAAAGGCCAGCCTCCGCTGTTTTGGGGCGGCTCCCTTTTCCTCCCGGATCAGCGGGATGATCGTCACGGCGACGACGCCCGGAATGACGGACCAGAGGAACGCCGAGCGATATTTCATTCCGATGGCGATAAACAGGAAAGCAAAAAGGGCCCCGAGCGAAGACCCCGCCATATCGAGCATCTTATGTAAACCGTAGGAACCGCCCAGTTTCCCTTTTTCGCTCGACTGCGCCACCAAAGCGTCGCGCGGGGCGGTCCGGATCCCCTTGCCGGTGCGGTCGATCACCCGCGCCGCCAGCACGCCGCCCCACGAGCCGGCTATCAGAAGGACGAACTTATAGAGCACGGAGGCGGAATATCCGAGGAAAGCCAACCGTTTTTTATTTTGATATCGATCCCCGATGTAGCCGCTCGCCACTTTCAGAAGGGAAGCGACGCTTTCCGCAACGCCTTCGATCACGCCGACGATGGCCGGCGTCGCCCCGAGAACCGCCGTCAGGTACAGAGGAATGATCGGGTAGATCATTTCCGTACTCATATCCATAAAAAAGCTGACCAGCCCGATCAGAAAAATATTGGAAACGATTATCATCTTTTTTTTCGACAAAACAAACGCCCCCGTATTCGTGCCGCATACTCCCGTACTTTCCTTCAAAACAAAAGCCGACCGCGCCGGCACAAATCCGCCGTCATGCCGCCGTGAAAACAGAGAATTACAAATTTATCTTATGATAGCGCAAATACTGAATAAAGTCAATGTATAACGGAATATAATCATATGATAAGCGTACTTAGTGCCAACATCAATTACAATAGTGGAAAATTGAAAGAGCAAAGCCGGTTTGCCCGCCGAAGATGCCGGAAAGGCGTTGGAAAAGATTAAAAATACCGCCAGATTACCGTTAAGTTCTTTCATAGTGAATTTAATTTCCATTCGGCTTGCCATTTTAGGTTGGAAGTATTATACTATATTCCGCAGACGGTTCGGGAGGAGGAACAACATGGACAACGACATCTTAAATCTGAGTCAGGCATCGGAATTTTTGGGAATCAGCGAAAAGACGCTGATTAAACTGCTCCGGGAGGAGCATATCCCCGCCCGGAAAATCGGCCGGGAATGGCGCTTCAGCCGGGAAGCGCTGGTCCGCTGGCTCGCCGCCGGGGATTCGACGAACTATATCAACCAAAACGAGCGGTACATGGTTTCCGAGGACACGCCCGGCAAATCCCTCGACCTGCTCGACGGCATCGGAAGCAGACTGGACTCTCTGCGAAAAAACGGAAACCGCATCCAGGCGCTGCTGCCGGAGCTCGGCAGGGACGTCACGATCCCGCGGGAAGCCACTCTGCGCGTCAGCTATAAGCAGCAGCGGGAGATCGAAAAGCTGGAGTTCAAAATTTTCTGGAGCCTGCGCGAAGAATGCAAACTGGAAGCAAATCAGAAATTCAAAGCGATTCCTCAAAAGAAAGATCGATAATACGCCCGCCCGGGCCGCGCGGATATCCGCCCCGGCTCAGGCCCAATGCAGCGATCTGCCGGCTTGTCCGGCGGGTTCGCTGCTTTTTCCATGCCTTCACCCGGGAATCCGCACATGCCGGAAAACGGGCATTCTGTTTTTTGCGATTCCCTGCAACTTTTTTCCGTCCGCTGCGTGTAATAAGCAGAGTCAAAAGGCGGTGAGGGTTTGAATGAGCGTTCTTTGCTTTTGAAGGCTCAAAAAGGGGAAAAAGAAGCGTTTCAGGACCTGATCGTCTTTTATTATCCCTACGTCTCAAAATTCCTTTTCAAGCTGACGAACGATTCTTCCCTCAGCGAAGACCTGACGCAGGACACATTCGTGAAGCTGATTCGGGGCATCGACCGATTCGACGTCCGCAAAAAAACTGCTTTTTCCACTTGGGTAATGACAATCGCCAAAAACTGCTATCTTGATTTTCTAAGGCGGAGCAAGCCGGAAACACTGAGCTTTGAGGAGCAGGACTTGCCGTCTTCCTTCGATGTGCAGGACAGGGTGCTGAACCGTATGCAGGCGGAAAAACTAAAAAAGGCGCTGGAAAGTCTGCCGCCCGAGCAGGCCGCCGCCATCCGGCTGAAATACTGCGAACAGCAAACGCTTCGGGAAATAGCCGATCGGTTCTCCTGCGACCCAAAAACAGTGAAAAGCCGCATCCACAACGGCATGACCAAATTGAGGAAAAAGCTGAAAAGGGGGCTTTTGTTATAAAACAGGATAAAAATGTGATTCTGTCCAGGCTGGATAGCGAGATCGATAGAAAATGTCTTGAAATCTGCCGGCGGCGCAGGGATCGTGCTCTGCGCGCCGCCTTCGTCGTCGCCTGTTGCCTGTTTCTTCTGCTCCCTGGATTGCTCGTCTTTCTCGGAGTCAGCCTCTGGAGTTTCTGCATTCCGTCCGTCCTGTTCCTTTCCGTCGGCTTTTGCCTACTGTCCCCGCTGATTTTCAGCAGGAAATCGGGAGGTTCCGAAAATGAATCACTTTGACGCTGCCATCAAAAAATTCAATTTCAAGAAAGCGGTGACCGTTTACCTGGTCCTTGCGGTCCTGGCCGGAATCCTGTCGGCCGGCTTTCTGGTCCATACTTTCCGGGACAGGATCGTCCTTGCCCAAGGGTACCGCAGAGTGAGCGAACAGGCAATCGGCATGAAGAGCGGATACGAGGGATTAAAGCCCGAGCTGAATCAATTGGCGGCTTCCTCGCCGGATCTGGTGGACATTTTGATTTTGGACGGACAAAACCGGATTTTGTTCGCCGCAAAGCATTCGGATTTGTCAAAGGAAGGTTCTCTGAACCTTGTGGAGAAACCGGATGGCCAAAATCGTTATTTCACGGATGCGACGAATCCGCACCTGCATTTCCGCTTGCTGGACGGCGGTAGGCTGAAAGCCTCGAAAGAACTGCTCGGAATCGACGAAGAGGCGGAGCAGGAGATGCAGGATCGTTCCTTTTATAAAAAGCAAGACCGGCAGCAGAAAAACTATCTGCTCTCTTACCTGGCGGACGAGCCGGGCGGCGGAAAAATTTATTTTATCAGCAGCGCTCAGCCGGTCCCGCGCGGCGAATTCTATCTGAAGGCCGCAGCCGCCCTCGCCGTCCTTTCCTTCATGGTTTACTGGGTCCTTCTGGCCCTCTGGGTTTACGCGCAGGCCCTCAAGGCCCGGATGGACGCGGCGGTATGGGGGATCGCCACGCTTTTTACCAATCTGGCCGGATGGCTCGTTTTTCTTTTGTACCGGCAAAGCCGCCAGACCTGTTACCGGTGCGGAGCCGTGCAAAACAAAGACAACGCCTACTGTACCTGCTGCGGGGCGAAACTCGGAAAAATATGTCCTCGGTGCCATATGCCGGGGAGCGAAGACGACCGGTACTGCAAACACTGCGGCAGCGCACTGGATGGAGGAGAGTAGGGACGGGATGAATAAACGCATCATATGGCTTGTGGTGATGCCGGTCATTTTATTTGCGATGCTCGCTGTATGTATCTATGCCGGAATCACTATTCGCTTTGAAGGATGGTTTTATGGGGAAGCAGTGGAAAATATGTCCCCCGTTTTGACTGCAATGATGAAGGTGATCACCCATCTCGGCGATCCAATTACTGTAATTGTGTTCTGCCTGTCACTGTTTCTCGCACCAAAAACGAGGAGAACCATCGCACTGCCTACTTCGGCGGTAGTGATAATGTCCGGTGTGTTCAACGTCCTCCTGAAGCAGATTTTCGCGAGGGGACGCCCGAATGTCCTCCGGCTGATCAGCGAAACGGGCTACAGCTTTCCCAGCGGCCATGCGATGATCAACGCGTCGCTCTATGTCATGCTGATCTTGATGATCATCCGGTATCTTGGAAGTTTTTCCCGAAAACTATTTCTTTCTTCCCTGTGCATCGCCTTGGCGGGCCTGATCGGATTCAGCCGAGTCTATCTGGGCGTCCACTATGCGAGCGACGTTCTGGGCGGCTGGCTGTTCGGGGCCGCCATATCCCTGCTGGTTTACTCGCTTTGGAACGGCAGACAAGCAAAGATTAAAAACTCGGATTTTTGAAAGGAAGTTCAAAATGCAGGAATGGGTCATCCATATTATGAACCAGTACGGATACGTGGGGATAGCACTGCTGATCGCAATCGAGAACCTGTTTCCTCCCATTCCGTCCGAGCTGATCCTGACTTTCGGCGGCTTCATGACCACTTACACCAGCATGAACATCTGGATCGTCACCTTGTCCGCCACCATCGGGTCGGTGGCCGGGGCAATCGTCCTTTACGGCGTCGGACGGCTGCTTCCGGCCGAGAAAATGGACAGGTTCATCGGGAAATGGGGACATGTCCTCGGGCTGAAAAAAGGGGATGTGGAACGGGCGGATAACTGGTTTAATCGGCGCGGTGCCTCCACCGTCTTTTTTTGCCGGTTTATTCCATTAGTCCGAAGCCTCATCTCCATCCCTGCGGGGATGGCGCGGATGCGCAGAGGCAGGTTCCTTTTGTACACTATCCTCGGCTCCGCAATTTGGAATGTGGTTCTGGTGCTGCTGGGCGCTTTTGCCGGAGCCGGCTGGGAACGCGTCAGCCAATCCATGAATCTCTATACCTACATTGCTCTCGCCGTGATGGCGGTCGGAGGGGTCGGTTTTGTTGTTTGGATTTCTAAAAAAAGGAAAAATCAAAAATAGGTTTTCTCTCAGGATCCGCCATAAAATTCATGATAGGAATCTTATATTTTTGTTTTTAATCACTTGACGTGAGTAAATGAATATGATAGAATATCTTTCATCTCTTTGCGCTGCATTTGATCTACAGTACAAACTGAGCAGGCGATAAACCCGATATTGGGTTTATGGGGCTGGGCCTCGCGGCAACAGGTTGATCAGAACCTGTGGGACAGTATGTTGTCTCACAGGTATTTTTGTACCCTTTTGAGGCTGCAGCTGTATCTTTGCAATGCCATAGAGCTGTCGCATAAATGCTGAGAAGCATGATGGAGGTAACTTTTATGACAGAACGAAAGAAAACCATAAATCCAACCGGCCTGACAACGGCGGAAGCCGTGCAACGTCAAAAGCGATTCGGCAGGAACGAATTGATTCCGAAAAAGAAAAAGAATGTTCTTCAAGAGATTTTGAAAGCCTTGTCGGAACCTATGTTTTTGCTGCTCATCGTGACGGCGGTCATCTATTTTTTGCTGGGTGAGCCGCGCGACGGAGTTGTTATGCTGATCTTTGTATCGGGTATGATCAGTATCGATGTGATTCAGAGCTGGAAAACCGACAAGACTCTGAACGCCTTAAAGGATCTCGCGGCGCCGCGCATTACGGTGCTGCGGGACGGAGCGGAGCGGCGGATCGACAGCGCCGATCTTGTCCCGGAGGATATCATGCTAATTGCCGAAGGCGACAAGATCCCGGCGGACGGGGAGATCCTTCAGGCGAACGATTTGTGCGTCGACGAGTCGTCCATGACGGGCGAAGCGGAAGGCGTTTGGAAGGTCGCGCTCGGGACCGCCGATGCAGACGGCGGGCACTGGCGGCGCGACCACTGCTACGCGGGGACTCTTGTGACGCAGGGAAGCGCGCTGGTCCGCGTGGATCAAATCGGCAAAGCCACCGAGTTCGGGAAAATCGGTACAAATGTCGTCGGCGCACCGGAAGCCCCGTCGCCGCTTCAGAGGCAGACCCGCGGGCTCGTGAAGCTTTGCGCGGTTATTGCGGCGGTCCTGTTTGTATTGGTAGGCTGTTTCACCTGGCTGAATATCCCGGACCACCAATTTACCGACAGGCTGATCGAAAGCATCCTTTCCGGCGTCACGCTCGCCATGGCCATGATCCCGGAAGAGTTCCCGGTTATTTTAACAGTCTTCCTTTCCATGGGCGCATGGCGGCTTGCAAAAAGGCATTCGCTTATGCGCAGGCTGGCTTCCGTGGAAACGCTCGGCGCCGTGTCGGTTCTTTGCGTTGATAAGACCGGCACCATTACGATGAATCAGATGACCGTATGCGATACGTGGACAGAGGAAAACAAAGAGCGGGACCTCTGCGCGGTCATGGGGATGGCCTGCGAACCGGACGCATATGACCCTATGGAAAAGGCCATGATTTCGTATTGTGAAGGCAGGGGCCTGTCCAGGGATTTCCTGTTCGGCGGCAAGCTGATTCGGGAATATTCCTTCACTCATGAGGCAAAAATGATGGGCCATGTCTGGCGGCGCGGCAATGAAATCCTGATCGCCGCGAAAGGCTCGCCGGAAAAGGTCCTCGCTTTATGTAATCTCAATTCGGACGAACGGGACAAAGCGCAGGAAAAAGCCGCCGATATGGCGGCACGCGGGCTCCGCGTGATCGCGGTTGGCAGAATGGACGTTGGAACGGCGGGCGAAGTTCCCGCTTCTTTGGCCCAGTGCCGCCTTCAGTTCTGCGGATTGGTTGGCCTTGCGGATCCTCCGAGGGAATCCGTAAAAGCGGATATCCTCCGCTGCAGGAAGGCAGGCGTCCGCGTTGTGATGATTACGGGCGACAACGGCATCACGGCAGGCGCGATCGCGAAGCAGATCGGCATGCCATGCGGGAAATCCGTCACTGGCGGCGAGATCGACCGGATGACGGATGAGGAACTTCAGAGACGTGTCCGTTCCGTCAGCATTTTTTCCCGCGTCGTCCCGGAGCATAAGATGCGCATCGTGAAGGCTTTCAAGGCAAACGGTGAGATCGTGGCAATGACGGGCGACGGGGTCAACGACGCCCCCGCGCTCAAATATGCCGATATCGGCATCGCGATGGGAAAGCGCGGTTCGGAGGTGTCCCGCGAAGCCGCCGATCTCATCCTGCTTGACGATAATTTTTCGACGATTGTGGATACCATCAGGGACGGCAGGCGGATTTACGACAACATCAAAAAAGCGGTCGGATATGTGTTCACGATTCACATTCCAATCGCGTTTTCCTGTCTGTTGGCCCCTCTTCTGAAAGTAAATCCGGCGAACCTTATGTTACTGCCCATCCATGTCGTCCTTTTGGAACTGATTATCGACCCGACCTGCTCCATCATTTTTGAACGACAGCCCGCGGAACAGAATGTGATGGAACGCGATCCCCGTGATCCGAAAGAAAAACTGATGAGAGCGAAAGGTCTCTTCAGAAGCATTCTGCAGGGGCTGACGGTTTTTGCCTCTTCTTTTGGAACCTATTATACGGTTCTTATGGCAGATCCAGCCGTAAACGCTCCGGTTGCCCGTGCAATGGGCCTTTCCATTATTTTTCTAAGCAATCTGCTTTTGGTTCTGGTCAACAGTTCCCAAACGGATTTTGCATTCCAGTCATTCCACCGTCTGATCAAAGACAAGGTGATGTGGGCGGCCTTTGCGGGAACCATTTCCATGCTTGTCCTGCTCTTATACACTCCGCTTTCAGCCTTTGTGAAGCTGGCTCCGCTGACCGGACCGGAAGCGATCGCCGTAATCGTGATGTCGGCGGCGTCGGTACTTTGGGTCGAAATCGTAAAACTTGTAAAACATCTGAGAAAGAATTAACAGTAAAATCAGAACGGCCGTGACATCCCCAATGGATTTCATGGCCGTTCAAGTCGTCGGTTTCCTGAAACACCCGGAATCAGACCAATTCATCATACGGATCGACGTCATATTTTAGCAACAGCCTGGTAAGATGCTCCGCGTGCCCTTTTTCGTCATCAATCACGGCCTGCAAGGTGGTGCGGATATCCCGGTATGGATATTTTGGCAGCTGCGCTTCATACAGAATCACGGCCTCGAGTTCTCCCTTGATGTCGTCCCGGATATCGTTCAGAATGGCCGCACCGCCGGACTGGGAATGGGAGAGCGACACCGGTGTCTGGGGCCCGGGGTTGTCGCCCTTATGAGCTAAAAACTGTTTATACTGCTCCGGATCATATTTGCGGAGCAGCTTCAGAACCCAGCCGTAATGCTGCTTTTCGTCGAGCATAATACTGTGCCAGGCATCGTTTATTTCAGAAATGTCCGAGTTGGCGATGTGGGTTTGGTAACCGTTAATCGCGATGATTTCACTGATCAGGATTTCCCTGAGTTTATCCGTAAACTTCTGTGCCGTACCCTGCGGCTGTCCGTTCGGATGCGTATAACTCATGATAATCCTCCGCCTTTCATATAAATCTGCCTTCAGCCGCTGAGAGGCCCTCCCTTTTAGCCTCAAAATTGGACAGGCAGGAATAGCGTACAGTAGGCTGATCCTGCCTGAGTCCTCTGTTCAAATCTTTTTCTGCATCATTATTCCAATGGGACTTGGGCCCGAATTCAAATACTCCAAAGCGCTTGATGATACCGTTATTTTATGTCCCTGTTGCTATTGCGTCGTCTTTCGTTTTGTGAACGGTTCCCCAAGGATGTTGGGGAGGTGCATAAATCGAATATACTTTTAAGGGTACGGTGCCTACATTGACGACGTTATGCCATGTCCCGGCCGGTATGACAATGGCATCGCTTGGCCCGACTCGCTTTTGAAAATTCATATTGTCTCTCCGGTTTCCGAACTTCGCAAGCCCTTCGCCCTGCTCGATGCGGATAAACTGGTCAACATCAGGGTGCATTTCCAAGCCGATATCATCGTTCACACGAATGCTCATCAGCGTAAGCTGCAGATGATTCCCTGTCCATAAAGCGGTACGGAAGGTATTGTTTTGCTCCGTAACCGCTTCAATATTCACTACTATTGGTATGGGGCCATAGTCTCTTAATTCTTCATCAGGCATATCTTCCGATCCTCTCCCGTTGATTTTAACCCATAATATGAATTATCTGCCGGAAAAGTGCTTTTCAAAACGATATGGGTTCCATGTTATTGCCGCGCGATTGGCTCAGTTCGTTTCAATCTGTTCCGCTGAGGGGAACGGAAACCTTGCTTAGACCCAATAAACCTGTAGACGGAAATTCATCCCCAATATTTGCATCTTTAAATGAATCATTATGCTTGAGCCAAGGCATTGGAAACTGCATCCATAATGCCCCTGCTGCTGTATGTCGCGCCGGATACAGCGTCCACTTCCGCTGTCTGGCTGCTGATGATTTCATTGGAAACCATTGTGTACGCAGCATTGAAAAAGCTCGGAGCATCCTCGCTGGAATCCACTTGGATTGCAGTAATTTTCCCGCCTGAAACTTCGACCGTCACCATCGTTGTGCCTCCCCGAAATCCGGCGCCAAATCCATGATAAGTACCGTCCTTATACCGCCCCGACGACTGAGCGGAAAGTGTATGGACATAGACATAAAAGAAAGCACAGCATCCGGCCGGCAAAATATACGGCCAGTTGGGCGTGGATCACGCTCCAGTCCTGCCGCCTGCCGGTCAATTTTTTCGTGATGTCCATCATGTCCAGATACAGCATCTTGAGCAGGCTGTCATCCGTCGGAAAGATCGATTTCGCCTTCGTCACCTTTCGGAGCTGCCGGTTGAAGCCTTGGTGGTGTAGATCAGCCGGCGCACCCCCGCCTCATTTCAGCTAAACTAATACCTGTATCATTATTTTTTGATATGCGTTATACATAGATCAAACATCATTTTAATGTGTGCATCATTCAGTGAATAATAAGCGATTTTCCCGTCACGCCTGTATTTAATTAAGTGGGTTTGCCGTAACGATTTTAGATGATGCGAAATAGCAGGTTTCGACATATTCAGCAAAGCTGAAATATCGCACACGCACATTTCAGAAAGCATAAGCGCATTTATAATTTTTAGGCGTGTAGGATCGCTGAGTACTTTAAATATACCAGCCATATTATACAAAGTATCATCGTCAGTTATTTCTTTTTTCACTTTATCTAATATATCCTGATGAATAATAGTGATATCACACATTGCATTTTCTTGATCTGTCATGTTTTCCTGGTTTTCAGACATTATAGTCACCCTTTCATATAAACAATATAAGATATAACCATAAAAAGATTTATATTTTTTTCGTATTCAGAGCTCTCATTGCATTAACAACTGCAATCAGAGCAACCCCCATATCTGCAAACACGGCCGCCCACATGGAAGCTAACCCCAATGCTCCTAATACGAGGAATATGGCTTTAACTCCTAATGCAAACACGATATTCTGAGATACAATGTTTCTCGTTCTTTTCGCAATTTTTATCGCTGATGCTACTTTATGAGGTTCATCAGTCATAATCACTACATCTGCGGCCTCAATCGCAGCGTCCGAGCCCAAGCCTCCCATAGCGATACCGATGTCTGCTCTTGCAAGTACCGGCGCATCGTTAATTCCATCACCAACAAATACAATCTTTCCCTTGTGAGATTTTTGGGCTTCCAGGGATTCAACTTTTTCAACTTTATCGGCGGGTAACAGTTCAGAATAAACCTTGTCTAAACCTAATTCCTTGCCGATATTGTCTGCCACCTTCTTCAAGTCGCCAGTAAGCATAACTGTTTTTCTAACGCCAAGCGCTTTCAACTCTTTAATTGTTTTTGCAGAGTCTTCTTTCACCTCATCTGAAATTATGATACTGCCCGCATACTTTTTGTCTATGGCCACATGTACTACTGTGCCTAACGTATCCACATCAGTGTATTGGATGTTTTCACTGATCATTAATTTAGTATTTCCAACGAGTACTTCCTTTCCATTGACATTGACCTTAATGCCATGTCCCGCTATTTCCTGATAATTTTCAATTTTATCTTTATCAATTTCAGCATGATAAGCAGCTATAATTGAAAGTGCAATCGGATGATTTGAATAGCTTTCAGCATATGCCGCGTATTTGATCAGTTCATCCTCTGTATAACCGTTTTCAGAAATCGCTTTTGTAACCTTGAATACACCTTTGGTTAAAGTCCCCGTCTTATCAAAAACAACTGCTTCAACATTGTTCAACGCTTCAAGGTAGTTGCCGCCTTTTACTAATATTCCCTTTTTTGAAGCTCCCCCAATTCCCCCAAGGAATCCCAATGGTATTGAAAGCACTAACGCGCAGGGGCAGGAAACCACCAAGAATACTAACCCTCGGTAAATCCAGTCAGAGAAGGATGCTCCTGGAATAACCAAAGGCGGAATAATTGCTAATGCCAATGCTCCAAATACAACAACCGGAGTATAGTAACGCGCAAATTTTGTTATAAATTTTTCAGTTGGCGCTTTTTTGTTGCTGGCATTCTGTACTAAATCCAAGATTTTTGAAACTGTAGATTCTCCGAATCCTTTTGTAACTTCAATAGTCAAAACGCCATTCTTATTTACAAACCCGCTCAAAGCATCACTTCCGGGTTTTAACTCACGTGGAACGGATTCTCCGGTTAATGCCGCTGTATCAACCATTGAAGTGCCTTCTATGACCTTGCCGTCAAGAGGAATTTTTTCTCCCGGTTTTACTACGATCTTATTACCGATATTTACTTCATCAGGAGATACTTTTTTGAGTTCTTCGCCAACCTGTAAATTTGCATAATCAGGTCTTATATCCATTAATTCACTGATTGACTTTCTGGAATTATCCACGGCCATATCCTCGAATAATTCCCCAACCAGATAG
Organism: Caproiciproducens sp.; assembly: GCF_053840905.1. Taxonomy (NCBI): domain Bacteria; kingdom Bacillati; phylum Bacillota; class Clostridia; order Eubacteriales; family Acutalibacteraceae; genus Caproiciproducens; species Caproiciproducens sp. The sequence goes on from NZ_JBNLXQ010000001.1 coordinate 207,637, forward strand.
AACAACATAACGGCGACGCCTTCCGGATACTCTCCAACAAAGAAGGCACCGATTGTAGCAACACTCATAAGGAAGTGCTCACTGAATACCTGACCTCGTACGATCCCTTTTATTGCGCTTAAAACAACTTTTCTGCCAACAATGATATAGCTTATTAAAAATATGGTAAGTTCAAGCCAGTTTTGAAATTTAAAAATCAATCCAACAACAAATAAAGTTCCTCCAATCACCAGTTCGACTATCTCTTTTTTATGCCCTTCTTCACCGTCGTCATCTTTTTCTTCTATTTTAGATTTAGAAGGGTTCTCCACTAAAGCAATTTTAACATCCGGCTCAATTTTTTTTACGATGCTTTCTATCTTCTCCACTAACATAGGAACATTGGTATTCGACTCAGCTTCCCAAGTAAGTCTCTTAGAAACAAAATCTACTGAAGCGAACTTAATCCCTTCAATGTTTTTAATTTCTGTTTCTATTTTTGCGGCACAGTTGGCGCAGTCCAACCCATTAAGCATAAATACCTTCGTCGACATGGATGAGCCCCCTTAATATAACGATTAAACGATTGCTTAATCGTTATATTATCATTATCATAAATTATTGTCAATAGAAAAATAAAAAATATCCCGGATCTGTTGGATGCCGTGTTTGTGGTTGAAAATCCTGGCCCACCGTTCGTAGCCGATGCCCTTTCCGGCGCGGAGTTTGGCCCGAATGTACACCAGCAGATTGACTCGTTTTCCCGGCGCGGATCTGATGACTTTATTGCGCGGCTTGTGTACCTTTTCCCGGAGAGTACGGCTCGAAGCACTGCTGGCCTGCAGCCAGCCGGATGGAGAAATCATCGCCGATCCGTGAACGGTATTTGCTGAACTGGATCCCCCAAAAGAGGCACCAACTACGGGAGCCGTCGTAACAACCCGCTTCGGGAAGCAGGGGTGGAAATACAGAATGTGGCATCGGTTTCCACCATCAGCGATGTTCTGCGCGCGCTCAAAAGCAAATATCTGACACCGGATGTGCCGGACATTCAGGAGCAATGAAAAACTTAGCGCGACACCAATTGATTCTGTCAAGGTGACGGCGTTTTTGACGCTTACTTAAAAACAGTTGTTATCCCCGCTGCAATGAATACTGGTGAACCGCTCCGGCTCCGTTCTGGCGGTTTACAAAGAACAGATGCTCGTTTTTGTGGAATCTGCCGCTCATCTCATTACATATGCCAGAGAAAAGAACAAGGAAACTATTCTGATTGACCCGGATACAGCGGAGGTTACTCCCATACCGGTGAAAGAAAGGAAGAAAGAAAAAAACCTTTCCGCTTGTCTTTTCTCTGATTTAGATCTGCTTAGAGTAGGAGGTTCGCTTTCATGGTTCACCATGAACCGTTCCACGGTTCACCTGTGGGCAGACTTTCTTCTTGGCAGAGCAGATACTTTTTCAGCGTTTACCTTATGTGATACAGATTGGAGGATTTTCCGCCGTTTTCGCGCCACCTCGGCTCTTTGCAGAGGTGGTCGCTTTTTTCAAGATCGGCGATAGCCCGTTTGACCGTGCTTTTGGACAGCTTCAGCTCCCGTGCGATGGTACCGATCGCCGGGTAGCATTTGCCGTCCTTATCGGCTCGGTCGCGCAGGTACATATACACGGCAACCGCGCGGTGAGGAAGCTCAGAAGCGTAAAGGGATGTAAAATACCCCATGATATATCACTCCTATTCGATGCGGACGGGATCTTTTCTTCGCGGAAAACCACTTATCTCCTGCGCAGGCGAATGCTGGATCCCGCCGTGTGTCTTGAAGTCACCTTCAGCACTGTCTGGGTCCGCCGTATAGGCCGCATTTCTGCGGATGAGTTCTTCCTCCAGCTCGAACCGGTCGGCGTATTCCACCTTCCGGGCCGACTTTTCCTCCACCTCGTAAGGCTCGCCAAAGGTGATACCCCAATCCTTAAACAGCTTGAGCCGGGTGCGCATTGGATAAGCGCCGGTTTTCGTCACAACGAATCTGCCCTTGGGCATGGACTTGAGTTCGTCTGGGCTTAGAAGAGGGCGCTCGATCATTTCGAGGTTCTGCGAGCCGTCGTTTCTGCCCCGGTTAACCGTACCGCTCATCACCGTCCGGCTGCCCAAGGATTTGGACAGGGTTTCCGCCGATTCGCTGTTGGGTGCAAAGCCGCCGAACACTGTGTCTTGACAGTTATCCACTATAATGGCGGCGCCTTCTTTTCCGTAGTTTTTTTCCAACTGAGCGAGGCTCTGGATAATGGCTGTTATAGACACCCGCCGCGAGCGGCTGGATGAGAACATCATCTCGGCTGACTCTATTTTTGGAATGGTCCCTATCTCATCAAGGTACATCATGACTCGGTTGGGCAGTTTTCCGCCGTATTCGTCGGCCACGGCAAGGATTTCCCGATAAAGCTGTTGGACGATCAGCGAGATAATAAAATATTTCGTGTTATCTTCTTCCGGCATGACAAGAAAAACGGCGCTTTTCTCCGTGCAGAATTTTTCCGCGTCTATGGCTGTATCGAAGCACAGAACCTGCTCCAGTTCGGAATCCAGGAATGCGTTGAGCCTGGAAAGCGCCGTGGAAAGGACGCTCTGCATCGCCATATCCGCGCTGTTGAGCGCCGCGCCCGCGAACCATTTTGTCTTGTGGTCGTCCGGAAGATGCGCCATCAGCAGCTGGAACAGAGTCCTGCCCTTCACGCCGCTCGGTGCGAGCAGGTCCTGAATCAGCTTGAAGACGGAGACGATGTGACGCTTCTCCGGAGGGCAGAATTCCGCGAGCAGAAGGATGACCGAGGTCAACAGACCTTCCGCCGCATCGTAAAAAAAGGCGTTCTGGCCTGCCGTGGCAATATCGAACCCGCCAGATCCGATGATGGTCTTCGCCGTAATCTTGGCATATTTTTCGGCCTTTGCCTTATACGCAAGATTTGCATCGTCCCGCAGATAGGCGTCCATGTACCGGTTGACGAGATGGTTCAGGTTAAATCCGTCGCTTTTGGTCGGATTGCGCAGATCAATCACGGCAACGTCGTAACCGTAACACTCTTTTGCGATCCCCCCATAATTGCGATACAGATCTCCTTTGGTGTCGGTCGTAAGAAAGCTCATGCCGGCCGCACAGGCGTATTCGAGGTTGGGATATAAAAAGTTTGCGGTTTTCCCTACGCCCGCAGCCCCGATCATGAGGCAGTGAATATCGTCGTCATCAACCAGCGCGTAGCCGTGTGGAGCGGCCCGGTCAAACAGCGGCGCTTTATGCCAGCCGATAATCAGGCCCTGTGCGGAAGGAAGGTTTTTGCCCTGCCGCCAGAGTTCCGGCTCAAAAGGGACTTCCGAATAGGTGTGCTTGATTTCGGATTTGGTCGCCCAACGGGCCGTACCGTGCTGGCCGTCGCCCACCGTCCGGGATTTGATGCCGTTGAGGGTATAGTAATGCGCCAGCAGGGACAGAAGCCCGATGACGGCGAACATCAGGAATCCGGCGATCAGCAGAGTGACAACCGGAGAAATAATCATAAATAGACCTCCTTCACAAGCTCATCTTAAAATTTAGCGCCGATTCCTTCGGCGCCTGGAGCGGCTGGGACAGTTCCAGCCGGACAAAAAGCTGCGCCTTCACGCAGTCAAGCGCGAGGCGCCTGTAATCCGAAACCAATGCCAGCCGCTCCTGCAGCGTGCGGATGCCGGGTGCGAGTGACTGCCGGTCTATATTCACCGCATCCTCGCGGATATCTTCCGCTTTGGTTCGCATCCAGCCCCGGTCCAGGTGGGGCCTGTAGCTGTCCCGCAGGTTTCCGACCAGCTGCCCGAGCGTTTCCGGCCGTTCCATTTGCCGAAGCTCCCGCTGAGCGGCCAGCAGCGCGCCCGCCGCCATTTTCTGCAGACAAGCTCCCACGATTTCCGGATTCGCGGCAGCAAGCTTTTCGGAATCGACCAGCGGCGTCAGCCTCCGGTGATATTCCCGGATGACAGAGGCCGGATCCGGAACGGCCGACAGGGTTTCACAAGCGGAGAACAGATTCTCGCAGATCTCCGGCAGCAGGACGAGTTTCGGATGCTCCCCGGCAGGGATGGGGGTAATGCCGTGTTTTGCCTTGATATCTTCGTTCCAGTCCTTGTAGCGAGACTGGAGCACGGGGATGTCCATATAGGCGGGGTCGTAATAATCGTGTTCCGCGAGAATGTCCTTCAGTCTGCCGGTGGCCTCGATCCCGGCCTCGTCGTAATCAAGGCACAGGACAATGTTTTTCAGATTCGGGTGGCTTTTCAGCTGTTGGAGCATCGCGTGTTCGGATACGCCGTCCAGTGTGACATAGCTGTGCTTCCGCCAGTCCTTCAGGTGAAGAGAAATAAAAGAGAGCATATCGATTGGCGCTTCGAACACATAGAGGGTGTCGTCCTCCCCGATGTAGTGAAAGCTGTATTTCGGATCGCTGCCTTCCACGTTGCCTTTGTAGGGCTCGCCTTTGGTATAGGTGCCGCGTTTGTGCGCGTGCCGGGGGACGCCGTCCTCATCCAAACCGACAAACACCGCGTTGTGGTATTCCTTATCCTCGTAGATCAGGTGTTTGCGCGCGAAATACGACAGTACGCTCGGGTCGATGAACCGTTGCTTGAGCAGATAGGCAAACACCCGACGCATGTCCGGATTGGCTTCCGGAAGCGCAAATTCCTTTTTGGGCGGCGGCGCGCTTTTCGCGGTCTGGTTCCATTCCAGACCGCCCTCGCCGCCAAGCAGAAAGGTGACCGCCTCGGGAAAATCCATGTCGTAGAACCGCTGGACGAAGTCAATCGCATGGCCTCCCTCCTTACGGGAATGCCGAAACCACTCGCTGCCGCGGATGGTCACGCTGTCATGCCGTTTCCAGCGCCACTCATGCCCGGAGCGGACGAGCTGCTCACCCTGCCTCTGCAAAAAATCCACAAGGTCAACCGAGTTGGCCCTCTGTTTTTCTTCCTCTGTGAACGGGATATAGGACATGAAGGATCCTTCCTTTCAGCGTTTGCGTTTCCCGCACCTACGAAAAAAGGCCGTCCGCTGATGCACGGACGGCTTTTCCAGTAGCATTTTGACTTTGGAGGGCGGGATCTCTTTTGCCTGTGGATACTGCTTTCGCATCAAATGTGCGCCTCCTGTTAATAGGTTTGTTCGGGCGCCCGCTCGTCGGGCGCGTGACCCATTGCCATCTTCTTCTGCCGAAGCCGGCGGCGGAGCTTGCTGTCCGTCTCCATGGAGGGGCCTCCGTACAGTCTGCTTTGCTGCTGCCGGAAGATCCGGCTCAGATGGTGCAGGAGCCGGGTAACCGCCAGCATCGGGGACGGATCACGGAACGAGTCCAGATGATTGAGAAAAATTTGGGCGTATGGATTGCCCTGCCCGGCGGAAGCCGTCAGCCATCGGGCGGCGGCCTCGCGGTCGCGGGGAACATCCTGCCCCATCAGATAGAGCTTGCCGAGCATGTACTGGGCATATTGGTTGTTCTGTTCCGCTGCGTCTGTGAGCCACCGGAAGGCGGCATCCACATCTTTGGGAACTTCCTCTCCCAGAAGGTACAGCTTGCCGAGCCGGTATTGGGCAAAGGAATTGTTCTGCAGGGCCGCCTTTGTAAGCAGATCCACCGCCCGCGGAACATCCTTTGGCACATCTTCGTCGGCCAGATACAGCTTTGCCAGCGCGTACTGCGCATACGCATTGCCGAGGCCGGCCGAGAATGTCAGCCATCTGGCTGCGGCACCCGTATCCTTTACGACAGCCGTTCCTTCGAGGTACAACTTTCCCAGGGCGTAGGCGGCGTAGGGGTTCTTCTGTTTGGCCGCCGCGGTGAACAGTGCGACGGCTTTTTCCGAGTTCCGCTCCACATACAGGCCGTCCCGGTAGAGCTTGCCTAACAGATATTCGGCGGAGTCGTTTCCGGCATCCGCAGCTTTGGTGAGCCAGAAGATGCCCCTTTCGGGGTTCGCATAGGAGTTTTCAACCGGATTCAACGGACTTTCAACAGTCAGATAAATTTTTCCAAGCAGACATTGGGCATAGGCATTCCCGAGCCTGGCCGATTTCTCGAGGTATTGCACCGCCGCGCCGATATTCTGTTCCGTTCCGGTGCCCGTATAAAGCATTTGTCCGAGGCGGTACCGGAGCTTATCGTCGCGGCTCTGAGCCTCCAGTTGCTGAAAGCCGAGAAAGGCTTCCCGGAAGCAGGCGGCGGCCGCATCATGATCTTTTGCCGTGCCGATACCGTCGCGGTACATCTTCGCCAGTTCATAGGATGCATACGGGAAATGCTGCCGCGCCGCTTTCTGATACAGCGCAAACGCTGTATTATAGTTCTGTTCCACGCCCTGGCCACGGTAATACAGGCCGGCGAGGGAATACTGCGCGTACTTGTAATTCTCCGAGGCAGATTTCTCAAACCAGTCCGCCGCTTCTTCATAATCCTGATCGGTGCCGTTGCCAGCCGCATGCATCTTGCCGATGCGGTATTCCACATAGCGGTGGCTTTTCCCCATTTCAATCTCATAAAAGGCTGTGAGGGCCTTTTCGTACCAGGTGAAAGAAATCCCCGCATCGGCTTCTATCCCCAGTCCATCTGCGTACATGCGTCCGAGATCATGCATGGCGAGTGCGTTTCCAGCATCGGCTTCTTCTTGAAACAGCCGGAGCGTCTGAGCTAAATCCGGCTCCATATCGTCTTTCCCGTACAAAAATTCACGGGCCTGTTTGTAGCGGTCGCTCCATTCGATATATGGGTGGGGTGTCGCGGGCGGACTTTCAATGGGTTCCGGGCCTTCTGATGTGCTGTCCGGAAAATTCCCGTCTTCTGGGGATTCATCGTCTGGCTCATCCTCCGGCTCATACACCCGATCGGCCTGATCAGCTGCCGTATCCGCCTGAGCCTCAATGCCTTCGTCGCCCTCAAACGTGATCTGCCGTTCATTGATGCGCAGAGCTTCTTCGATCACGATGTTCTTGATGTGCTTGAATTCCTTTTGCTGGGAAAGCGGAAGCGGGTCGGGCAGCTTGTCGGCGTAAGTGTGCAGAATCTCGTTATGTAACTCGTACCATGCCCGGTAGGCTTCCGCCACCCGCGCGTCCTTTGAGAGCTCATCCACGATCTGATCGACGAGGGTCTTGAGCTCCGCTTTGAGGTAACCGTACTGTTTTCTGCCCGAGGTGTATTTCAGGCGTTCGGAAAGCCGGGAGAGCATATCTTCAATAACCTTGTTTTCGTAGACACCGGATTCCATCTGCCCGATGATTTCGGAAAGCGCGACACGGCTCTGTTCGGCGAGCTCGTTGCGGCGTGCGGTCTGATCCGGATAAATCTGCATCAGGTCCTGCTGGAAGATTTCATGCGCCAGCGTACTCCGCATTTCGTTGATGGCGGGTTTGGTGACGTAACCCTCGCGGGGATCAACGGAATAGACGATCATGTGGCAGTGTGGATGGTGGCCTTCATCGTGAAAAGCCGCGTACCAGCGCAGGTTCTCCGGTGAAATCTTCATCTGCTCGGCAAACAGGTTGCGTTGTTTGCGCAGCAGCGTTATCCACGCCGCGGCGTGGTCATACCCGAGCCGGGCGGCATCCTCTCTCCGCAGGCTGATGATCGGTGTCCAGACGTTTCCCGTGTGGTGGGAGACTTCCTCCGCCACCTCAGGCAGCACCGGCGATGCCCCGGCATCCGAAAACAGGCCGTGCGTGCCGGATTTCTCCACACGAGGGCGGGTGGCGATATATTGCACATATACCTCCTTATGCCCGAGCTGATCCAGGTTTTGTTCTAACGCTGCCGTGATGAATTCCGAGGCGTTTTCAATGGTCGGCTGCTTCTGGTAGTCCTCAAATTCGAACAGATCCGCGGTGTCGGGGAACTGAGCCAGCAGATCACCGATGAGCCGTTGCTGTTTTGCCGTGGAGGGCAGGGCGCGGACATTCTCCGGCAGCTTTTCCACGCCCTCGCGTGTCGCCATGTATTCCACGAGGTTGGCGGCATGGGTCCCATTTTTCAGGTACCGGCACTTGAAGATGATTTTCGGCATGGCCGTTACTCACCCTTCTGGAATTTCACCACATCTTCAAAATTGACGGAGCCGACTGATTTTTTGACGTCGTTCACGCATTTGCCGCGCAGCCTGCGCAGCATGGCTTCGTCCACATCGGCGTTTGCCGCGAGGATGTTCATCATCATGCTCATCTCGACAGCCAATTTGAAAACAAGGCGGGCCATCCGGCTTTCCAGACTGTCCACCATGCCGGTCATCGCGGATGTGATGGCGGCGGGCAGATAGCGCACGCCGTCCTCCGCCGAAATGTATCCGCAGTAGAAACGGACGGCTTTTTCGATGAACTCGCTCTGGCTCTGACAGTTGTCCTGCTTGTACCATTTCTCAATCAGAGTGCGTGTTTCCGGGTACATCCACAGCGGGAATTTCTTTTTGTTTGCTCTTTCTTCCGGCATTGCTGTCCTCCATTCTGTTTTATACAAAAAGAGCCATGACTCCTGTCATGACCCCTCTGTAAAGGCGTAAAGATGCGGGTTTACGGTTGTTTTTTCAGCCGCCGACCCCGGAACCGACCCCAGGGGCCGAAATCCGACCCCGGAGCAAATCGTTCCCCGACCCGCATTGCGGGGCGGTGTGAGCCGCAGCGGGGGCGCACCGCGACCCCGCTGCTTTAACCCGCATCGCTTTCCACCCCATGGTTCACTCCCCGAAAGAGGTGCGTCTGTTTGTGCAAACTTCCGCACAAAGCCCTAACACCGGGTCTTACCGCCTCACGGTGCAGCTGTGTGACCTCTGCGGAGAAAGTGCGACACGGGGCCACACGGGCGGCGACATGGGCGAGGAGCAGGCTTTTCTGTTTTCAAACCAACGTCTACGGCCCTTGATCCTATGTCGATACTTTACATTCGTATCTCGGGCGCCTGGGTCGGCTGGCTCAGGGAGGGATCATCTGTCAGCAGGTTCCAGCTTCGGTCAGCCGGATGGTAATGGAAACTCTTGACAGTCTGGCCCCTCAATTCCTCCCAAGTGACCGGGATTTCCGTATTGGTCCTGCAACTGACAGAGCTTGAAGGGTACAAGGCCAGACACCTGACAGGGTGCATACAGAAGTTGAGCAGGCGCGAATTGTTGCTCCAAACACCCAACAGGGCGCATGATACCGATATGCGATGCCTTCTCGTGAGAGTGCTGACGTCCAACAAGGCGTATGAGCGGAGTTATGGGTCATCCATCGCGTGGAGCAGGCTGTCCGGCACATCCGAAAGATTTGCCTCATCCAGTTGCAGAACAGCAGAGAAGGCAGGCGGGTCGGACGGCGCTTGGTAATCGGTGAAATACCGCAGTCCCTCCTGAATGGTCATGCGGACGATCTTTTCCAGTTTCACCGCCTGGTCATATCGCAGGATACAATCCACAATAAATTCCGTGCGCTGCCCGACGGGCTGCTCATCGAGCAGGCGGGCCGCTTCTCTGTGCCGCGCGGCTTGCAAATCGAAGGAGACATTGAAGCGTTTTCTCATCCTGCTCACCCCAACAGCAGACGATAACCGTCCGCATTGGCGAAGCGGTTCAGAACGGCCACTGTATTGACGCTGCTGTCACGCAGCATGCCGCCGAGCAGTTCCGCGCCGCCACCCGCGAACACGGTGGGGAGCTTCAGGTCGAGGCCCCGTTCCCGCAGCGTGTTGAACAATTCCCTGATATACTTCTGCATCTCCTGCTCCACGGTCTGCCGGATGAAATCCTGATCCGCGTGCTGAATTTTACCGCGGATGGCGTCGGTGACAAGCTCATCGGTCAGCAGGATGTCCCGCCGCCGCAGGATGTCCTGAATGCGGGTATAGAGCGTAATGGTGCCCATCCGGAGGCTTGTGCAGTTTGATCGGTCCAGCTTAGAGCCATGCATGGTTAGAACATCTACCGTATACCCCCCGATGTCCGCCAGAGTGATGCTGCGGTATGCCCGGAGCTGAGGGTAATACCGGCACAGCGCCGCATGCCCCTGGGCGAACACCTTGCAGTCCGCAATGTGGCAATGGTAATCCGTTCCTTCAAACCGGAAAGTCAGATTTCCGCGCAGAAAATATTGGCGGAAGGCGTCTTTCTGCATTCCGTATGCTTCGATGGGCAACCCTACGCCCAGAATGACATCGGCTTCCTGAACACCCGCCTTTTTCATGGCGGACGCAATGGCCGGCAACGTCAGAAGAAAGGTATCAGGAGCTTTCGTCTTATCCTGCTGAAACCGCACTCGCTTTTCACCGATGGCGTAATATCTGCCGCCATAGCAGAGCTGCATCTCATCCGTGATGAATTCCTTATCGCTTGCCGCGTACCCGGAGGCGTACAGCATCCCCTCTGAGGATTTGGTGTTGTAGTTTCCGTTATCCACACCGAGTTTGATCACCATCTGAATCACACCTCTCTTGAAAAATATAGACAAGTCGCATGGCCTGCCTCCATATGATTGCTTCCCGGATTACATGCCACTGAGGTTCAGCATGCTTTACCTCCTTCGAAGCACAAAAAGCCGCCTCCCAAGAGACGGCTTCGATCGGTTTTATATTAAAAGGTCTCCTGTATGTACGGGGCTTGCTTTACGGCAGATACCCTCTGGGGTTGACTGCCTTGCCGCCGATGCGCACTTCAAAGTGCAGGTGGCTGCCTGTGCTGTGGCCGGTGTTTCCAGAAAGTGCGACGACGTCGCCGGCTTTGACAGCTTGCCCTGCATGGGCGATAATTTGGGAGCAGTGTCCGTACAGCGTGATCAGCCCGCCGCCATGGCCGATTATAAGATAATACCCATAGCCGTCAGGATCCCAGGCAATCTTGGAAACAGTTCCATCCTTCGCCGCATAGACCTGTGTGCCGGTCGGTACGCCCAGATCGATGCCTGTATGGACAGTGGCTTTTCCGTTGATCGGGTCAATGCGGGGCCCGAATTCCGAGGTGACCAGTGCCCGCCAGTTACTTCCGACAGGGGAAATCAGGCCGGCAGTGGAGGGTACTTGCGATGAGACGGTAAGCCCTGTGCCGGTTTCGCCCAAAGCTCTTTGACAGATTTCATCGGCATTGGATTTTTCATCGTCCGTGACGGTCCGGCCGAGGAGTCTGTCAAGATTCTTATAGACCTGATTGAGATCAGTCAGCGGAACAGCTGCGTCATAGCTCTGTTCAGTATGGGTTCCATCCGAATTCTGAACAGTGCGGGTGCGGGTTTCCGTTTTTGCAAAGCAGCCGGCAAACGAATCGTAGTCCACCCCCTGCAGGGAGTCGGCGCCGAAATACAGAGAATAAAAAACAGCCTTGACCCGCGTGGAGTCGAGGCTTCCGTCCCCGGATTCAATATGCAGCTGTGCGATCGCATCGTCCAACTGGCTGAACGCATCTTGCATTTCTTCAATATGCTGCCGATATTCAGAGGGAACATCCGAGGAGATCGTCCCTCCGTGGAAGGCGAGATTCACAGCGTCGTTGTTGTGTGCCGCGCCCCCGGAGAGAAAACTCATGAGTAAAAGTACGGCAAGAATAAAGGGCATCAGGACAGCGGTGATGGTTACTGCGATCACCTTCCACGTCCGTTTGTCTGTGGCGGCGGCAACCGCCGCCTTAACTGCAAGGGCCACAGCGGGTGCAGCCATGAAGCATTCCTCCTTTGGGCAGAAAAGAACAGACACCCCGGCGGGTAGTAGGGCGTCCGCTTTACGCTCCTATTGCAATAATCGATTGAGCGTTATTTTCATTTCATATTGAACAGACTGCCTTGTTCCAGATCCGGTGATTCCTGTTCGGACTGCTCTTGTTCTTCGGCCAGACGGATGGACTTTTCCACGGACCTTTCCAGAAAATCCGTATCAAAGTTCGCCGTTTTATAACCCTCCATGATGACTCCCAGGTAGTAATCCGAAGGGGTCCCGAAGGGATGCCTGTCGTTCATGATGTAGACCATGGCCGGTTGTGTCTTTCCCCCAAGTTGCACCGGCAGGATCTCTTTGTGATAAAAATGGGGGTATCCTTCATACCGGTCGAGTGCCTGCTCGTCGGCAGGCCGGATCTTCCATAACAGAATGGGAACATTCGCCCCCTTGAGCGGCTCCACGGTGGCAACCGCCCCACGGCGTCCGCCGCGGAACAGCAGTTCATAATCCCTGATCTCGCTTGTTCCAACCACTTTGGCGGTCGGGCAGCGGTAAGCCATCTGCGGAAGGTTAAGGTTGCTGCCGTAAGCGATATACAGCATAGATTTGCTCACAAAAACACATCTCCTTTATATGTTTACATACGCATGACAAGGGCCGGGGACTCGTCCTCCCCGGCCGATTTCTGCTGTGGAGTGGCCGTTGCAGTCTCCTGTTGGGCTTGGCTTTCTGCGGCCGATTCCAGTTCTTTTTCTTTTTTCTGCCGTAACCTTTGCTTTTGCTGTATAGCCTGCTCGGGGTTTTTCCACGCGATACAGCCGTCCAGATGCTCCAGCAGATGCAGCCGGGCGGTTTTGAATTCATCCCCAATCAGCCCAAGCCGTAAAAGCCAGGTGCGGAAAGTGTATTTTTCATTGGTGCTGTGGGTTTTCTGCCTGCTGGCGCAGCGCTGGTTGAGGGCCTGCGCGGAAACGGCGAGGCAGAACTGGATATATGCCTTGATCTTTCCGGCATGAGTGGTGGAATTAAAAAGCCTGAACTCAATTGTGCCCTTTTGGAACACGCTATGTAAGTTCAGGCAGTGGTAACGGGAATCGTCGTAATGGTGGTAGCTCCGGTCTGCGCCTCCGTACCAGATGCGGCTGACCTCATTGAGCGTTCTGGGTTTTTTGCGATTGAGTTCTTCAAGAAAACGCTGATCGACCTTTCTGCAATATTGGTGCTCGCGGGCAACCTCCACCTGCATGGCCTTATAGATCAGATCCTCTTTCGCAGCCATGATATTGGTGATGTTGCGCAGAGTGTTCGCGTTGTGCGGAGAGGCGTCCACATGCACATGGATCCCGCAGCTTTTATCGGCGATCATTCCGGCGCCGCGCAGTTTCCGCACGATTTCCTGGATGATTTCGATGTCACCCCAATGGCAGATGGGGCTGACCAGCTCCACACTGTAATCATGGTCCGCGGGAACAAGCCTGCCTCCTTCTTTTTTCTGACAGGTGATACTGCCGTCGCTCATGACCTTCCAGCGGCGGCTCTCACTGTCCAAAACAGAATATTCGCCGTAATACCCCCCGTCGCGGCTGACGGGATTCCCGAAATGTTCGGACAGCACACGTGCGGCAGCCTCACGGGTCAAGCCTGTCATCTCGATTTCAATCCCGAACCGCTGTTCTTTCATGTCCAAAATTTTTCATCTCTTTTCCGATGATCAGCGGCCTCCGGCCGTACCGAAGAGTTTTGATTTGTACTCCGGTGCGGTGACCATCAGGTTATACCGCTCGTTGCCGCATTTATACAAGCATACGCCCCGCTGGGGGTAGCGGATCAGGTTGTACTCGGATTCCTCGAGCTGCAGGGAGTCGATGTAAAAACGCTTGTCGATGTTGCCAGCGTTGAAGAGGAACGCGTGCGTGGGGATGGAAAACAGCGGCTTCGTCAGCTCCCTGATGCCCTCGATGTTGAAATCTTCGAGATTCTGCGAGGCCAGAATCATGGCGGAGTCCTTTTTCCGTACCCGCTTCATGCAGCTTCGAATATACTCAATGACCACATAATTGTTGCCGTTCCCGCCGCCATTGTTGGTCAGGAACAGATACAGCTCGTCGATGCTGGCGGCCGTATTGCCTTCGGTCAGCAGTTTGTCGGACATAAAGGAAAGGACGTTGAACAGGAGAGCGCTCTTGACATTCCGGCTGGCCTGCAGTAATCCCTTGACGCCAAACACAATAAAGCGGTTGGAAGTCACATTGGTATGGCCGTTGAAGAATTTGCTCTCGGCGCCCTGGCACATGGAGTGGAGCCCCAGCAGGATTTCCTGCAGGAGCTCGGCGGTGTAGAGCTGATATTTTGCCTGGTCGTAGCTTTTGTACTCATCCTCAATCAGCGCGTACAGGTCGGAAAGGATGGGGTAATCAGCGGCCTCCAGCTTGCTGAAATCGGTGCGGTCGCTGAGCCCCCATTTTTCATAGAGCTTACCCAGCATGATTTCGATAACATCGATGTGGCGGTCGGAAAAATTCTTGTAACAGCGGAAAAAGTCCTTCAGGAAAGAAACATGCTGGCTGAGCTTTGTCCGCTGCCGGAATGCCTGGGGCGCTTCCTTGTCCTCGGGGCTGCCGCCTTCGTCCCAGGTCTTGGGCTCCAAAGGGTTTATCATATATTGACCGCTCATGAGGTCGGCAAAACACCCCCCGAGGTTTTCGGCCAGATCAACGTATTCATGTTCCGGATCGAGGCAGATCACGCTTTTTCCGGATTCAAGGATATTGCAGAGGATCAGCTTCAAAAGGTGGCTTTTGCCCTGGCCGCTATTGCCAAGGATCAAAATATTGCTGTTGGTTTTATCATCGTCCCGCTTGTCGAAGTCCACGATTACATTCGAGCCGAACTTATCGCGGCCCAGGTAAAAGCCATGGGGATCTGTTTTGCCCGAATAATTAAAGGGGTACAGGTTGGCGGCGGAGCTTGCGGGCAGGACCCGCTCAAATTGGCTGGAAAACGCATTCCAGCCTGAGGGGATGACGCTCTGGAATCCCTGCTGCTGGCGGAGCAGGAGTTTATCCACATTGAGCTTGGAACGAATGAGTTCTGTCAGCACTTCGGTTTGAAGCAGACCGAGCTGTTCCAGACTGTGGGCGGAGAGCTCGATGTAAACCGCCGTATGCAGAAGCGGCTCCTTACTCCGGTGCATCTGTGTGACAAGGGTGGTGACGTCTTGTAAATTCGACTCAGCTGTGACGGTTTGTTGAAGATCCTGTGTGCTGCTCCGCTGCATACGGTTTTTGTTCGCAGCATTTGAGATGATTTTCTTTTCCTCCATGGGTGTGACGTGCCTGGTGTAGAGGTGCAGGGTTACGCCGTCTTTTTCTCCGAGATAGCGTAAGATGGCCTGCTCATCGGTCGTCGTCGGGTATTCACGCAAAGCCCAAACGCACCGAAATGTGTTGCCGCAGATAAAATAATCCGTGAAAAACTTGATCACCGAGGGTGCGATCATGTCCAGAAATTCCTGCATGCGGATATCCTCCTGCGGCGGCGTTTTCGTCTTCTGCTGCTTTGCCATTTGGCATCTTCCTTCCCGATTGGATTTTGGATAAAAAACCGCCACATCTCTGTGACGGCACGGACCCTCTTGCGGTTAAGCATGGTATAATAAGTGCGATGTTAAATGCACTTTATCAGACATTGTGAAAACGCTGAAACAACTTGGTTTCTAATTTTAGGGTAATGTACTATTGAAACGTGGTTTTTCATGAAGCATAGTGGGGAAACGTAAAATGGGAACTCTGTAATTTCAATCTGCAAACAGATGACTTTTAAAGGAGGAGGCCGGAGAATAAGCATGGAGAACAGGACCTATATCGCAATCGATCTAAAATCCTTCTACGCTTCGGTCGAGTGCGTGGAACGAGGGCTTGATCCGCTGACCACCAACCTCGTTGTCGCTGATGCAAGCCGCACCGAAAAAACCATCTGCCTCGCCGTCTCTCCTTCCCTCAAAGCATACGGCATCCCCGGCAGGGCGAGGCTGTTTGAGGTTGTACAGAAGGTCAAGGAAGTAAATGCGGGTCGGCTGCGCAAAGCACCGGGACGAGCCTTTTCCGGTGCCTCCTGTAACGATACCGAACTGAAATCCTCACCGGGTCTTTCGTTGGATTATATTGTCGCAACGCCGAGAATGGCCTATTATATAGAGTACAGCACACGGATTTACAATATCTACCTGAAGTACATCGCGCCCGAAGATATTCATGTCTACTCCATTGACGAGGTGTTTATTGATGCCACCGCATATCTGAACACCTACAATCTCTCAGCCCGTGAGCTTGCCAAGGAAATGATTCTGGATGTACTCAAAACAACTGGCATTACAGCAACGGCGGGAATTGGCGCAAACCTGTACCTCAGCAAGATCGCTATGGATATCCAGGCAAAGCACATACCGGCTGATAACAACGGTATGCGGATCGCTGAATTAGACGAAATGAGCTACCGTCGCCTGCTGTGGTCGCACCGGCCTTTAACAGACTTTTGGCGCGTCGGAAAAGGATATGCCAAGAAGCTGGAGGAACACAGCCTCTTTACGATGGGGGATATTGCGAGATGCTCTCTCGGTAAACCTACCGATTACTATAACGAGGATTTACTGTACAGACTGTTCGGCGTCAACGCCGAGCTGCTGATCGACCACGCATGGGGGTGGGAGCCATGCACGATTGCCGATATTAAAGCATATAAGCCAGGCTCAAACAGTGTTGGATCGGGGCAGGTGCTGCAATCC
This sequence comes from Caproiciproducens sp., assembly GCF_053840905.1. NCBI lineage: Bacteria > Bacillati > Bacillota > Clostridia > Eubacteriales > Acutalibacteraceae > Caproiciproducens > Caproiciproducens sp. The sequence goes on from NZ_JBNLXQ010000001.1 coordinate 224,075, forward strand.
GCCTATACTTTTGACAAAGCGAAGCTGATCGTGCGGGAAATGACCGATCTGCTGGTGCTTGATCTGGTGGATAAACGGCTTGTGACCGACCAGCTTGTCTTGACGGCCGGATATGATATCGAAAATCTGACAAATCCGACGATAAAAAAATCATATCACGGAGCAATTACCATGGATCACTATGGACGCGCCGTTCCGAAATCCGCGCATGGTTCAATAAATCTTGGCAGACCGACCTCGTCTACAAAGCTAATATTGGATGCCGTCGCAAAGCTGTTTGACCGCATCATTGACAAAAATCTCCTGATCAGAAGAGTCAACATTACAGCAAATCATGTTGTTGATGAGGGAACTGTTCAAAAGGCGGACAACTTTGAACAGCTTGATCTCTTTACGGATTACGCGGCTGCGCAGGCGAAAAAAGAGGATGAAAAAGCCGAACTTGCACGAGAAAAAAAGGTGCAGAAAACAATGCTGGAGATAAAAAAGAAACACGGCAAGAACGCCATTCTAAGGGGTATGAATCTGGAGGAAGGCGCTACCACAATAGATCGGAACAGGCAGATTGGAGGGCACAAGGCATGAAAAGGACATATGACGACATCATCAATCTCCCTCACCATATCTCCGCGACACGTTCCCATATGACCGCTATTGACCGGGCAGCTCAGTTTTCCCCGTTTGCCGCACTGACCGGTTATGAAGCCGCAATCAAAGAAACCGCAAGACTGACTGACGAGAGAGTAGATTTGGACGAATATGCGAAGGACGCTCTGCGAGAAAAGCTGCAAATCATAACAGATCGGATTAAAGAGCATCCCGAAATCACGATCACCTATTTCCAGCCGGATGCGAAGAAAAAAGGCGGTGCCTATGTTACTGCTGTCGGCTCAGCTAAAAAGATAGACGAATATGAACAGGTTGTCGTTATGACCGACGGCACAGTGATCCCTATCGACGAAACAATCAGCATAGATGGGCAGATATTTGAATTGATGGCGTTTCATCCTTGTGATGAGTGAATAGTATAAATCGGATTTTTCTGTCCGATTATGGAGCAACCGTAAAGCCGATGTACTGCATCGGCTTTACGGCCTTAGCAACAAAAGAGCGGTATGGTGTCCGGATCCACAAATGCGCACGGCATCGAACGCCATGGATTCGCACAGCTGGGTAAATGCCGATTCAAAAACATTCATAATAGATTCTTTGCGATCCCTCCTGAATCATTTTGGGGGATGGTCTTGCCGTATGATCCTGAATACGGGCTGTATCGGGGGAACTTCGCCTCCCGCCGCCTTAAAACCCGCAATAAACGCTCTGCGGATGCCGGAAAAATGGTCGTTGAAGATCTCATCGGCCTCATAGGTTTCCAGATAGTCGCTCAGCGCCTCGTCAACATCCTTCATCGTTTTACACGTCCTTAACCGTAAATATGTAATCCAAGGGGACCCCTTTGGATACACAATATCCGAAATTCTGTGTCAAGTCTATTACCAAACCCAACAAGAACCGGCGCCGCTATTCGTCTGGAATCAACCAACGCTCCCCGTCGAAATCCTCAAACTTTTCAGAGGTGACATTCTGTTCGAAGTAAACGGCCAAAAGGCATTTGATGTCCTCTGAATCTGCGCGTTTGGCGGAGAAGCCCTGTTCCCGCAGGGTCTTCTCAATGCGGTTAAGATAGGAATAAATTTCGCCTTGCTTCTCATTCCGCAGGCGCAGCACGACCAGAAATTCCCGCGCCGTCGCCATCTGCATCTGGATACGATCCAGATGGTTCAGGTCGGCCTCCAACAGAGCACGGATAGCCGGATTCTGTTCCTTTTCAAGCCGCGTGCGCAGAAATTGCTTGTTGCCCTCGAAATTTTCGCGGCTGTTTAAGCATATAAACTCCAATTCCGCAATCCCCTTGAGGACGGTCATCAGCGCATAGATCCGGGCGGACAGGCTTTCTTCAGACAGCACGGAGATATTTGTGGGCTGCACGATAAAATAGACCAGTTCGTCGTTCCGATAGGTTTGCAGGCTGTAATCGGTGATGGCTTTTGTGTTGATCAGCTGGCGGGTGGTCTGCCACTGCCTTGCCTGTTTTTTTGTTTGCCTGCTCATAAGTTTTTGCTCCTTCCACGCGGTCCCATATCAGGCGGATTCGCAGCGTCCGACAGCCCCCATTCAAAATACTGCTGTTTCGTGAGGAAGAAAGCCGCTGCATTTTTGATGAAATTCAAAATGCTGGTGTCGTCGAAGCGGATACTCAAAAAGGCGTAAAGCGCGACGAGGACAATAGGCGGCAGAAATCGCAGCTGAGCCAACGCAAGCACCGCGAGGAGAAGGCCGACGCCGATCACGCCGAGATCCCGCAACTCCCACAGCCAGAGGGTGGGCTTCGCCCGGAGATTATCCGGATAGATATACATGCAATCAGTCCTTTTTATTTCTGGTTTTGAGCAAAAAATAAGCGATCCCCCGGAGCACATGCTCCACACAGGGGATCGCCACGCTGTTTCCGAGGGCCTTGTACCGCGCGCTGTCACATGCGCCGGGGATATCCGTCCAGTGATCGGGAAAGCCCTGGAGCCGTTCGCATTCGAGCGGTGTCAGCCGTCGGATGAGCTTTCCGGTTCGCACTGGATACAGAGTGTTGAACGAATAACCGCCGCCTGGATGAGACTGCGGCGTACCGCACAGGTCGCCGTTTTCCGATCCGGCACGGCAGTTGATTCCCGCGATGTCGGTGTCGCACACGAGATCGGTCGCGTCTTTGTACTGGCGGGCACTCTGGGTGCTGACCACGCCGTTCGGCGTGTACTCGTCGCTTCGTTGCTGAGAAAAGACACAATGCCGGTCCGCGGTGTTCAGCGTGTAGCTGATGTTTGGTTGAACGCCGATCCCGTTGCCGCCGTTATGATCCTGCCGGTCGATAATGTTGCCGGCGATGCAGTAACTCTGACCGGTAGGAAGGTCGGAGCCGACCCCTTCGCTCGGCTGGCTGATCAGCGGCACGTTGTTGCCGCCCGTCCCGTACCGCGCGGACATTGTGGGCGCCACGCCGTGCGGCCCGGTGTAGCGGGAATCGATCCCGTGGTTTTCATATAATTCCGGTTCGCCCATCACGAGAGGCGTGTGCCCATGCTCCTGCGCCCGGAGCGTACCGGAGAGGTTGCCGCTCAGATCGATGCGGCTCCCGCCCTGATCGTTCAGACACAGAACGCCTGGCACCATGTTGCCGCCTTCGGTCGCTTTAAGGGTCGGCGCACATTCCTCACGATATCCGATGCCGCCCGCCGCAGCACCGGCCCCTGTGGAAAAGGCGGCGGTCAGCACGCAGGGATACCCCTGGCCTGCCTGCCCGCCGCCCGATGAAAGAGCCGTATGCTGTTCAGGTGTGAGAAAGCACTCGCCGTTTCCTTTGCTGATTACGCCCGCAGACAGCAGGAGGCCACCGGGGTTTCTGCCGCCGTTTCCATCCATACCGGCAAGCGTCGGAGCGACACTTTTTTCCGTAAAGATCCGCTTCTGCTGGGTGTCCCATGGAGTCAGGCAGTTGGAAGTCTGCGTTTCCTTGGACGGATGAGCGATAAAAGTCTGCTGCTTCATCCCCGGCTGGGCTTGAATGGCGCCGGACACATTATGGAGATTCCGCACCTCGTCCCGCTGGTTGCAGGCAAAGGCAACAAGACTGCTATCCGCGCCTATGTTGACCGGATCCCTGCCTGAATCTCCAGAGCCATTTGCAGCACCGGCGGGAGGCCTTTCCCACGTTTCCTCGCCCGGCGCAGGATCCCCAAACAGGCGGTCTTGCTCAAATAATATTTCGGGTGCGGTACAGTCTCCAAAATCCGCGACAAGGTACACCCTTTTGCGGCGCTGGGCGAGGCCCCAGTATTGAGCGTCGTATATTCTCCAAGCGAGGGAGAATTGATCTCCCATAATGCACCCAGCAGCGTACCACACCCCGCCCGGAGGTCGAGGAACAGATATGGCGCCGTCGACAATTCGGCAGGTTTCCTCCAGCACGATACGGAAGTCCTCTCCGGCTGCGATGGAGAAGGCGCCGGGGACGTTCTCCCAGACCATGTATCGGGGGCGAACAGCGTCAGCTGTCCGTCCGCTTCCTGCGTCATGCGTTCTCATCTCCTTGATCACCCGGATCTGTTCCATAAACAGCCCGGAACGCGCGCCCTGAAGCCCCGCGCGCCTTCCCGCGGTGCTCAGATCCTGACACGGGCTGCCCCCGCAGACGACGTCCACAGGGGGCAAATCTGCCCCGTTGAGCTGCGTAATGTCACCCATGTGAATCATATCCGGAAAATGAAGTTTGGTTACCCGAATGGGGAATGGCTCGATCTCACTGGCCCACAGAGGGGTGAAGCCCTGCCGGGTGCCGGCCAGGGGAAAGCCGCCTATCCCATCGAATAGACTGCCCATAGTCAGTGAAGTGCTCATATCCGCATGCTCATGCCGAAGGAGGATGTTTCTTCCGGCAGGGGGCTTTTTTCCTTCGGAAAATATTCCACCGTCCGGTTGACGGGCCCCATTCCTTCATTGAGCCGCCTTGCTTCGGCGGCCGCCTCCTCGTAGGTGTCAAACGTTACCGGCTCTCCATCCTGTTTCAGCCACGCCTCGGCGGAACCGCAGATCGACAAGGCGCTGCGGCGCGCCAGAATACCATACTGCCTGATGGCTTGTTCTTTCTGAATTTGTTCAGCCGATATTCTGCGGACCGGAATGCCGAGCTGCTTTGCTTCAGCAATTTCTTTTTCCATGCCCTCGCTGATACGACTTCCACACACCCACAGTTCTTCGCAGGAGGCTAAAACCCGCAGCCCCATTTGGATACCGGCCTCTCTTTCCATGGGAATAGTATCGTTCAAAAACTGCGGATACAGCAAGTGCGGGGCAATGGGTGCGCAGCCCTGTTTCATAGCATACCTGCAGGCGGCTTTGGCAAAGCGGATATTTTCCTCAATGTTCCCCGCGTATGGGGAACAGATATAGACCTGTTTCAAACTTCGTCTCTCCTTTTCGTTTACTTCGCCACCGCCTTCGCAATGGTGCGGGTGATAGACACTGCGGTTTGTGCGGCATATGCCGCGCTCATGAGGTTGGCCTTGGTTGACGTATCCAAACCAAAGGCTCCGGCAATGCGGGGTATCTCACCGGCCGACAGCATCAGCCCAAGCCCCAGCAGGGCATGATCTTTGACCACCAGCAGACCGGCGCAAAGGATGGTCGCCTGCAGAAACGTCGTCAGGCACAAACCCACGATCTGTTTGCACCATGACACAAATCCGTCTATGTAGCCGCGCGGAACGCTGAACATATATAGGCTGCCGACCGCGATCTGAATCAAGAGAATTCCACCACGTTTGAGGTTGCTGAAAAACACTTTGATTACGGCGTAACCCATGAGAATGAGAATAAACAAAATCAGAATAGGGCTTGTAATGGTGCCGAGCCCACCGAACACATTGGTTTTCGCCGCCTGTTCCAGTGTTCCTGCCGAGTTAAGCCCGGTGATGATTGAGCTTGCAAGGCCGCTGATTCCTGAACCATAGCCGGTAATGCCCGCCGTCAGGCTGCTTTGAAGGGTTACAGACAGCTTATACAGCTCCACCGGTACGGTCGAGAAAAGCCCTACTGCCATAAACCCTTTGATGGCGTTGAGAGCTGTGTCTTTGATGCTGCCGCGGCCGGACTGATACTCAATCGCGCATTCGAAAACCGCCACCACAAGACCCGTGCCGTATAGTGCCCAGGCCAGGTAAACGAAAAAGAGAACGATGGACTTGACCCAGTCCATGTCGAACAACTCGGCGCCCATGTCACCCATCTGCGCAAAAAAGTTCCCGAGAAAACCGACGATCTGACTGTAGACCCAGTCGAGAATCTGATTGAGCACGGTTCCGGCTACGAAATTCCATATGAACACAACATTCACTTCCTTTGCGCAAAATAAAAAGCCACCGTATACCGAATTGCCCTTTACAAAGCAAGAAAATAACAAACAAATATCGGAAACACCAAGCGGTCTGCTGGTTAGTCCTTATAACACCGGGATTAGGCTGATCGGTCAATTGGCTACATCCCGATGACACCCCAGATATAAAGGGGGGCCGTCAAGGTGAAAACTAAGCACGCAAACAAAATGGCTGGCGCGGCCCACTCAAATTGGCCCTGCTTTCTGTAGTCGAAATAAGCCGTGCCAAGTTTTGCAAAGAAGAAAACAGCAAGAATCAGATCAATAGCGGGGAAAACCACTTTGTTGACCACCGTCTTGATCTGCTGGGAAGCAGTCGACCAGGTACTCTGTACCGCCCCCGCCACGTCGCCGCTGCCGGCTGCGGACGCTGTGATACAAAACACGGAGAGCATCACTAAAGCCATGCAAATGAGAATCACAAACTTCTTCCGCTTTTTCATATATGCTTTCACACCTTTCATTGTAGGATAAAATTCAAGGCCGCAGAGCATGATGCCTACGGCCTTCTTCTTTATCTGCGGATGGTTCAGGGTAATGCCGGGATGGCGCGCCAGTCCGACCACAGGTTTCCCCTAATTGTCACTGAGTCGCTCAGATTCATGCTGAGCATGCCGGTCGGGGTCCAACAATCTTCCAAAAAGGTGTATGGAGTATAGCTTCCGTCCGGCATCCAAAGCGGTGTGAAATGAGTGCGCCGGTTGTAGGTGGAATAGCGGTTGGGGGCAAATTCAAACCGTGCGTTGAACCCGCCGGCTGTCGGGTCCAGCAGGCGCCAATACGTCTTATACCCAAATTCGGGGAAGTAGGTGACGGCGGTTTGAGCGCCAGTTACCGCCGAGGACTGATTGGTGCTGACAGACGCCGCAGCGGTATGATTGATCCCATATCCGCTTTTTATGGTTTTGCCGGATGCAGTCGGGTCTTTGCCGTCCGGCGTAATAGTCATGGATGCGGAAAGGCTCGCCATATAAGTATCGCAGGCAAAGTCCCACCATCCGTGATCGACCCATTGCCCGTTGTCCTCCCAAGAACCGCTGGTGTCGTCGCCGTGCCAAATCCAGTCCGAAACCCACACCCAATCGGCATGCCATACGGGCCGCCATACGTTCCATGAGGCCGAGGTCTTCTGTGGATTGCTTGGCATACTCGCCGGGGAATAGCCGCTGTTTCGGTCATCGGCGTTGGGATCAGGCGGGTCATGACCGGAAAGATCCACAATGCTCGCGTTGATCGTGCCTTCACTGGTGCTTCCTCTGCCCGTTGCAGACACATGAATGACCATGGACTGCGGCGTGGAAGGCGTTGTCCAGCGCACCCAAGCTAGCTGACTGTCGCCGTCAGGATAATATACGTTGCCAACCGCATAGTTTCTGCCGCCGATATTGAATCTTACCGTTACCGGGTGGTCGGGATCCGACTGCCCGCCGCTGACAGTCACCGGTGTGATAACTTCGGTGTTGACACGGTAAGTGTAATTCTGAGTGCTGACCTGCGTTGGCGGTTCGGCTGCGGAAAAGCGGACGATGCCGAGACCGAGAGAGGAAATAATCGTGGAGTCGGACACGCGATCATCCCTGGAGCCCGTCCATGCAGGATAACCAAGATCCGGAGTATCCAAAAACATTGCCAGCGGAAGATTCTTATGAGTCAGGGACGCCATTTTGGAGCGCAGGTCACCCCCAAGCTTCTGGTCGTACAGCGCGGCTTCTGTAGCGGTCATTGCCACCCGTGCACCATAGAAGGTGAAATAGGCGATTGGTTCCAACAGAATTTTATAGTTTCCGTTTGTAAGAGTTGCATAGCTAAACCCTGTAAGTTGTGCTATTCGCATCACAACGTATTCCGAACAGAAATATTCTTTGATGATTTCAATGCTGGATTGTCCCTGGTCAGAGCTGATAATTCTGGGGAGCGGCTGTGCCGGATTGACATAGGAATACTGGCCGGTATTCAGCGTCAACGCATGGCCATTTCCGTATGCAATCTTACTCACTTTCCCGAAATTGATTGCGATATCATCCGGATGCCTGTTGGTGAAATCCACGGAGGCGGACGCCACCGCGTGGTCGCTTGCCCGGATAACGGTTACCCGGACACCCTCGTCACCGGAGTTCCAGAAGTTTGCGTCGCTGCCGTTTCCAAGCCCGCCACCTCCGTGGTCGATATTTCCATCCCCGTCATCGGCATAAGCGCTGAGTGGGGCAAAGAGCGTCAGAAGCAGCGTCAACATTAGAAGTACGCTCAGGATCCGTTTCATAAACACCTCCGAAAATAAAAAAGAAGCGAGGCGTTGTTTGCCTTGCTTCTTTTTAATGATGTAATGAATTATGAAATTTAATTGCTAATCCATTTGACCGACCTGCTTGTTAATATCACCGCCGCCATCCACCGTTGTTCCAGAACCGCCACCACCATTGTCTGTCACCCATCCAAATCCGGGGACATAGATTTTTCCGTCCTTTTTCTGAAAGTTCTGGCTTCCAGATCCTTCGCTTGGGGCAGTATCCTTCGAGCTATACGTCGGTGCCTTGGAAGGATTGGTGGTGCTGCCCTGTGCGGCAGGCTTGGAGGAAGGTGCCGCGGGTTTCGATACATCGGGCTGGATCGCCTGATCCGCCTTGCTTGAAGCTTCCTGTGCCTGGGAGGATGCCGACGAAGCGAGCGCCGCACTTTTCGTTGTATTATCGTTTGTCCCGACAGCCGGGACGATCACTTCACTGGAAGTAGAAGATGAGGATGTCGCGACATCAGCGTCGTTGGCTCCCTCGGCCTTAAGCTGATAGGAAATCCCGATTATCACAGCCACACACACCACGCCGATGCCGGCGATGGTCAATGATCTTTTGGCTTTATCCGATAATTTCTTCATGGAGTTTGACCTCCTTTTTTCTCTTTTCCGTTTGTTTCCTCTTGTTTCACACACTATCACAGAAAGGGTAAAAAGTCTATTGCTACTGCGATTTTTTTAGAAAACAGGCATATATTTTGCCCGAACTTTCAATGTGGCATGCATTGGAGAAAGCGTCTTACCGCCGAAGCTCACCGGTACTTCCAGTTGAATCGTCGCGTCGGCCGCAAAGGCCGGACTGTTTGCAGGGTTGGAGGGCGCCAGCGGTGCGTTTTGAATGGTCACCGACAAACCAGATATCTTGAATTCCTCCGCGCCGTCTGCTTCCTTTACATGGGCTCCGTTCTCATTTTTCAGGCCGAGGTTCCGATCAAGCCGGCCATAAATATCGCCGGTACTGACGCTTCCGACCCAGGAAGAGCCGCTGGGTCGATATCCACCGGAATATCCCTCACGGACTCCGTGATAAACGTTGCTGTAATTGTCGGTTACGGTAGCGACGACGGCAGACTGCACCGCATCCCGGACGCCCGACGCGATGATGCATAGACGCAGGTATTCGGAGATCCCGCACAGGATGAGCACCAGCGCGAGGGCGACCGCCACAACCAGCGGGAAGGAAAACCCGCGCCGGTCTTTCAGAATATGCTTCAGTTTTTTGCGCACGTTTTCCTTCACCTCATTTCCAGTAAATTTCGCTTTTCCCGTTGGCCTTTCCTTCCAGATTGATCGGAAAACTGCCGAATCCGCCGAACAGTCCGATATTCGCCTGTGCGGACACCGTCACTGTGAATTCCTGATCGAGCGGGATTTTACCTGTCCTTGACCAGTCGACAGACGGGTGCAGCCCGGTCTGTTCCTCCAGTTCCCGCGCCCGTGCGTCCGTTTCCGTACCGACGCGGCCTGAGATCTCCGCTTCCCGGCACAGCTCCGTGGCAAAGGAGTCCAGCTGGTTTTTCTCTATATACACGGGAAACAGTTTGACCGCGAAAGCGATGACCAGCATGGCGCAGAGCACCAGCACCGCGATGTCGATATAACCTTCCCCGCGGCGGGAGCGGAGCCGTTTCAGCACAGTTTCACCCCCTGCTGTTCCGGAGGGTGAAAATCCTCGTCAAGTTCATAATCCTGTTCCGCGTCGCCGCGGTCCGCGACCGACCAGAGAACATGCTCCATATCCTCATCGGGCGCATAGGATTCTTCCTCCATCCACTGATCCCGCACAACCTCCAGAGGGTTCCGGAATCGGAGCAGATATTCCATGTCCCTGAAATGGCTGGCCCGGAGCGCCTTGTATACCGTTTTGGTTGCGGCGATTTCCTCCGCTTTTTCGATCAGGGTCGGTGTGTCGAGATTTAACCATCCCTGCACAAAGGCATTGTAATTTTCATCGAGCTTTTCCTGAAGCTCCTGCAGCGTTTTCTGATGGTCCATCTATAAACCTCCCTTCCTCACATACATGGATATATTCAGGATCGCGGGTGCCTTGTTTTCCGCTGGATGCTGTCTGCACCCGCGTCATATTAGCGGCGGTTCGCCGCTAAAACATGGTGCCGAGGGATTTCATGATTGAGATCGCCATGACGGCGAGCCATGTGAACAGGAAACACATCAGCATCACAAAGGAATAGACGCGGATCTTCGGCGGAATTTTAAGCGCCTCGCCGCGCAGCCGCTGGAGCTCCAGCGCCTTGAAGTCGTGATCGAGCATCTGGAAATATACCGCCCCGTCGTCGCCCCGCAGCACCCCGATCAGGCCGCGCGTCACATCGGATATACGAGGCGAATTGAACCGGGCCTCAAAGCGGGTCAGCGCCGCCTCATAGGAGGAAGAGCGCATGTCGGCGGTCAGGATTCCCAGCTCATTCGCAAAGGCTTCGCCCGCGTTTTGCTTGTAATGCTCCAGCATCGCCAGCACGTCGCGGCTGGATTTGAGGGATTGCTCAATGGTCGCCACAAAGCGGGGCAGCTCGCTTTCAATCTGCTCGCGTTTCGCCTTGAGTTGCTCGTCCGCCTTTCGGATTTCTTTGAAATATACAAGGGCGGCAAGCAGCATCAGCACCGGAACCAGCAGCGGAAATAAGAACAGACAGGGGATCACAAGGACAGCGATCGCTCCGCTTTTCACAATGGCATACGCGGTGTAGACCTCCGGCGTCATGGGAATCCCCGCCGCTTTGAGGGTGTTCTCCAAACGGCTGCGTTTATATTCGTCCATGCGGATAAGCCTTGCCAGCTTGCCGGCACACATCATGAGGTAAGCCTCCACGCTTTTGGCGGCTTTTTTCCGGGGCTTCCCGGCGCTCAGCAAAGCCTTGGCCGCGGCCAGCGTCGGAAGCTTCAGCAAATCGGAAAGAAGAAAAAACAGCCCCGCCGCAAGCAGGACCGCAAAAAGAAACAGCAAGCCCGTCATCCCCGTCACCTCCTGTAGCGGATGGGCTTTGTCAGTTTAATGACAAAAGCACCGCAGATAAAGATTGCCGCGGCGCAGGCCGCAAGGACGATCTGGCCCGCGAGGCTATGCATCAGCGCCGCGTACCAGCTCCGATTGAGAAAATACATGAGCGGGATATTGCCGACAACCAGCAGTGCCATGATGACGAATTCCTTTCGCGGTTCAAACACCAGGTAGTCCAGCTCGGCGTTGACCACGCGAATGTCGGAGAGTTTGGTAACAATCGGCGTCAGCGTGCTTTTCAGGCTCCTGTCGTATTGACACGCGGCGACGGCATCGCACCATTCCTGAAACACTTCGTTTTGAATTTTGGGCTTCATCTCGCGGATTGCCGCCTCCACGTCGGGGTCGATGAGCTTAACCCGCGCGGAAAACTCCGCAAAAACATTCTTCACCGGCGGGTTCAGATAGGGCAGGTTTTCCTCCATCGAGGTCAGCAGATCCTCATTCCGCAGGTAGGCCGACGTGACAATAGAGAGCGCCGTTTCCAGTTCGGCGGCGACGTTCTTTTTGAAGTGTTCCGCCGTCGTCCGGACATAGAGAAACGGCAGGAACGCGAGCCCCACCGCCAGAACCGGCACAAGAAACACATTCTGCATTAGAATGGCAACGCACGCTCCGAAAGCGAAGAACAGGAGCGACGTCGCGCAGACCATGGAGAAGCGTTCGCTCTGTTCGGTCATCCGGAGAATTTCCTGCGCCTCGATGATTTCACGGCGCAGGAATGACGGCTTTTTTCGCCTGGTGGTTTCATTGATCTCATCCCGGATGCTCCGGGGCCGTTTCAGCAGAAAGCCGAACAGCCCGTCCGCGAATTCCAGCGGCGAGAGCTTCAGAATCATAAAAGCGCCGGCGATCAGACCGGCGCAGGCAAACAATTCTATTGCGGTCATGCGGCCTCGCCTCCAATCTGCAGGATCCGTTTGAGGATGTCCTGCGGCATGCCGTTTTCAATGAGCCGCCTCTGCAGGCTCGGAGAGATACCCTGTACCACGCTGTGGCTGCCGCTGATGATGAACCGGCCGTCTTCGATACGGTTTTCATTGATGGCGAACTGGAAGATGGGGTGGAAATTCCTCGCGCCATCCGGCAGGATTTCGCACTCCATCACTTCCATCACACGGCGCTGCCGGTTTTCGAGCTGTTTGCAGAATACAATCAGCGGGAACGCCTCCGTGACATAGCCCATGAGGGTCGCGTCGGGCGTATCGACGGCGCGCTTGCACAGGGATACCATACGGGAATAGGTTGCCTGGCAGGAGTTGGCGTGGATTGTGGTGACAACCGCGATGCCGGTGCGGGCGGCTTCCTGCGCCGCGTCCGCTTCGGGTCCGCGCATTTCACCCACCACGACATAGTCTGGGTTGAAACGCAGAGCGATGTCCAGCAGGTCGGTCTGGTCGATTCGCTGCCGGCCGTTTTCGCTGTCGCGGGTCAGCGTGTGGATGACGCTGTTGCGGATTTTCCCGTTTGCATCCCGGCGCACCAGCGAAAGTTCGCGGCTCCCGGATTCAATGGTGAAAATGCGCTTGTTGTCCGGTATAGTGGTCAGGAGCCATCCTGCCAGCGTGGTCTTGCCGGATCCGGTCGGCCCCGCGACGCAGATGGAAACGCCGTAACGCAGGCACTCGGAGAGAAAATCCAGCATGTCCTCCGTCGCCGTGCCGAGACGGATAAAATCATCACGCCCCATGTTCTGCGGGTTGACGATCCGGATGGACGCGGCCACCGCCACATCCTCATCCACCAGAGGATCCTTGAGCGTTGCGATGCGGATGTTTTTGCTCAAATGCCCCAGCACGGCCGGGCTGGCATTGTCGAGCACCATGCCCGATATGTGGAGCATGCGGCGGATGACGCTGACGGCGTGCGCCGGGGAATCGAAGCGTTCATCGAGTTTTTTTATGCTGCCGTCGCTGTACTGCACCTCCACGTCGTCCCAGGCGTTGACGTCGATTTCTTCAACGCCGGAGCCGAAAATGTAATGGGTCAGGAAACCGAACTCCGCCATTTCAGTGTGCAGCGCCTCTACGAGCCGGGGCTGATCCATGCCGGCGACGGCGATCCGGTTTTCCCGCACATACTGCGCGATGTACCGCTTGAGCTGCGCCTTGGATTCAAGGCCCGCCCCCGCCGAAAGCAGAGAGGCGTAGTGGGTGGAGATATACCCCTGAACTTCCCGCAGAACCTCTCCGAAGTCTCTGGATTCGTCCGCGGGTGTAAAAAACAGGTTCTGGCTGTCTGTCATATGAATGGGCTTCAAACGTCGAACACCTCCTTGCTGATTTTCTGAATTTCCCTGCGAAAGCCCCGGCTCTCCTTGAGCGACAACTCCCGGAACAGATCTCCGGCGAGCATCTGGCTTTCCAGCTCGTCGGAATGTGGAATTTTGAACGCAACGTTTCCGAGAACCTGTTCCATGTTTTCGCTGGCCTGATTGGGCTTAATGTTGCTTGCCGCCTTATACTGCTTCTCCGCATCCCATTTGTTATCTTTGAGGAGCGGAAGCTGGGAGGACAGGTAGCTGACGGATTTCAGATCGCAGCCAACCAGCCGCAGAACGGCGTCGGACTCCATGAGCGCCACCGCTGACAGGATGTCATGGGCGATGGCGCTGCCGCAGTCGATGATTACATAGGGCGCGACCTCCCGCAGACCGGCGATCAGTTCCGCCGCAAGCTCGGAGGTATATGGCGGGTAGGTAAAGACGTTTTCTCCTTTGCGCATCCCGAGAATACTCAAGTGGCTGATGCGCTTATGGGTGATGCAGTTGTGCCGGATCAGGCTTGCGGTGATATGCGAAGCGGCAAGGACACTCCCAAGGGAGCACTCGCACTCAAGGTCCGCGGGCGGGCAGATACAGGGCAGCATGGGAACCGTGCTGTCACAGAGCAGAAGCAGCACGTTGCGGCGCTGATTCGTCAGGTATTGGGCCAGCTTGACGCTGACCGTGGTTTTTCCGGAGGAGGGGCTTCCCCATACGGCCAGAATTTGTGCGGAAGGCTCCGGCTCGGGATCCGCCTTGGACGCGCCGGAGCTCCGGGAGAAAAGGCTTCCGGTCTGAAAATGGAACATTACTGTCCCCCCTCGCCGGAGAAAGCGGCGGTCTGGGAAGAGCTGCTTTCCTGAACCGGGCCGGAGGAATCCGTCAGCGCCGTACTGGAGGCGTCCGGGTACAGCTCTTTCAGGGCCTTGTCCTGTGCGCCCAGGAATTTCTGAGCGTTGTCCTTGCTGCCCCGGTAGACAAGGGCAAGGTGCAGCTTCCCGTCCGCGTCCAGCCCCGCGAGGATGGCGCTCTGCTCCGGCGTCGCCAGCAGGGTGACGGTGCTTGGCAGATTCTTCGCATCATCCGTCGTTGTGCCGCCCGACGATGCGTTCTGGCCGATGTTTGCATTGGCATCCGCGCCCTCACTGGTGGTCACGCCGATGACTTCCACATACTGCAGTTCCTTCGGAGTGACAGTGCTGCCCTGGTTCTGGTAGTCTGGGGCGAGGACAGACACAATATCTCCCGGCAGCAGTTTGCCTGAAACCCCTTCCGCAAGGGTTTTAAGCGTCACGGAAATAGCCTGCCTGCTCCCGTTCAGGGCCGACAGATAGGCGTTTGACACGGTAGGAGTTCCGGTGACTTTCGTGCTGAGGATATAGTCGCCGGGAACGAGCTCCGCGGCAGCGTATTTTCCGACAACACTGTCCGGGCTTTTCAGTACATTTGAAGGCAGGTTGTAACCGCCGACTTCCAACGTCTGCACCATGTCTTTGGTAATCTGCTGCCCGGCCTGGATGTCCTTCGTGACGCGCACAATGCTTGTCTTATGCGAAACCCCGGCGTTAAAAAGGGGCGTGACCGCAAAGCAAATGAGGAGTGAAAACAAAATGCAGAGCGCCCCGAGAACGGTGCGGTTTTTGAAAAAGCTCACGAGATAATCCCTCCAATATTCATAGAAAATAGGCCGCGATAAAGCCGAATGAGATAAAAGGCGCAAGGGGGTACGGCTGGTTCAGCACCTTTCCATGCGGCCTGTACTTCCGATAGATCCGACAGCCGACGTAAAAAAAGAGCATGGAGCTGTAGGCGATGATCTGTGCCCACAGCCCATGCTCAAATCCAACGACGGACCCGGCCGCGATTGTCAGCCATACGTCTCCGAAACCCAGCCTGTCCTTACAGATCAGGGCGAGGATAAAAATTGGGGCGCCCGCGAGGGCGCCGAGCAGCCTGATCGGGTTAAAGACGAGGAGTCCGGCCAGGAATATGCCGGGAATGTCGCCCCTCGGGATCTCCCTGTTTTTGAGATCGCCGGCAGCAGCCGCCGACAGCAGAAGAAAAAAAGCGGCGGTTCGTATCCAGGCCATGGCCTTTACCCGGCATAATTGAACATATCTTTGATCCGCTGGGTCACGGTCGGCAGGATCGTATTGCCGAACAGGGCATACAGGCCGGCGAGGAGCAGCGCACCGATGACGACGGCAATCAGGATTTTGATGGCGCTGTCAACGAATCCTTCCGCCTTCCGGGAAGATATTCTGGCATAAAACCGGAGCAGCTTGCTCGCGAACCCCTTTTTCGCGCTGGATATTTTCTTTTTCATGACATACCTCCGTTATTCTGTTTATACTTTGGGGCGAAAAGATGGCGGGCGTCACACGCCCGCCATCTGCATTCCGGCTTCCTGCTTCGGAGCCTCGGGAGGATGCTGCCTGAGGGCTTCCTTCTGCCCCTGGATCAGCGCCTGGTGATAGGCGTCCAGCACCGCGCCGTTGAGCTGCTCCCGGAATTTCTTGGTGACCGGGAAGCAGATGTCCCGATACTCGCCGTTCCCGGCCCGGTAGCTCGGCATGCTCACGAACAGTCCCTTGCTGCTTTCGAGCACCTTGACATTACGGATAGCAAAGCAGCCGTTCAGGTTGACTGAAGCGTAGGCTTTGATATTGCCCTCCGGCCGGATGGAGCCGATTTTCACATCCACCTGCATGGGCTGCGCCGGACTTTCGGGGGCGGCGGCCGGTACATTCTGCAGTTCACTCATGACTTGTTCCTCCTGTGTTTTCAAATTTGGGTATAAAAAGACAGCCTTCCGCTGTCAGTGGAAGAAATCTGTTTTCAATCTGTAAGATCGAAAAACAGCGAAAGGCTGTGAACCGAAGTGTAGGCTTTATCCCAGGCAAGACCGTATTTTGCCGTGAGTGCCAGTGTTCCCGCGGCACCGTTGGGGTTCAGGATGCCGAGAGGAATCCTGCCTGTGACAGCAGATGCATAAAGCGGGGTTGTCCGGTCGATTTCCGACCATGTGTTGCTTCCGGTTGATGTTTCCCTGATCCCCAGCCCGAGGGCGATGTCCGATCTGGTCTGCGCGGAGGTCAGTTTGCTCCAGTCCGCATACTTGGACGGCAACACGTCGTTCAGCGTGAGCGAACCACCTGCGGATGCAAACAGGCTCTGGACAGAAACCCGGATGGGGATCGTGGAGTTGTTGACGATTTGGACATCCGGCGCCGTAAAAGGAGCCGCGCTGTTGGGGTTGATCGCATAGCCGACGCTGACCGGATGTGTGACGGAAACGAGCTCATCCACATGATAGGTCGTGACTGCTGAAACATTTCCTACGTTGTCTACAGCGGCAATGTGAACATAAAAACCGCTGCCGGATGGCCGCGCAAAGGTGTAGCTTCCCGAGGTGGTGGTGATGGAGCCGTCCGGAACCCCGGATGGGTTATTGTCGATGGAAATGGAGTAACCCTTCATCCCGCTTTCGATACTGGTGCTGATGGTGGGCGAATCGTATTTCACGCCGTCGTTTTGACCGGTGCTTTCCACATAATATTGGTAACCGGTCGGATTATCCTGCGAGGAGTAGTTGACTGTATACTGTGTCCGGCCGGAATTGTGGGTGATGCCCGATATAGCCGGCGCATCAGGTGCATCCAAATCCTGTCCCTTATGGTCATTCCAGCTGGTTGCAGAAGTGATTTGACTGAGATAGAAGAGTGAATTAGCAAGGACTTTTTGCTCATCCGGCGTTGCCGCCCCGTTGGAGTGGCCGGTTTGAATCATTGCCACGTTGTTCCATGTCGTCAGATAAAAATTATTGGTACCGGATTTTCCGTTATAGGTGTTCATCTCGGAGGCGGTGCTCCATAAATTTTGAGGGTATGTCATCCAGATGTCACCCATGGCGAATTGACCATAAGTATGGGACATGGGCGTGTTCAGGATTGAGCCGATATCTCCGATTGCCCAAGGGTAGCTGGTCAGAAGCCCCTTTTTTCTGATCGTAACCTGATTGTAGCCATAGGCCGGAAATTGGCTGAGTCCCCCCAGTGCATACAAGTTTGCGTACTTTTCCGCGAGTCTGCTGAAATAGGTGTGCATGAATTCCGGAGCGCAAGACGCGGTATCGTGCCCAATGAGAAGTCCACGACCAGTATTCACGAACGCTTCAACATACGGTTCGGATGCCGACGTCAGATCCTCGTTGGAATTTCCGTCCCACGAACCGAAAAACACGGTGTCGTACTTATATGAACCGTCTGCCGCTTTTAAATAGGCGTTCGGGTTAGCATTGAAGCTGGACAGAGGAACGGTATCCACTGAGATAAGACCTTTGCCATACCCATTTAGGCTGTCAGGATTTGTGGCTTCCATCCACATTTTCAGAGACGCGCTTTTGGGGAAAGTATAACTTTTTCCGTCTAATGTGCTTGTGAAGGATACCGTTCCCGAAACGGCCCAAGATCCGGAAAAATTATCCGGGTAGATGTTCAGCACTTTCACGCTGGCCTTTGATGGAATACTTTGGAACGTCGAATCATGGGATGATTTGCTGTACAGCATGTAGCTATACGGCTGGCTTTTGTCGCTGTTTGTCCAGCTCAAAGCAACATAATTTTCTGCGGGATTCGGCGTTGCAGAAAGTGTCAGGGTGGTTGCCGCGGAGGCCGTGATGCCGGGCAAAATGGACGTGAACAGGAGAAAGCAGGCAAGGAGCGGGACGCAACACAGGCGCTTGAAGCAACGCATGAAGAGTTTGACCTCCTTTCCGGGGGACAGACAGCGGCCGGAAACTGTGTGCCTCCGGCCGCCTGTCCGTTATCGGTTATGTGAGCTGGAACAGGAACACGAGACTGTGGTTTGCGGTGTAGGCCGCGTCAAAGGCAAGGCCGTAATCCGCCGTAAGCGTCAGGGTCCCGGTTGTCGCGGGATTCAACGATCCGACCAGCAGCGGCGACGGGGTGGTCGCCCAATGGGTGGCGGTGCTGTAGCCGGAGCTCCAGCCAGTGGAGTCCTTCGCCTTTACGCCGAGCGCGATGTATTTCTTGGAATCCGCGTTATTCAGCGTACTCCATGACTTGGACGCGGGGTCGACGTCGGTAAAGGTCAGCGAGCCGCCGGATGCCGCGGCGAGGGACTGGACGGTGACATTGACCGCCGTCTTGGTGTTGTTGGTGATGCCGATGTCCGGTGAAGTGAACGTGCCGGCGTCGGGGCTGATGGCGTAGGCGACGTTGATGGGGTGCGTCACGCTGATCGTCAGCGGCGAAATGGATCCGTTGATGGTTACAGAGCCGGTGACGTTGCCGGTTCCCGAGTCGGTTGTGGTGGTCGCGGCAAACGCCGGAACCGCCGCGAGGGAAAGCATGGCGAGGGTGACGATGCCCGCAAGCAGTTTTTTGATACCCTTTTTCATTATGGGAAATCCTCCTTATAAATCTGATTGTAAGCCGGAAATCCGGCTTTACGAAACAGTGAGCTTGAGGCGGTAATCCGCCTGACCAAGCAGTGACTTGGTATCCGTGCTGTAATATTTGATATTTGCGATGACGTCGTAAGTACCAGGGGCTACCTTCTGGGAGAGGGTGATCTGCTCAATATGCTGGCCCGGATAGATCGGCACCGATTCCGCGACGGTCTGTCCGTTCAGTATGACAGCGCACTGCTCAATCACCTTGTTGGATGCCGGGTTTTCCACCGTCCATGTACCAACCGTGCCCTTTGCGCCACTTGAAAAAGCGATCTGTTCGCTCACTTTGTCGGTGACTACGACCTCCTTTTCCCGCAGCTCGGACAGGATCTCCTGCCGGGATTTGGGGACGTACCCGCCCGGTAAGGCGTTGCCGTTATTATCGAGTGAAGAAGAAGGGGCCGATTGGCTGGATGGGGACGGGCCGCCACCATTCGGTGTCCCGGCATGGCAAAAAGAAAAAGTGATGCCGATGATCGCAAGCAGAAGGATGAGCAGGATAATCAGCAGCACCCTTTTGCGCTTTTTACTTTTTTCCTTTCCGTTGTTGTTTTCCTGATTCATTCCACACCTCCGTATTTTGTTTGAAATTTTATAGCACCCTTCAGGGACTCAGGGCGGGCCCCTGGCGCATCTCCTGTCCGGGTGGGTCAAATCTGATCTCTTTAAAGCCGAAATGGTCGACATAGTGGAAAGAGCTGCCGGCTTCGTCGTACAGCTCCACCACGTCCGACATAGAGAGGCTGTGCCCCTCGTAACCGGGCGGATGATCGATGTTGAATTTGGTGTAGAGTTCCTCCAGATCGTTGGTTTCCACCTGCCCGTCGTAGGCAATCTGGTAATTGCCGGGATCCGGCTCGCCGAAGTTCTTCAGCAGCTCGTCGTAGCCGACGAATTTCATGCGGACATCCACGTCCGGCTTCAACTGCCATATCCGGCAGCTTTTCAGCGGCGGGCGGTCGGGGAAACCATGGGCCCGCCCGGCTGCGGGGACCTCCGCGCCTGCCGCTGTGGTTTCTCTCGCGGCAGTGAGCCGGTCGTATACACCGTTGGTCCATAGAGTCTCGAGTTTCTCCTTTGTAAGAAAGTCCGAGAGCTCATCGCTTTGGAAGATGGGGTCGACCACGGCCCTGCCGTTTTCCACATAGCCCGCTTCATTGCCGTAATACAGGACGCGGCCGTTTCGGATTTCAATATTCTTCATTGCCGGATCGCCTCACTTTCTCGGAAATTCACGGTTTCATTTCCATCCCGCCGGATACGGGCGCGTCCGACAGCGTTTGTTCTTCATTCAAGCGCTCGATGTCCTCCTGTGTAGGGAAAATGACCTTACCCGCGGTCATTTCGAATACACAGCTGTCTTCGCTGTCGCAGATCATGACGCGGTGCTGGTATCCGCGCTGCGTGTCGATGTACTCCCGCACCTCCATCTCATCGGAAAGAGGAACACCCGCGGCATAGCGCCCGTCCGGCAGGAAGCAGTAACCGAAAAATTGCGGCGCCTTGGGGACCTCCGAATCCAGGGGCCGGATCTGTGACAGCTGAAGCCGCGCGCGGTCGGGAAGCAGCTCGGGTTTCAGCAAACCGAGAATCTCGCTGCGTCTCCGGCGAACACATTCTCCGCCGACGAGGGAAACGGCGCGCACGGAAGAACCGTCGGCCTCGTCCGGGACGCTGCCCCATCCGCCTTCGCAGAAGAGAAGCTGACGGATACCATGCTGATCTTTTGGCACTGCTTCCGGTTTAAGAACGACCACATAACCGGCGATGAACATACCGGTTCCGGTTTGGACGCAGTCTTCCTCGCCATAGACCGGTTTCTCATCCATGGCGGCCTTCCTTTCTCTGCTCGATGAGCTCCAGCAGCCGGGCGGCGATGGCGATCTGGCTTT
This sequence comes from Caproiciproducens sp., assembly GCF_053840905.1. NCBI lineage: Bacteria > Bacillati > Bacillota > Clostridia > Eubacteriales > Acutalibacteraceae > Caproiciproducens > Caproiciproducens sp. The sequence goes on from NZ_JBNLXQ010000001.1 coordinate 244,998, forward strand.
CCTCCGGCATCTCGCGGATGGCGGCGTGCACGAATGCCTCCACCGCCTCCGGAGATTTGTCCCCAACCTCGACGATGTTGACCTTTTTGACCGACACCCGGCCGTTCTGAACATCCAGACGGACAATGTCGCCGTAGTCCATACCCGCGGCTGAGCGCGCTTCCCGCGGGATCAGCACGCGCCCCTTGGCGTCGAGAATCTTGTAAATCGGCTTATTCACGGAAATAACCTCCTTTCCGCATCACATTCCGAACCGTGCCGGGGTTGAATCCGAGATCGCCGCACAGCCTGCGCAGATCGTCCGGCAGACTGACGAGAGGGTCGAGACGGCCGGGCGCTTCGTCCGAGGCCGTAATGACGATCTTCCGCTCGCCGCAGATGGCGTCAAGTCCGTCGCCGGCGCGGAGCCCCGCCTGCGCCAGCATCTCCCCGGGAAGCACAACTTCCTCCAAAGCCTCGTTGTCAGCCGGATCCTGTTCATCCTCCACGCCGTGGCGGGAAACAAACTCCCGCCACAGAGCCTGCAGAGTGTGTGAATCGTCGCAGATCAGGGCACGGATTTCATCGCCGGGGGAAAGCTCCAGCTGAATGGAGACTTCCTTGGGAATTCTGAGGCGCCCTTTCCGGTCGACGGCGGCGCTGGTTTCAAGTAATCTCATTGCATTTTCCTCCTTGATTTGGGCCGTTTGGTCATAAAACTTCATGCGCGGATTATCGCGCGCCACGATGGATGCAAAAGAGGCGGGAGCGCATGAAGTTTTCGCGCATGTGGCGCGGTTGAATTTATTTTATTGCTATGCTTTTGCATAGCAAAAAAGGCCGGCGTCGGACGAACCGAAGAGGTTCATTTGCACCGGCAGTTCGCGCAGTCTTTCACTGGTGTCATAGTTGGCGATAAGGACTTCGGCGTATTCGCAGCCGCCGTCATACCGCTGGGCAAGGTTGCTCAGGCGGCTGACCGTCTCGATCTGAAAGTCATGGTAGAGCTCACGGATGAATGCGCAGTCGTTATAGCTCACCAGCCATTTCCCCTTGCAGGAAGCGAGCGTGTCCCGCAGACGGTAATGGTCCTCGAGGCCAAACGCCACGGCGTAATGACCTTCCGTCTGGTAATACGGCGGGTCGCAATAATAGAAGGCGTCATCCCGCTCGTACTGCCGGATGAGGGCCTCAAAGTCTTTGTTCTCTATAACCGTGTCGCGGAGCCTCCGGCTGCCTTCCCACAACAAATGGAAGGTCTTGCGGATATCGAAGGGCTGGCAGCCGTAGCTGGTGCAGCCGCTGCCGTAGCTCAGGCGGACGAGTTTGTAAAAGGCCGCGGCCCGCTTGACGTCATTCATCGTTGCGTTTTCGAGCAGGATCGGCTTGATTTCCTCATACTCCGGAGGAGCCAGATAACGCTCGGCGATCTCCAGTTCCTCTTTCAGGTAAGGGCTGGTGAATTCCTCTTTTTCGAGGTACCTTTTGAGGACGCCGAATTCGTCCCGCCCGTTAAGGGGCAGAAAGTTCAGTTCCTTCAGAAGCGCGAACGGGCGGTCGCGGACGCAGCGAAAAAGGTTGACAAGATTGGCATTGAAGTCGTTATACACCTCCATAGCGGAGTCGGGCCTTCGTCCGAACAACACCCAGCCGCCTCCGCCGAACACCTCGACATATCGTCCTATCTGAATCGGCATCCGCTGGTAGATCTGGTCGCGCAGAGCTTTCTTCCCGCCGATCCAGCTGATGATGCTGTTCACTTGCGCCGCCTTCTTCCATCGCGGCGGTTCATTTCTTCCTCATCCGTGCGTATGCAGGTCCCGTCCGTGTTCCAGCAGATGAAGCCGATTCCGGGGTACGGGCAGCCTTTGCAGCGGGACAGCTCTTTGGGAAGCGGGAGGGTTACCGGCTTCGGAGGGCCCGCCGATCCTGTTCCGGGATTTTCTTTTGTTTTCTGATCCATGGTTCATCTCCTTATAACGGAAACGGCGCTGCCTTTTTGCAAAGGCGGCGCCGTTTGTTAACCGTATTCGATTGTCCTGCCAACACTTTTCCTCCTGAAACAAAAAAGTGCCTTTTGATCTTCGTTAAAATCAAAAGGCGGCGCAAAGTTTATTCTGTTTACGGTTGCACATCTCTGGATAAAAGTATGATTCATTCACCTCATTTCCATCTGCGGCTCAGGCCGATTCAGGCACTGCTCCACCGTCCGGCCGCCCCGTGAGACGAGGGCGCCGTATTCGGTGGAGGAAGCCTTGTCGCGCTCCATGAGCCTTTCACCGTAAGAGCAGAGGGCCGCGTCACTGGCAAACAGTTCCTCTTTCAGCGGGATTGTACATTTCGCAAGCTCCGCTTTCGCGTAATCCGCAGGGGTCGCGGTTTCCCGCAGAAGCCTGAATTCATCGGTCTGATACGCGAGATCGAGAGCCTCATCCAGAGAGATGTCCTCGGGCGCCACCGCCAGCATCGCTTTGTAAGCGGGGATACCGCCCTCACGGTCAAGATGCCGTAGCTGTCCTGCCAGCTCATTGACCAGACCGTAGCAATCGCCATTTGTTGCTTCCAGCTCATCTGTGATTTTCTCCGTCAATTGCGGAATGGCGCAGTCCACGGCGACAAACGAGCAGTCCTCCGGCGATACCGCGTCCACCTCCTTCACCGCTTGAAAAAGCTCCTGATCGCCGGCGGGCAGCTTCAGGAGCGCGGAGAGACCGTTGTCAGATTCGGGATCGTTGAAATACCCTTTGGTCACGCGCAGGAGCACCGTGTAGTCCGGCTTCTCGGCGGGGACGGCCTCTCCGCTCTGATACAGCCGCGCGATCATACCGTTCTGCACCACATAGCCGTGCGGGGTAAAGACGCCGCCTTCGCCCTCGCGAATCTCTTTTCCGATCTTGCCGAAGTCCAGCCATGCGTAGATATTGTCCGGCAGGCTGTCCAGTTGCAGCACGAAGCCGTTTTCCGCATAAAATTTGCCGAGGGATTCGTCGTTGTGTGCTTCGTAGGCGATCTGACAGTGCTCCATACTGACGGTCATGTTGATCAGCCGCTCCACAGGGATCAAAGCATAGCTGTTCTGGATAGCATCCATCATCACCATCCCTTCGAAGCAGTCCAGCTCCCAATCGCTGAGTGAGGCCAGCCGCTGGGAGAGATGGTTCATTTCATACAGGTTGGAGCTGGGGCTGAGAAATTGGGGCAGGTAGTCCAGCTCGCAGCGCAGGATTTCCGTGGAGTAGATAACCCGTTCGTCGGTCACGCGCGCCCTGTCCAGTGCATCCAGCAGCTCATAGGGGGTGGCGGGCAACGCAATTGTCGACGAAGTATTCGAGCCGAACGTATCGGGACGGCTGATCTCCAGCTCCATGATTCTTTTATTGTTGATCAAGCCGCATGCCTCCCATCTGCTGGCTTTGCTCCAGCTCATCCTGCGTCATGATGTTCCAGCCTTTCTCGCTGCTCCACAGGCTGACGTAAATCTCACCGTCCGGGGTCTTGATCGGCCGCTGCTCGAAGCCTTCCCCAAACCCATCGGACGCCTGGCCGGAGACGTTCGCCTTGAGCCGTTCCAGTTCCTCAGCTGTCAGTTCGCTCTTGATGCGGCACTCAGCGACTCCCATCAATTGGCCCTGGACACGTTCCACCGTGAAAACATAAGACCGCACCTTGTCGTTTACAGCGTCGTCCGCGCCATAGTATTTCATGAGGCCACGCTCCGCTTCCTCCGGCGCGCGCTCCTTCAGAATGGCGGCGAGGATATGATCCTCATAGGGAAGGACCGTCCGGCTGTCAAGCTTGACGGGATCGTTGTCCATGTCGCCGTATTCGTCGCGCTCATAGGTGGTGACGGTGAGCGGCATGTAGAGCTTGAGAGTCTGGAACGGCCGCGGAATGATGGAAAAGTGATCCTCACTGGGGATGAGCGCGAGGGTGCGGCCGTTGTCCCAATTTATCTGGAACTGGCCCGCGTCGTCGATGTACTCGAGCGTCCCCTCGGTGCCGGGCGGCACGGGGGAATAGGGATCGTTCATCTGTGCGAGCCGGATACGTGTGCCCGGCGGGTACTGCTCGCGTAAAAACTCCAGCCATTTCGGATGCTGTCTCATCTCATAAGCCTCCCATCGTGATGCCCTGTTCGGGCGTCTGATCCCCGATTCCATCTTCAAGGCCGCAATCCTGCGCGGGTGTTTCCTGTTTCATGTTCATCCTCTGTACCCGCAGATCGAAAGCCGCAAGGTACGCCTGATAATCTCCGGGACCGGGATTGCACCGCAGGCAGTAGCGGTAACGCTCCGTTTCCACGATGTAGCCATAGTTCTGCCGCCCGCCGCGCAATCGGCGAAAGCCCTCCCTGGGAATGGTGATTGGCTCGGCTGTCAGCACCGTACCGGCGTGATTGACGGCCACCCGATTTTCCACCGTCGTCGGTTTTCCGGGGTCGCGGTCCGAGCCGCGCAGGTCGTAGCAGTGGAAGCCTTCCGGCACGGTGCCGCGGTCAATGCGGGAATTCGTGAAAAGCGCGGGCCGGCCGAACAGCTCCACATGCTCATATTCTTCTTCTCTGGCGTTTACGCTCACCAATATTCATCTCCTTCTTTTGATTTGTCAAGCACATAAGATACCACGAAGAGAACGGAATAGCTACTCCATTTTTATAACGCCCGCGATTATTAGGATTTTCGCGTTTGGATATAAAAAAAAGAGCTATGTCCTCCAATTGGAAAACATAGCTCTTTCCTCGCTTTTGGTAATGGGATTGCTCTATGAAAATGAGGATATCAGGGATTACCCATCATGCGATGACTGATCTCCGCATTCCCCTGATATTTATCAAGTGTCCGGTCGCCGTAGATAAAACGCAAGCCACAAGGTTTTGGCCTTGTGGCTTATTGTTTTTGGTGGAGATAAGCGGGATCGAACCGCTGACCTCCTGCATGCCATGCAGGCGCTCTCCCAGCTGAGCTATACCCCCAAATATTGGAAAGCCCTTTATTGATGCGGCTTTCCGGGCTATTCGATTTTTCATTTGTTCCTGACTCTGAGGTGTTGCTTACCGGATGCACTGCGCTCCCAGCTGAGCTAATGCCCCATACATTATTTTAAAACAGCTTTGTTATAATATCATATTTTTTGGGAGAATGCAAGTACTATTGTAAAAAAAATGGATTCCTTACAGCCCTGTTGAAAAAAAACAATAATACTGGTAAAATGGAAACAAACCATTCGTCCGGGGTGAGGCCCTCCTACATAATCATCCCCATGTATTTCAGGAGAATAAACCATGTCTGATTCACTGATCACCAAAAAAGCGATTGCCGCTTCCATAAAGGAATTGATGATGAAAAGACCGCTCCAGAAAATATCGGTTGCCGATATTGTGGAACACTGCGGGATTAACCGTCAGACCTTTTATTATCATTTTAAGGACAAATATGATTTGGTGGACTGGATTTATTACAATGAGGTCGTTTCCGCCGTCACACAGCACAGATCGTTGGAGGAATGGAACAATGTTGTTCTTGACGTTCTGCAAACGATGAAGAGGGAGCAGTATTTTTATACGAATGCCCTCAGCGTCACCGGACAAAACGCTTTTCAGGACTATTTTTTCAATGTGACGAAGGACCTGATCGCCGAGATGCTGGATACTGTTTCACAGGGCGGCCAGATCGCCGCGGAGGACAAGGTTTTTATAGCGGAATTCTATTCCTACGGGCTTGTGGGCGTCGTTATCCAGTGGGCGCGCTGCGGCATGAAGCAGGAGCCGGAGGAAATTGTCCTGCGCCTGACGCATTTTATCGACGACAGCAAGCTTTACACGGCAGGACGCTATTTTCAGGAGCATCCGGCGGAGAAAAAAGAGAATATCACTGAAAGTAATTTGAATTAGGAACGGAGAACTGTCAGTTTTCATCTTTCCTATTCGCCGCAATATGATATACTGGTAACAGATTCAGTAAAGGAGGTTCGGTAATGCAGATTACAAAGCTTTCCATTATTGTTCCGGTGAGAAATGTTGAACAGGAAATATCGGGAGTATTGCGCTCGATCGCCGCGCAGGCGGCCGGGCTGGACGCGGAATTCATCGTAGTGGATATGGGCTCCGCGGACAAGACGGTCTGGGAAGCCGTTCAGCTGATCAAAGAGCTGAAGCTTCGTGGTTTTGTCATTCAGAACGGAGACGGAACCGTCGCCGCGGCTTTAAATACAGGAATACAGAAGTCCGGGGGAGATTATCTCACTTTTATTTTCGCCCGCAGACTGTACCGCGATTTTATCGGCGGATATCTGGAAACGGCTTTTCGCACCTCGGCGGATTTTGTATTCGGCAGTATCAGTGAGGAGGAAGCCCATGCCGCGGAACGCCGGCTGATCAGCAAGGCGATCCGTCAGGAAAGCGGCGCCCAATACCTGAAGGGCGTCCTCTGTCATTCGATCCATATCGATATCTCCGCGGTCATGCTCCGGCGCAGGTTTCTGCTGGACAGGCAGATTTATTTTTTCGACTCCTGCAGCCACGGATACGCGGAGGAGTTCGTTTTTCGCTGCCTGCTTTCCGCCGAGACGATCGCGCAGTCGCCGACGGTCATCAAACGGGATACCGTCTATGAATTAAAACGCGGCAAGCAGAAGCCGGTGGGGAAGAATATATTCCAGCATACCGACGCCATGCTCCGGATTTTTGATCTCATCAAAACCACCCGCCGGGACGACGCGGAGCTGATCCAGCTGTTTGAACACCAGAAGCTGCCTCTGACCGTCATGAACGGGGTGGACATCATGCTGAAAGAAGGCGCGGGCTATAACGCGGTGCGCGGCTATCTGCGCGCCGCCGGATACGACAAGCTGCTTTCGGCGGGCAGGAAGACGGACAGGGCGCTGAAACGCCGGCTCGCCGTCTGGCGCACCATTCCGTGGATGTATAAAGCGAAATAGGACTTCCTTTTGCCCTGCCGCCGCTTGCCCGGCGGCAGGGCTTTTGGTTCTTTTTTCTTGAAGTAACCAAAGCAACATGATATAATCAGTTATACCATACAACATAGGAGGGCTATCCTTTTGGCAGAAAAATTTCCGGCTCGGGAGCAGCCGGCGCGTTCCCAGGCTGAATTCATCAGCGACGTTTCTCAGATCATGGCGATCCGGGCGCGCGGCGCCGTCCCTATGGCGCTGGTGCACACTTACGGCTGTCAGCAGAATGTTGCGGACGGCGAGAAAATAAAGGGCCAGCTCGAGGAAATGGGTTTTTCCTTTACCGATCACGAAGATGAGGCGGACCTCATCATTTTTAATACCTGCGCGGTCCGCGAGCATGCGGAAGACAGGGTTTTCGGAAATGTGGGAGCGCTGAAAAATGTGAAACGGCGCAATCCTTCCCTGATTATCGCCCTCTGTGGCTGTATGATGGAGCAGGAGCATGTTGCCGAGCGGATCCGGAAGAGCTTTCCTTTCGTCAATCTGGTTTTCGGCACCCATGTGATCCATAAGCTTCCCGAGCTTTTATTTACCACGATTACGCAGGGCTCCCGTGTGTTTGCGCGCGGCGACGACAGCGAGGACAGGCAAATCGTCGAAGGTCTGCCGGTCCACCGCGACGGAAGCACGAAAGCATGGCTTACGGTCATGTATGGCTGCGATAATTTTTGCTCATACTGTGTTGTGCCCTATGTGCGCGGCAGGGAGCGCAGCCGTACCCCGGAGGCGATTCTGGAGGAGTTCAAGGGCCTTGTAAAGGCGGGGTACAAAGATATTACCCTTTTGGGGCAGAATGTCAATTCCTACGGCAAACATCTGGACAAACCGGTGAATTTTTCACAGCTTCTGAGATCGCTCGACGCGGTGGATGGCGATTACCGCATCCGTTTTATGACCTCGCACCCGAAGGACGCGACCCGTGAGCTGATTGACACGATCGCGCAGGGGCGGCATATCAGCCGTCACCTTCATCTTCCGTTCCAGTCGGGCAGCGACCGCGTGCTGAAAGAAATGAACCGCGGCTACACCCGTGAAAAATATCTCGATCTGATCCGTTACGCCAAGGAAAAGCTTCCGGATCTTTCTCTTACCTCCGACGTGATCGTCGGGTTTCCGGGCGAAACCTACGAGGAATTTCTCGACACCGTCAGCCTGATTCAGGAGGTGGAATTCACTTCGCTGTTTACCTTTATTTATTCCCCGCGCGTGGGGACAAGGGCGGCGAAGATGCCCGACCCGGTTCCCGCCAAGGAAAAGTCGAAATGGTTTGCGCAGCTTTGCGAAGCGCAGGAGCGGATCGCGGCGTCGCGCTGCGCCGGTATGGTCGGCACAGTCCAGCGTGTGCTGGTGGAAGAGCGCAATGAAAAGAACGGCCTTCTTTCCGGGCGGACCGACGGCAATATCGTTGTCGATTTCCCGGGGGACCAGGGCCTGATCGGCAGCTTTGCCGATGTAAGGATCACTTCCGCCCGCAACTGGATTTTAAACGGAGAGCTTCATCAATAAAGCAGGCGGACGATCAAATTTTCAACGTTTTATTCATCAATATAAATTATTATTAAGGAGTAACAAAATGGATATTATCAGTTTAGCGAGAGAAATCGGCAAAGAAATACAGAAGGACGAGCGTTATCTGAATATGCAGCTTGCAAAGCAGAACAGCGACGACGATCAGCAGCTGCAGGATCTGATCGGCGAGTTCAATCTCAAAAGAATGGCGATCAACAACGAAGCTCAGAAGCCGGAGCAGGATTCCGACAAAATGCAGGTGCTCAATCAGGAGCTGCGCCACGTCTACGCCCAGATCATGCAGAATCCGAATATGACGGCTTACAACAGGGCCAAGGAAGAAATGGATGCCCTGCTTCAGCGCGTCAGCGCCATTATCGGCCAGTCCGCCGACGGCGAGGACCCGGAGACCACCGATTACGTGGAATCCTCCTGCGGCGGCAACTGCTCCTCCTGCGGGGGCTGTCACTGATTCCCCATCAAGTCATGAATTGGAGATGAAACGCAGGTTATGGCAAATCTTTCACCAATGATGCAGCAATATTTTGAAATCAAAAAACAAAATCCCAATACAATCTTGTTTTTCCGCCTTGGTGATTTTTATGAAATGTTTTACGATGACGCCAAACTTGCATCGAAGGAACTGGAGCTGACGCTGACCGGGCGCGACTGCGGACAGGAAGAACGGGCGCCCATGTGCGGCGTACCCTTCCACAGCTATGAAAGCTATGTGGCGCGTCTGGTCGCGAAGGGCTATAAGGTCGCTATCTGCGAGCAGATGGAGGATCCCGCGCTGGCCAAAGGGCTGGTAAAACGCGATATCATCCGCGTGATTACGCCCGGCACGGTGCTGGAAAGCAGCATGCTGGACGAAGCGCGCAACAACTTTATCTGCTCGCTCTGCGCTGAGGGCGCGGGCGCGGGAATTTGCTTTGCGGATATTTCCACCGGAGAACTGCACGCGACCACGCTTTCCGGCGGCGACCTGACGGAGCAGATTAAAAACGAGCTCTCCCGCTATTCGCCGCGCGAAATCCTCGTCAATCAGAACACTCTCGAGCTGACCGGGCTTCCGAAGTTTATCAAGGAGCGGCTTTCCGCCAGTCTGGAACTGCTGGATAACGCGGAGTTTGAGGCGCAGAGCTGTTCTTTGCTGGTGCTGGATCAGTTTCATTCCAAAAGCCTTGCGGATCTGGAGCTTTCCGATAAAACGGAGATTGTGCAGGCCGTCGGCGCGCTGCTTTCCTACCTGAAGCGCACACAGCGCGTGGGCATCGAACGCATTAATGGGATAGACCTTTACACCGGCGCGCAGTATATGCATCTGGACTTGAACGCGCGGCGCAATCTGGAGCTTCTGGAAACGATGCGCAACAAGGAAAAACGCGGTTCGCTCCTGTGGGTGCTTGATAAAACGCGCACGGCGATGGGCAAGCGCCTGATCCGCAGCTGGATCGAGCAGCCGCTGTTGAGCCCGGTCCAGATCAACCGCCGTCTGAATGCGGTGGAGGAGCTGACGGGGGACGCTATTCTGCGCGACTCCGTCGCCGAACAGCTGACCGGAATCCACGATCTGGAACGCCTGATGTCCCGCATCGTGTACGGTTCCGCCAACGGCAGGGAGCTTCGTTCGCTGTCCTCCGCGATCACGCGGCTGCCCGCTTTGAAGACCCTGCTGAAAGATGTAAAGTCTAACCTCCTTACAGAGATTGAACAGCATATCGACGTTCTTGAAGATGTTTACCAGATAATCGACCGGGCGATTGTGGAAGAGCCTCCGTTTTCCATTCGGGAAGGCGGCATGATCCTGCCGGGCTACAGCGAGGAACTGGATCTTCTGAAAGGCGACATGAGCGACGGCCGGGGTATCATCGCCCAGATCGAGGCGCAGGAACGGGAAAAAACGGGGATCCCGAAGCTGAAAGTCGGGTACAACCGGGTATTCGGGTATTATATTGAGATCAGCAATTCCTATAAGGATCAGGCGCCCCCGGAATACATACGCAAACAGACCCTTACCAACTGCGAACGCTTTATTACCCCCGAGCTCAAGGAGCTGGAGGGAAAAATCCTCGGCGCGCACGAAAAGTCCGTACAGCTGGAATTCCAGCTTTTTGACGCCGTCCGCAGCAATGTAGCCGCGCAGCTTACCCGCGTACAGGCGACGGCCAACGCGATTGCAAGGCTCGACGTGCTGACTTCCTTTGCACAGGTTTCGGCGGAACATCATTATGTCCGCCCGATCGTCAATCTGGACGGGAAAATCATTCTCAGGGAAAGCCGCCATCCGGTCGTCGAGATTTTGCTCGATACTCCCTTCGTGCCGAACGACGTTACGCTCGACAGGAACGAAAACCGGGTCGCCATCATTACCGGCCCGAACATGGCCGGTAAATCCACCTATATGCGTCAGATCGCGCTGATCGTCATTATGGCCCAGATTGGCTGTTTTGTACCGGCTTCCTATGCGGAAATCGGGATTACGGACAGCATTTTCACCCGTGTGGGCGCTTCCGACGATCTGGCTTCCGGCCAGTCGACCTTTATGGTTGAGATGTCCGAGGTTGCGGACATCATTAAAAACGCCACCGGCAACAGTCTGCTGATTTTGGATGAAATCGGGCGGGGAACCTCGACCTTCGACGGGATGAGCATTGCCCGCGCCGTTCTGGAATATGTCGCCAACAAACAGCTTTTGGGCGCGAAGGCTCTTTTCGCTACCCATTATCACGAGCTGACGGAGCTGGAAGAGCTGATTGACGGCGTGAAAAATTACAATATCGCCGTAAAAAAACGCGGCGACGATATTACCTTCCTGCGCCGGATCGTGCGCGGCGGAGCAGACGACAGCTTCGGCATCGAAGTGGCCAAGCTTGCCGGCGTGCCGAATAAAATCGTGAACCGCGCAAAGCAGGTGCTGTCGGAGCTCGAAAGCGGGCAGCAGGTGACCATGCCGAAAAGGCGCGGGCATAAAGAAGAAACACAGGAAGACCTGCAGCTTGTGATCACTCCGCCGAACGAGACGGAAATTATGGACAGGCTCAAAAAGCTGGACGTCAACACCCTGACGCCCATTGAGTGCATGAATACGCTGTTTGAGCTGGCCACACTCGCAAAATAGGAACACAGAAAAAGGAGGCGTTTCATGAGTAAAATCAATGTATTGGACAAACATATCGCGGAATTGATCGCCGCCGGTGAGGTAGTGGAACGCCCTGCTTCCGTGATTAAGGAGCTGGTCGAAAATTCAATCGATGCCGGTGCGGCCTCTATTACCGTGGAAATAAAAAACGGCGGGATTACCTATATGCGGGTCACGGACAACGGCAGCGGGATTGCCCGCGACGATGTTGCGGTTGCCTTTCTGCGCCATGCCACCAGCAAGGTTCGCAGCCAGGACGATTTGGAGAGCATCTCCACCCTCGGCTTCCGCGGCGAGGCTCTGGCCTCCATCGCGGCTGTGGCCCGGGTGGAGCTTCTGACCGCGACGCGGGGCGAGCTGGCGGGGACGCGCTATGAAATCGACGGCGGGGTGGAACAGGCTTGTGAGGATGCGGGCTGCGCGCAGGGAACCACCCTTGTGGTGCGCGACCTTTTTTATAATACGCCTGCGCGCATGAAATTCCTGAAAAAGGATGTTACGGAGGCAAACGCCATCGCCGCGGTGATGGACAGACTGGCTCTTTCTCACCCGGAAATTTCGGTGCGGTTCATCCGTGATTCCCGCGAAACGCTGAACAGCCCCGGCGACGGCAAGCTGAAATCGGCCATATACGCTGTTTTCGGAAAGGAATTTACCGCGGGGCTGATTCCGGTGGAATACGAATTGAACGGTGTAAAGCTTTGGGGCTTCATCAGCAAACCTGCCTCGGCGCGTCCGAACCGGAGCATGCAGCATTTTTTTATCAACGGCCGCTACATCAAAAGCCGCACCGCGATGGTCGCTCTGGAAGAAGCGTTCAAAGGCTCGCTGATGGTGGGAAAGGTCCCTGCCTGCGTGCTTCATATAGGGATTTCCTATCAGGCGGTGGACGTCAATGTCCATCCCTCGAAAATAGAGGTTCGCTTTATCAATGAAAAACCGGTGTTTGACGCGGTTTACCACGGCGTCAAAACAGCCCTTCACCGCGGGGACACGCCAAACGTCATGTCCTTTCAAAAGCAGGAGACCGCGGTTTTCGAACAGCCGAAGGCCCCGGTTCAGATCCGGTTTTCCGCTCCCCCCGCGGCTGGGGCTGTGCAACCGCAGCCGGCCGTGCCGGTGATCCCGGCGGTTCGCCCCGCGGCGCCTTCCTACAGTTTCGCGGTCAGCGATTCACACAGGCCGACGTTCCATACGGATTTCGCGGCGGCAAATATTGAATTTACCGAGCCGTTTCCCGTGGTACGGGAAGATCAGGCGGCCGTACCTGCCGTCACGGAGCCCGTGGCCCCGGAGAATCCGGCGGTGCCGGAACCCGGACCGGCCGAACCTTCCGATTCTCCGGAACCGGAAAAGCTGGTGGGGGAAGCCTTTCATACTTATATTATTCTGGAGTGGGGGGACGAACTGGTCTTTATCGACAAGCATGCCGCCCATGAGCGGATGCTCTACGAAAAGCTCAGGGCGCAGGAAGGCCGGGCCGACCAGCAGATGCTTTTGGAGCCGGTCGCCGTTACCCTGGAGAAAAACGAGTACGCCGCGGTCATGGATTCCCTGGACATCTGCGCGGCGGCGGGATTTGAAATCGACGACTTCGGTTCCGGCACCGTGCTGGTCCGGAGCGTCCCGCTGATTCTCGGCGACGACGATATTGCGGGTACGGTGATGGAGATTGCGGGCTACCTGCAGTCGGCCAAAAACGATATCACGACGGAAAAGCTGGACTGGCTTTACCACAACGTCGCGTGCCGCGCGGCAGTAAAGGCGGGGGACCTGAGCTCGCCGACGGAGCTTGCCGCTCTCGCCAGGAGAATGGAAAGTGAGGATATCCGCTACTGCCCGCACGGGCGGCCGGTATCCATCGTGATGAAGAAAAAAGACCTGGAGCGCCAGTTTGGGCGGATACAATGATGAGCGGGAAAGATAAAATCCCGGTTGCGGCGGTCGTCGGCCCGACCGCTTCCGGCAAAAGCCGCCTTGCTACGGAGCTTGCGCTCCGCAGGAACGGCGAGGTGATTTCAGCCGATTCGATGCAGATTTACAAAGGAATGAATATCGGCACGGCCAAGCCGACGGCGGAAGAAATGCGCGGCGTGCCGCATCATCTGATCGATTTCGCGCCGCTTACCCAGCCGTTCAGTGTGGCGGACTATGTTTCGCTTGCTTCGGAATGCATTTCGGAGGTGCGCGCGCGCGGCAGGCTGCCGGTCATTGCGGGGGGAACCGGGCTTTATATCCGCTCCCTCCTGCAAAATATAAGGTTTACCGAGAACGATAAGGACGAAGCGCTGAGAAAGGCGCTTGCCGAAAAGGCCGAAAAGCTGGGCGTGCAGACGCTGATCGACGAGCTGCGCAGCTTTGATCCCGCGTCTGCGCAGCGGATTCATCCGAACAATCTCAGCCGTGTAATCCGCGCCATTGAGATTTACCGCACGACCGGCGTCACGATGACCGAACAGCTCGAGCTGTCAAGGCAAACGCCTTCCCCATACGATGCGCGCATCATCGGCCTCGATTTTCAGGACCGTCAGAAGCTCTACGACAGGATCAATCTGCGGGTGGACCGGATGATGCAGGACGGGCTGCTGGCGGAAGCGGAAGAAATTCTGGACCGGCCCGGCGCTCGGACCGCGCTGCAGGCGATCGGCTACAAGGAGCTTTTGCCGTACTTCCGCTCGGAGTGCTCTCTGGACGAGGCGGTCGGGTCCATCAAGCGGGAAAGCCGCCGGTACGCCAAACGCCAGCTCACCTGGTTCCGCCGCGACGAAAACATCCGTTGGATTATGGTGGATGAATACGCGGATTTTGACGGAGTGATCCAACAGGCATTCCGGATCATCGATCGGAAAGGATGGGAATGATGAATAGTCCGCTGCTGAGAAGAATCGCATCGGCTGTCGTAGCCATCCTTCTGTTTATTTATATGGGATATCAGATTTATAACTCCCATTACGCAAAAGTCCAGACGGAAACGGCGTCCTACGCCAGCGCGGCGGACACCGTACAGGTGACCGGCACCGCCGTCAGGAAAGAAAAACTGATGAACACCAAAGTCAACGGCGTGATCACTTACAGCGTCAGCGACGGGGGAAAGGTAGCAAAGGGCGGCACGGTCGCGAAGATTTACCCGAATGAGCAGAGCGCCGCGGCCCAGCAGCAGATTGCCGACCTCGATTACCAGATTTCCAAGCTGCAGAAGCTCAGCACGCCGGGGGACACTTATGCTGCCAGCATCGGTTCCATCGGCTCCCAGATCAACCTGAAGCTGGTGGATTTGCTGGACTGCATCCAGTCCGGCGAATATACCGAGCTGACGAACAGCCGCGAAGATTTGCTCTACCTGATCAACGAGCGCCAGATCGTAACGGATAAGACGGCGAATTTCAACGCCAGAATCAACGCGCTGAAAGCGGAGCGCGAGACGCTGGCCAAATCCAACAGCGCGGCGACCGGCGCTGTTACCGCCCCGGCGTCGGGCTATTTTATCAGCTCCGCGGACGGCTATGAATCGGTTTACGACTATGACAAGCTGTTAACCATTACACCTGCGGAATTCAAGGAAAAGCAAAAGGAAAAGCCGGCGGAGCAAAACGGCTCCGCGGGGAAGATCTGTGAGGATTACGACTGGTATTTCGCCTGTCTGGCGGCGGCGGACAAAGCGTCCAAGTTCAAGGAAGGCGCCGCCGTATCTATTCAGTTTCCGTTTGCCTCCAATCAGACCGTCCCGGCGACGGTCGCCGCGGTGAACCAGAAGGACAAAGACACCGAAGCGGTCGTTATTCTGCAGAGCAGCAGCATGAATTCTTCGCTGGCGCTGATCCGCAACGCCACGGCGCAGATTCAGATCGAAAAATACACGGGAATCCGTGTGAGCCAGAAAGCGATTCATTTTGCCAGGGTGACGAAAACGGGAAAAGACAGCGACGGCAAGGCAACTTCGGTTACCAAAGAAGTCAAGGGCGTGTATGTCATGCACGGCAGTGAAATAGAGTTCAGGCAGATTTTTCCGCTGTTCAGCACGGGGAATTACGCCATCTGCCGGACCGATCCGCCGAAGGAGGACCTGATGACCGATTCAACCGTAAAGCTGTTTGATGAAGTAGTTGTGGAAGGGACTGATTTATATGATGGAAAAGTCGTCAAATGATTTTGACCGCCGGTTTTCGGATCTGGAAGAAAATCTGAAGGTGATCCGCAGCAATATAGCTGACGCCGCCGTAAAGTCGGGACGCCGTCCGCAGGATATCACGCTTCTTGCGGCCACGAAAACCGTTCCGGTGGAAGTGATCAACCACGGGATCGCACTCGGCATCGACCATATCGGTGAAAATAAAGTGCAGGAGCTTTGCGAAAAGTACGGCGCCTATTCGCTTTCCCGGTGCGAGCTTCAGTTTATCGGGCACTTACAGACCAATAAGGTGAGAAATATAGTGGGGAAGGTCTCTATGATCCAGTCGGTAGACAGCGTTAAGCTGGCAAAGGAAATTTCCCGCCTTTCGCTTGCCGGGGACCTTACGGCCGATATTCTGATCGAGGTCAATATCGGGAGCGAGCCCAACAAATCGGGGGTGCTGCCGCCGGAGCTGGACGGCCTGATCGGGCAGATTTCGCTTTTGCCGGCGATCCATATCCGCGGTTTGATGGCAATTCCGCCCGCAGACGCGGACAGCGGCGAAACGCAGGGATATTTTTCAAAGATGTTCCAACATTTTATTGACATCAGGGATAAAAAAATAGATAATGTTAATATGGATTACTTGTCCATGGGCATGTCGTCCGATTATTCCCAGGCAATCTTATCGGGAGCCAATATGGTTAGAATTGGTTCTGCTCTGTTTGGCCCAAGAATATACAATCAATAATCATTACAGGAGGCTTAGCGATGGCAGGAATTGTAGAAAAAATCAAAGATATGTGGAACCCGCCGGAAGACGAGTACGACTACGATTATGACGGTGTCCAGCAGGAGGAAATTTCCTCCCGCCAGAACGAGGAAGCCGAAATCCGCGAACGCGATACCATTAAGCGCGCGCCCGTGCAGAACAACGGAAACAAGGTCGTCAATATCCATGCGACCGCTCAGCTGCAGGTCGTTCTGTTTAAGCCGGAGCGCTTCGGCGAAGAGACCTGCGCAGTGGCGGACGAGCTTTTGAAAATGCATACGGTGGTTTTAAACCTTGAAAATACAAACAAGGATATTTCCCGCCGTATTATTGATTTTCTGAGCGGCGTCGCTTACGCGAACGGCGGAAAGATCAAGAGGGTCGCCACAAGCACCTTCATTATCACGCCCTATAACGTTGACCTGACGGGTGACGACGTTTTAGATGAGCTGGAAAACAACGGTGTTTATTTTTAATGGAGAAACAGTCGGCCGACGCAATTTTTGAAGCAAAACTTTGCGACGCCGTACGTCTGGCACAAAGCGGAGCGAAGCCCCGCTTTGTGGGCTTTTTAGACGAGCGCCAGGCGCTTGCGGCACAGAAAATCATGAATCGTCTTTCCTTTAAAAACTATATGCTCTGGGGCGGATACGACGGTTCGGAGCGTGTAGTTTTTGGCGCATTTCCAGACTTTGCACAGCCGGATGCCGAATCGTTTCCCATTGCCGCGGTTACCGCAAGCTATCGTGCCTGCGACACGCTTACCCACCGCGACTTTCTCGGCGCTCTCCTTGCAAACGGGCTCCAGCGTGAAACGCTCGGGGATATCCTTGCGGAGGAGGGCCGCTGCGTGATTTTTTCCCGCGGCGAGGTAACCGATTATCTTTTGTCCCAGACGCAGAAAATCGGCAGAGTGGGTGTCCGTCTGAAGAAAGGCGCCGTACTTCCGCTGCCGGTCGGCAGGAACTTTGAAGATTTTTCCGCGGTTGTCGCTTCCGCGCGGCTGGACTGTATTGTCGCGGCCGCCATCGGCACAAGCAGGGAAAAGTCATCAGAGATGATTCGCGCCGGGCTGGTGATGCTGAACCATGAAGTGAACACTTCGGTGTCGGCGGCTGTCGCGCCGGACAGCAAACTCTCCATCAGGGGAAAGGGCCGCTTTGTTCTTGACCGCCTTGGGCCCGTCACAAAAAAAGGCAGATTGAGTATCGCAGGCAGGAAATATATTTAACGGAGGGCTCGAACATGCTATCAATGAACGACATTATTAACGCCAGTTTCAGAAAATCCGGTTTTTCCGGGTACCGTACCGACGATGTGGATCAATTCATCGATCAGGTAAAGGAATCCTATGACGCGCTCCTCAAAAAAGACCTGGAGCAAAAAGAAGCGTATGAAAGGCTGAAAGCGGAAAACGAGCAGCTTCTTGAAAAAATGAAAATATTGGCTGCAAAAGTGGAAGACTACCGTTCGGAAGAGGATGAGATCAAAAATGCCCTTGTCAGCGCCCAGAAGCTGGGCGACGCTTCCATCCGCGAATCCCGCCACAAGGCCGAAATCATTGTAAAGGACGCCAACATCAAGGCGGAGCGGATCGTTTCCGGCGCCAAACAGAGCGTGATCGAACAGCAAAAGGAAATGGAACGCCTTCAGCAGACTGTTTCGGATTTCCGTTCCAAGCTGCTGGGCCTTTATAAAGAGCACCTTACCCTAATCGACGCTTTGCCGTCGCAGAAGCCCGAAGCAGCGCCCGCGCAGAATGCGGAGGTTTTGGTACCGGAGCCGGTTTCTCCGGTCCCCGCGCCCGAGGAAGAGGCTCAGCCTTTGGAGGAACCGGTTCCTTCTGAAAAACAGGACCGCCTGTTTAACACCGAGGTCTCCAATTTTGACGAGGACGATTTTTCGCCGGAGGAGAAGCCGCAGCATTTCAGCTCCGTTCCATTCAGCGATGAGGATGGAACCGCTGGCGGCGGGGATTCTTCCGAAGGCGTCTACGACCGTCATTAAAAATGCTCCCTGCCGTTGCGCGTGAGCTTTTCAATAACTGCAAAAAGGGCGGGCTGTCTGGTTCGCCCTTTTCCAATCATCATACCATACAAAAGGAGAGATTCCGTTGGCAATTATTGCACTATTGCTTGCAGCGGCGGCTGTCGCAATCGATCAGATCCTCAAGCTGCTGGTTACGTCCAATTTGCAGCCCAACAGCGGCTTTCATGTGATCAATGGCTTTTTAAAAATCTTTTATATCCAGAACCGGGGGGCGGCGTTCGGAATGCTGCAGAACCAGCGCTGGCTTTTTGTTGTGGTGACTCTGACCATTTCCGCCGTCATCATTTACGCCCTGTTCCAATACAGGCAGCATAATTTCTTTTCCTATGCGGCCGGTACGCTGATTATCGGCGGGGGAATCGGGAACCTGATCGACCGGATGATGTATGGCTATGTCGTCGATTATATTTCTGTCAGCTTTTTTCCTCCGATTTTTAATTTTGCCGATTGCTGCGTAACGGTCGGAACGGTATTTTTAATGATTCATATCCTGTTTTTTTCCGATTTAAACAGCAGCGCGGAAAAGGTTATCCGTACAAAATAATGCGGAAGATGATTCAAATTGAGATTCAGCCGGAAGATTCCGGTACCCGGCTGGACAAGCTTGTCAGTGAAAAGACGGAAAATATGACGCGCTCCGCGGCGGAAAAGCTGATTGAGCGGGGCAACGCGACCCTGAACGGAAAACCCCTTACGAAAAGCTACCGGGGTACGGCTGGCGACCGCATTGACCTCGTTGTTCCCGAGCCGGAAAAGCTGGATGTCCGGCCGGAAGAAATTCCCCTGGAAATCCTGTATGAGGACGCGGATTTACTGGTCGTCAATAAGCCGAAGGGGATGGTGGTGCACCCGGCCGCCGGCAACCACACCGGCACGCTGGTCAACGCCCTTCTGGCGCACTGCGGCGATTCGCTTTCCGGAATCAACGGGGTCGTCCGGCCCGGCATCGTTCACCGCATAGACAAGGATACAAGCGGTCTGCTGATTGTGGCGAAAAACGATTTCGCCCATCGGAACCTGGCAGAGCAGATAAAGGCGCACAGCTTTACGCGCCTCTATGAGGCTGTTGTCCACGGAAGCCTGAAGGAGGATGACGGGACGATTGACGCGCCTATCGGCAGGCACCCGCTCCACAGGAAGATGATGGCGGTGACCGAAAAGAACTCCCGCAATGCCGTTACGCATTATCATGTTCTTGCGCGGTACGACGGGTTTACCCATGTACAGTGCCGGCTGGAAACGGGGCGTACCCATCAGATCCGGGTGCATATGGCGTACATTGGGCATCCGGTTGCGGGGGATGTGGTTTACGGTCCGAAGAAACCCGTTCCGAATCTGGACGGCCAGTGCCTGCACGCTAAGGTGATCGGATTCCTTCATCCGCGTGACGGCCGATACATGGAAATTACCAGCGAGCTTCCGGCTTACTTTGTTCAGTTTCTGAAAAAGTTAAAGCGGGATTAGCGCTGGATAAGGTGGCTTCAGCATGGACGATGAAACTCTGCATGTGCGGTATCTCATGGTGATCGCGGCGGTACTGTTCGCCCTCATCATCGGGTATAACGCGTTTTATGTGCCCGAAGTTTCTCTTTCCGACCTTGTTGTCACAACGGACGCTTCTTCGTCGGCCGACGAGACGTATATCCCGAAAACCGGATCGGAAGCCCCCTCCTCCGTGGGCGGAACCCCGGCGGTCAACGGAAAAATCAATGTCAATACCGCCACCGTTCAGCAGATAAGCGACGGCCTTGACGGAATCGGCGACGTGATCGCGAAGCGGATTGTGGATTACCGGGAAAAAAACGGTCCTTTTAAAAGCGTAGAGGAAATCAGGAAGGTCAGCGGCATCGGCGAAAAAACGTTCGCGGGGCTCAAAGACCATATTACGGTATCATAAAAAACAATCTACAGCGTTTCCGGTTGATCTGCAATAAGGTTGTGTCACTCCCCCGCCGAAGGCGGGGGAGTGACATGTTTTATCTCGCAAACTGAAATGGAATTGCTGTGAAACAGGCATCCGACGGCTCAGCCGTCGGATGCCTGTTTCAGGAAGGTAAGTTATCCGTTTTTCTGTTCGCGGTCCGTCTTTTCCGCCGTGTGATTCTTCCTGTAAAGCCGCGCGGCTTTTTCAATTTCAGGCAATGATTTCTGAACCGTATTGGTACAGCGGACAATTTTGATAAAAGCGCAGATGTTCAGTACGGCCGTAAATGCCGCCATGGCGGCGGAAATCGCGCCGACCATCATGGTAACCGCCACGAAGGCGGGTTTCCTGTTTTTGCTCGGTTTCATAATATTACCCTCTTTCTCAATCGCCGAAGCTGATGCCGATGTCCCGCGCGGTCTGAATGATCTCGCAGTCTGTCGGGACGCCCTTCAGCTTTCCAGCGACCTCATTCAACGGAACGGGAACGATGCTTCCGTTTTGCAGAGCCACCATATTTCCGTATTTTTTATCGGAGATGAGTTTCGCCGCCGCGGTGCCGAACCGAGTCGCCAGAAGCCTGTCGTAGGGACAGGGGCTTCCGCCGCGCTGAAAATGCCCCGGAACCGTCACGCGGATTTCCTGGCCGGTCCTCTCGCTGATTTCCCTTGTAAGACGGTAGGAAATGGAGGGATAAGACATCCCGGCCCTCGACGCTTTGAACTCTTTTTTATTCATCTTTGCTTCCTGCTGGGAGATCACGCCCTCCGCTACGGCAAGAATGGAAAAGCGCTTTCCGTGTTTATTGCGCTGCTCCAGCGTTTGGGCGATACTGTCAATGCTGTAAGGGATTTCCGGCAGGAGGATCACGTCCGCCCCGCCCGCAATGCCCGAGTGCAGGGTCAGCCATCCCGCTTTGTGGCCCATGATTTCCACAATGAACACCCGGCCGTGGGAGGTCGCGGTGGTGTGGATGCAGTCCAGCACGTTTGTCGCGATTTCCATTGCGCTGCTGAATCCGAACGTCATATCGGTGCCCCAGACGTCGTTGTCGATGGTCTTCGGGAGGGTGACAATATTCAGCCCTTCTTCGCTCAGCAGGTTGGCGGTTTTATGAGTTCCGTTTCCGCCCAGAATCACCAGGCAGTCCAGCTTCATTTTTTTATAGTTGTCCTTCATGCATTTGACTTTGTCAACGCTGTTTTCGTCCACCACGCGCATCAGCTTGAAGGGCTGGCGGGAAGTGCCCAGAATGGTGCCGCCAAGGGTCAGAATACCCGAAAAATCGTCCGGCTTCATGTGTTTGTAGCTGCCCTCGATCAAACCGCGGTATCCGTCGTTGATTCCGTAGATCTCGACGTTTTCCTTGAATTCGACATAAAGCGCTTTTGCGGCGCCGCGGATCGCCGCGTTCAGTCCCTGACAGTCCCCGCCGCTTGTTAAAATTCCGATTCTTTTCATACGTTTCCTCTTTTCCCGATTCCTTTATCTTTCCATTATCTGAGTTCCGCACTGTAAATTGGGCGGAATGGTTTATTGCCGTCCTGTTCCATAAATTTGTTTACCGCCGCCTGCGCCAGACGGGAAAATTCAATCTGGCAATTGCAGGGGGCCTTTCCGCGCTTGTCGATATGGGCGTACACCGTGTCGGGCTGCATGATCCGGGCGTTGATATTGTCGCTCAGCATCAGGTCCAGGATCGCGAACGCCCGCTGCCGCAGGTCCTCTTCCTCAATCGGAAAGATCAGCTCCACACGCCGGTCAAGGTTGCGCTGCATCCAGTCCGCGCTTCCCATATAGATTTTTGGGCTGCCCCCGTTTTCAAAGCGGAAAATGCGGCTGTGCTCCAAAAGCTGGCCGACGATGCTGTAGACCGTAATATTTTCGCTGGTTCCCGGCAGCCCGGGAATCAGGCAGCAGATGCCGCGCACCAGCAGCCGTACCCGAACGTTTGCCTGGGAGGCTTGGTACAGCAGCTCGATAATATCGGGGTCGACAAGGGAATTTACCTTTGCCGTGATCCCGCAGGGCAGGCCCTGGCGGGCGTTCTCGATCTCTTTTTCGATCATCCGCCGGAAAAAGCTTCTCATGCCGTGCGGCGCAACCACGAACCGGTTGTACTCCGGCGGGCGGGAATACCCGGTCAGCACGTTAAACAGGGAAGAAGCGTCCGTCCCGTACGGCTCCTTGCAGGTAAAGACGCCGATATCGGTATAAATTCTCGCGGTCGAATCGTTGTAATTTCCCGTTCCCATATGAAGGTACCGACGAATGCCGTCCTCATCGCGGCGGACGACCAGCAGAATTTTGCAGTGGGTCTTTAGCCCGGCCAGACCGTAAATGACATGGCACCCGGCTTCCTCCAGCTTTTTTGCCCAGAGAATGTTGTTTTCTTCGTCAAACCGCGCTTTCAGCTCCACCAGTACGGTGACCTGTTTGCCGTTTTCCGCCGCGGTAATCAGCGCCGCCACAATCGGGGAATGTCCGCTGACGCGGTAAAGGGTTTGTTTGATTGCCAGCACGTTTTCGTCCTCCGCCGCCCTGCGCACGAAATCGACCACGATGTCAAAGCTTTCATACGGATGGTGAACCATTCTGTCCTTTTCGCGGATGGCCTCGAAAATATCGTCGTAGCCCCAGAAATCGGCGGGCGGATAGACCGGCTCGATCGGTTGAAAGCACAGGCTTTTAAATTCCGGAATAGAGGCGAATTTCGAGAAAAAGGTCAGGTCAAGCGGACCGGGCAGCTCATAAATTTCATCTTCGCCGACGTCGAGCATGTCGATCAGGAATTTCCGCGTCTCAGGGTCGCACTTCTGCAGCAGCTCCAGCCGCACGGGCTTGCCGCGCTTGCGCTTTTTAATGGATTTCTGTATTTCGATCAGCAGGTCCTCCGACTCCTCGTCAATGTCCAGATCCGAATTGCGGGTCATGCGGAACGGGCAGGCGGACTGGATATCGCTGAGCTCGAACAGCGCTTCCAATTTATAGATGATGACGTTTTCCAGAAGGACATAGGTTTTGCCGCGGTCACAGGGGACTTCCAGAAATCGGGACAGGATCGACGGCACCTGTACGACGGCGAAATAGGAGTCCTCCTCACCCTTGAGCCGTACCGCGATGTTCAGGCTTTTATTTGCAAGCAGCGGAAACGGGCGGCTTGTGTCCACCGCGAGCGGCGTCAGCACGGGGAAGAGCACTTTATCAAAGTAATCGGAAATAAAATGCAGCTGATCGGGGCTCATTTCCTCAGGAGGGATAAAGCTGATATCGCTTTTTCTCATTGTCGGCAGAATAGAGCGGTGCAGGCAGGAATACTGCTTTTCCGTAAAAGCGTGGATTTTTTTGGAAAGCAGGGGCAAAAGCTGTTTTGGCGTCAGACCGGAGGGGTCCTCGCCCCGATAATCCGAATTCACCTGCTCTTTTACGCCCGCTACGCGCACCATAAAGAATTCATCCAGATTGGAAGCGGTAATCGCCAGAAAACGGATCCGTTCCATCATCGGATTTTCCCGTTCGAAAGCCTCTTCCAGCACCCGGCCGTTAAAATCCATCCAGCTCAGTTCACGGTTGATATAGGGAATTTTTGTTTTTTTCATTTTCTCGTTCATGATCGCCACACAGCCTTTTTATATGAGAGATGATTTGACGGTGAGCACCGGATTGTATCCGAAAACCTCCTTAAAGAAAGGGGCGCACTGGTCAAACGCCCATTTTTCCAAATAGACGTTGTCGTTGCTTTCCGCCGTAATGAGCAGCTTGTCGTTTTCCAGCTTGACCTTGATATCCTTCAGCTTCTGCTTCTGCGATTTATCCAGTGCGTTGGCAAGCCGGAAAATCGCCACCAGCTTGGAAACGATCAGCCTGTTCTTGTCGCTGGTGCGGATAAATTCAACGTCGTCGTAATTCGGCACGTCGTATTCGTTGTACCGGGAGACATACGCCGTAATCAGCATTTCATCGTCGGTCATTCCGTAAACGTCAATATCTTTAATCAGGTCGAACGCGCTCAAAAGGTGCTGTTTGGCCGTCACATAGTGTCCGCTGTCGTGCAGGATGGCCGCCAGCTCCAGAAGAAGTCTTTTCCTGTGGTCAAGGCCGTGGGCGCCCTTCATTTTGTCAAAAATACGGCAGGCGAATTTTCGGATATTATCGGAGTGCTTTTGATTGCAGTTGTAGGTTTTTGCGATTTCCTGCGCGCAGGAAATCGCGTTTGCGCGGACATGCTCGAAGTATTCGTCCCCGCTTTTCGGGATGAGCATCTGCCGCATCAGCGCGTCCCAAAGCTCCACCTTGGGTGAAATGATAGAATCGGAAGTGGTAAAATCGATCAGAGAGATATAAATGGCCAGGGCGGAATACAGCAGCTCCGCGGTTTCCTCGGTGATCCCGTACTCGATCCCGATCTTTTCCTGGGACATGGAGCGCACCCGCTTAAACAGGTCGGTAAGCATTGCCGTAGGAATGGTGTAACAGTCGTCCACCGGCTCCACGCCGCAGATCTTTGCGATCAGCTGGATCTCGTTGCCGGTCAGGATCAGGTTCGACACGGTCCCCTTTTTAAACGGAATATTGATATGTCCGATAATCGAATGAAGATATTCTTCCACAACGGTGTAAAAGTCCTCCGTCAGTTCCTGGATATTTCCCAGCATGTCGTGCAGCTTCAGCGCGCCCATCGGGATATTCTGAGAAAAAACCATATGCTTGCCGTTATAAACGGAAAATCCGATGGTTCCCGCGCCGATGTAAGAGATCAGCGCGTTTTCGCTCTTCTTATTTTCGATTCTGTTCAGAAAATTTAATATTTCGGAATAAATCAGCGTTTTTTCCTGGTCGTCCTCCAGGACCTGAACCGTAATGTCATTTTGGATTTTCAGCTGGTCGACGACGTAGGACCTGTTTTTGGCATCCCGGAATGCGGTGGTGGCCACGACTTTGCACTGGTCAACTCCGTATTCGTTCATGACGGAAGAGTAGCCGTGCAGGACGCGGGAAAGCTCTCGCAGGCTTTCAAACCGGATTTTCCCTTCCGTAAAGACCTCGTGCCCGAGGCTCAGGGGATACTCCAGGATGTCCAGATCAACGATCTCGCCTTTTTTCAACTGGGATATTCTCATTTTCAGCATATTCGAACCAATGTCGATTACCGCCGCTACCTTTGCTGTCCTATTTGTCTTTTTTCTGTTCAAAACGCGACACCACCAATGCTTCGTTTTTATAAGTCGATTATAACAAATGTCGGCCTGCTCATCAACTTTTTAAAGCCCTTCCGAAAACTTTATTATTCTATTGAAATCCGGGAGGATTTATGTATAACAAAAAGTTTTAGGCGATAGGGCGGGTCCGGGACTTTTCTTATCCTTAATAAGATTCCTATTTCATCAGCATGTCGTAAACGACTTTGGAAAACAGAAGTACCAGTACGAAGACCATAACGGGCCGGATAAACCGGGCCCCCTTTTTAATTGCCAGTCCGGAACCGATCCAGTGGCCGGCGATGGAACAAACCGCCGCGGGAACCGCAACGGAGTACTGGATCGTTCCCGCCGCAACAAACGTAACAAGCGCGGCTGCGTTGGAGGCCAGATTTACGACTTTGGTATTGCCGCAGGCCGTTTTGTAGTCGAACCCGAGCAAAGCAGTAAAAGCAATAATCAGAAAAGTGCCGGTGCCCGGCCCGAAAAAGCCGTCGTACATGCCGAGAGCCAGCCCGATCCCCGCGGAAAGGACCATGGCGCGCCGTGCGGGGATTTTTTCAAAAGTGCTGATATCCGAACTGTCCTTTTTCCGTGAAAGTAAGATGACGGCGGCGGCAAAGGGGAGAAGCACCAGCATGGCGAGACGAAGAAAACGGTCGTCCAGAAAAAGCGCCAGCCGCGCGCCGGCGTAGCTTCCGGCCAAGGCAAATCCGGCCGAGATGAGAGCGACGCGCAGATGGAAGCTGCCGCTTTTTAAAAACCTTCCGGTAGAGAACATCGTGCCGATACAGGAGGAAAATTTATTGGAGCCAATGGCAAAGTGAGACGTCATGCCCGTCAGATAGTATGCGGGAAGGGAGATCAGTCCGCCCCCGCCCGCGACCGCGTCCACAAAACTTGCCAGAAACACCAGAGGGCAGGCGATAAGGATTTGCTGATAAACTGTCATGTTTGATTCCCCCGTAAATTGTGATTGGGTACGGACGGGCAGCAGCCGGGCGGGGGCGCTACCCCAGCCAGCAGATGGCCTGTTCTGAAACAGTAAAGCCCAGCTTTTGCTGCAGCCTCAGGGAAGCCGTATTTCCGGCAATGACCTGGGCGAACGGAACGCGGCCTTCCGCCAGAAAACGGTTGACGAGGAAGGTTTCCAGTACGACGGCAACGCCCTGGCGGCGGTATTCCGGCAGCACTTCCAGCAGGCCCATGGAGCCTTCCGCGTGAATGCCGATAAATCCTGCCGGCGCGCCGTCGATAAACGCTCCGAACATGGAGCTGGATTCCAGAAGTTCCTGCACCGACACGACGCCGGCGAGCGAATAATGATTTTGCAGAAACGGCAGGTAGGATTCGTCCAGCGGGCGGATGACTGCCGCGGACTCCGGTACGGGCAGCGGGTTCCTTTTGAAATACGCCGCCTGATGGCAGGCTGTTTTCCTGCGGAAACGGAATTGCTTCTGAACCGTATCGATACAGAAATTCTGATGCGTGACGATCACTTCGGGCTGTCTGACGGACGAAAGCATTTTTTTCGCCGTACGCCCGTCCTGTGCGCTGATCATATAGACGCCGCAGCTTTCATTATAAAGCAGGACGCCCCGGTCGGACGCCTGCAATATTTCGGTGTTGTTTTGTTTCAGGATTTCCAGCATATCGATATGTAAAAGCATATCCTTTGATAAATACGATACGGCTTGTTTCGCGCCCATTGAATTTTCGCGTCCTTTCCGTTGAACTGCAATGTGTTTTTACCGTTATCCATTCATGAAAAAGAGCACCCGCAAATGCGGATGCTCTTTCTTGGCGGAGAGGATGCGACTCGAACGCACAATGCCTTGCGGCACACCACATTTCCAATGTGGCTCCTTACCATTAGAATACCTCTCCAAATGGCAATTCAGTTGCTCTCACATCAGGCAACTCTGATATTATATCGAATGTTCCGGGAAAAATCAACCCCTAATCTACAGATATTTGAAGTTTTGCGGAAATTCCCGCGTTTTTGGTATTGCACCGGGCAGCTTCGTGTTATAATATAAGAATAATTCATAAGTTGCTAATATTTAGGAGGTATCAGCTTGAAAAGGACTGAAATAGCCGAATTATATTCCAAAACGGCGGAACTCGGCGGGAAAGCCGTCACGGTTTGCGGCTGGGTACGCACGATCCGGGATTCCAAAGCCCTTGGCTTTATTGAACTGAATGACGGAAGCTGCTTCAAGGGAGTTCAGATTGTATTTGAATCCGATAAAATTGCTAATTTTACGGAGGTCGCAAAGCTGAATGTCGGCTCAGCTCTTACGGTGTCGGGCGAACTGCTTTTGACACCCGAAGCGAAGCAGCCTTTTGAGATCCATGCCGCGCGGGTGGAGGTGGATGGCCAGTCCACGCCGGATTATCCCCTTCAGAAAAAGCGCCATTCTCTGGAGTATCTGCGTACGATCGCCCATCTGCGCCCGCGCACCAATACGTTCAGCGCGGCGTTCCGCGTCCGTTCCGCCGCGGCGTATGCGATTCATAAATTCTTCAATGAAAACGACTTTGTCTATGTCCACACTCCGCTGATTACCGGCAGCGACTGTGAGGGAGCGGGGGAGATGTTCACCGTGACCACACTGGACGCGGACAACCCTCCTCGGACGGAAAGCGGCGCGGTAGACTATTCACAGGATTTTTTCCAGAAGCATACTTCGCTGACGGTTTCGGGACAGCTTGAAGCCGAGTGCATGGCCATGGCTTTCGGAAAGGTATACACCTTCGGGCCGACCTTCCGTGCGGAAAAATCCTATACCCAGCGCCACGCGGCGGAATTCTGGATGATAGAGCCGGAAATCGCGTTCGCCGACCTGCGGGACGACATGGAGCTGGCGGAAGCGATGATCAAATTCGTCATCGGGTATGTTATGGAGACCTGCCCGGACGATATCGCGTTCTTCAATCAGTTTGTCGACAAGGGCCTTATGGATCGGCTGCGGAATGTCGTCGATTCCGATTTTGCCCGCGTGACCTATACCGAGGCGGTTGAGCTTCTGAAGAAAAACAACGATCAGTTTGAGTACAAAGTGGAATGGGGAACCGACCTTCAGACCGAGCACGAGAAATATCTGACGGAAAAGGTCTACGGAAAGCCGGTTTTTGTAACCGATTATCCGAAGGAAATCAAAGCGTTCTATATGCGCCTGAACGACGACGGCAAAACGGTGGCGGCGGTGGACCTGCTGGTGCCGGGGATCGGCGAAATTATCGGCGGCAGCCAGCGCGAGGAGCGCATGGACGTTTTGCAGCAGCGCATGAAGGAGTTCCGTCTGGACGAGGAAAATTACTGGTGGTACCTCGACCTGAGGCGCTACGGCGGTACAAAGCACGCCGGCTACGGCCTTGGCTTTGAGCGTCTGGTCATGTATCTGACAGGAATCGCCAATATTCGCGACGTGCTGCCTTTCCCGCGCACGACCGGCACGGCGGAATTTTAATTTAGGAAACAGAAAGGACGTGTTTTTTATGGCAATGTGGAAAGAAAGCCTGAAAATCGGCGTGCCCCTGATTGACGGGGAGCACAAGGAGCTCTGCGACCGGATCGACCAGCTCTTTGCCGCCTGCAATCAGGGCAAGGGCAAGGAAGAAATTTTTAAAACGCTGGAGTTTCTGGAGGGCTATACCATCAAGCATTTTTCGGATGAAGAAAAGCTGCAGAGAAGCAGCGCCTATCCAAAGTACAAAGAGCATAAGGAGCTGCATGAGTATTTTAAGAAACAGCTTGCCGATCTGAAAAACGATCTTTCAAAAGAAGGTGCTTCCATCGCGCTGGTATCCAAAACCAATTATTTTCTGATGAACTGGCTTCTGAATCATATCCAGAAAGTGGACAGTGAGCTTGCACAGTATTTGAAGTAATTTCCACCGAAAACCTTTTGGGCAGCTTCCTAAATGTAATACATAGAAATGGGTTCTTAGGATTCTAATTTCATGAAAATTGATGAAAATGCAGGAATTTTATTTTTAACTTGCATTTTATCACGGCATATATTAGAATAATAGGAGTTTACATATGTATTTTGCATATTATGATAGGGAGATGCTCATGTTGCAATTTTTATCCATGTCAGATTCCGAGCTGTCGAAAGTGAAAGCAGACTTGCAGAGCCGCTACGACCAGTTTAAAGCCCAGGGCCTTAAACTGAATATGGCGCGCGGAAAACCGGCGACGGATCAGTTGAATCTTTCCATGAAAATGCTGGATACTCTGAATTCAGGTTCGGATATGCATTCTTCAACCGGAGACGACTGCCGCAATTACGGTCTGCCGGACGGCCTGCCGGAACTGAGGGAGCTGTTCGCGGAAATGATGGGCGTGGACGACCACAATATCATCGTCGGCGGAAATTCCAGCCTGAACATGATGTTTGACGCGGTGTCCTGTGCCATGACGCACGGTTTTGCGGGCTGTGAGCCGTGGGGCAGACAGGGGCCTGTTAAATTTCTGTGCCCTTCTCCCGGCTACGACAGGCACTTTGCCATCACCGAATATTTCGGCTTTGAACTGATCACCGTACCGATGCTTGCCACCGGCCCGGACATGGACGTCGTGGAGAAGCTGATCGCGGATGACACGGCGGTTAAGGGAATCTGGTGCGTGCCGAAATATTCCAACCCCACGGGCATTACCTATTCCGATGAAACGGTCCGGCGGTTTGCGGCCCTGAAGCCGGCGGCAAAGGATTTCAAAATCTTCTGGGATAACGCCTACTGTGTCCATGACCTGACGGATACCCCGGACGCTCTGCTGAACCTTTGGCACGAATGCCGGAAACATAACAATATCGATTTGCCCATCTTCTTTGCTTCCACCAGCAAGATCACCTTTCCGGGCGCGGGTATCGCGGCCATGGGGGCAAGCGAAAGCAACCTCGCCGTCCTGAGGGAGCATTATTCCTTCCAGACGATCGGGCCGGATAAGCTGAATCAGCTCCGCCACATTTATTTCCTCAAGGATATGGACGGAGTGATGAAGCACATGGCGAAGCACCGCGCTCTGCTGGAACCGAAATTCCGGACGGTGACCAACAGCCTGGCTTCAGAGCTGGGGGGCAAGGGGGTTGCCGAATGGACCAACCCGAACGGCGGTTATTTTGTCAGCGTGGACGTTCTGGACGGCTGCGCAAAGCGTGTGGTTTCGCTCTGCAGGGAAGCCGGGGTCACCCTTACCGGCGCGGGCGCGACGTATCCGTACGGCAAGGATCCGAACGACAGGAATATCCGGGTTGCGCCGACTTACCCGCCCGTAGCGGAGCTGGAGCAGGCGATGGAACTGTTCTGTATCTGTGTTCAGCTTGCGGCGGCGGAAAAGCTGTTGAGAAAATAGGGGAAGGGGAGCGCTGCTCCCTTTCTTTTTTTGACCGTATCCGTTAATAATCTTACCAAATCGATTGACTTTTTGGGGCAATAACAATATAATAAACTTTGTTACGTCTGCGAGGATTCACAGAATACCAAAATTGGAGGATTTACGAATGAAGCGAGTAGCAAAACCAGTTTTTTTCATCGTCGCCCTCCTCATACTGTTTTTAACTTATACTGCTACCTTTGGCATTAAGGGACAAAACGGGGATAATTCGAACACCTACATAAAGGGTGTAAGCGACATTAGATGGGGAATTGACATCAACGGCGGCGTCGAGGCTACGTTCAGCCCCGCAACTTCGACCAAGGCAACCAAGGAGCAAATTGATTCCGCCAAAGCAATTATCGAGCTTCGAATGGCTGACAAGCACATCACCGATTATGAGCTGTATACGGACTACGATCATGACCGGATTATTGTCCGCTTCCCGTGGAAGAATGATGAAACCACTTTCGACCCGGAAAGCGCCATTCAGGAGCTTTCCGCAACGGCGATGCTCACCTTCCGCGAGGGCGGCGAGTACACGACGACGGAAACCGGTTCCGATGGACAACCCGTCTATAAAACCCCGAAGGGAACCACCGCGGAGAAAATTATTCTTCAGGGAAATGAAATCAGCAGCGCCAAGGCCGAAATGTATTCGGACCAAACGTCCGGCGGGCAAAAATATCAGGTGGCTCTTACGCTGAGCGACAGTGGGACCGAAAAATTCGCGGAAGCGACCGGGCGCCTGCAGGGCCAGGTCATTTCCATCTGGATGGACGACGTGATGATCTCCAGCCCGACGGTCAACGCGGTCATCACCGACGGAAAATGCTCCATCGAGGGCAATTTTACCGCCGCGGAAGCATCCGATTTGGCAAACAAGATTTCTGCCGGCGCGCTTCCCTTTAAGCTGACCACCACAAACTTCAGCACGATCAGCCCTCTGCTGGGAGCCTCTTCCCTGCACGCCATGCTGATTGCCGGCTGCATTGCATTCGCTATCATTTGTATCTTTATGCTTTTCGTTTTCAGACTCCCCGGCTTTGTCGCGATTATTGCGCTGCTGGGCCAGATCGCGCTTTCCTTTGCGGCTGTTTCCGGCTACTTCCCGTTTGTAAACAGCTTCACCATGACCCTGCCCGGTATTGCCGGTATTATCCTTTCCATCGGCATGGGCGTGGACGCAAATATTATTACCGCATCCAGAATCAAAGAGGAACTGTGGGCGGGCAAAACGCTTGACGGCGCTATCCAGAAGGGTGACGACAACAGCTTCTGGGCGATTTTCGACGGCAATATCACCGTTATTATCGTTGCTCTGATCCTGATGGGCGTTTTCGGACCGACGAATATTCTTTCCATGATCTTTGGCCCGTCGACCACCGGCTCCATTTATTCCTTCGGCTATACTCTGCTCATTGGTATTGTCGGCAACTTCGTGTTCGGCGTAACGGCGACCCGTCTGATGACAAAGTCCCTTTCCGGGTTTAAGTTCGCACGCAGCAAATGGTTATATGGAGGTGCCGCAAAATGAGAACCTTTCACATCAAATTTTTTGAAAACAGGAAAATCTTTTTCGGTATTTCCATTGGAATCATGGCGATCGGTCTGATTTTCAACATCATTTTCGGCACCCAGCTCGACATTCAGTTTACCGGCGGCGCGGTCATCAAATATTCCTACACCGGAAAGATTGTACAGGAGGATGTAGAGAAGATTGTTCAGGATGCCACGAAGAAGGACGTTACCGTCCGTATCCTGGAAGATGTAAAATCCGCCGACGGTTCACAGGTAAAAAACAACGTTTCCATTTCCTTCGCGGGAACGGATTCCATTTCGATTGACAGCCAGCAGGCAATTGCCAAAGCGCTTGCGGAGAAATACCCGGACGCGGGCTTCCAGGTTGTCGAATCAAGCTCTATCAACCCGTCCATGGGGCGCAGCTTCTTTGCGAAATGTATCGCCGCGGTTGCGATTGCCTCCCTGCTGCTGATTCTTTATGTCGCAGTCAGGTTTAAGAAAATCGGCGGTATGTCCGCCGGCGTTATGGCGGTCATTGCGCTTTTGCACGACGTTATCATGGTTTACTTTACCTTCATTATCTTCAGAATGCCGCTCAACGACAGCTTTATCGCCGTTGTTCTGACCATTTTGGGATATTCTCTGAACGATACCATCATCATTTACGACCGTATCAGGGAAAACCGCAGGCTTCTTGGGCCAAAGACCCCGTATTCGGTCCTGGTCAATACCAGTATCAACCAGACCTTTACCCGTTCCCTCTATACCGCCGGATGCACCTTTTCGTCCATTGCGACGGTGTATGTGGTCGGCGCTGTTTATGGCCTGAGCAGCGTAACGACGTTCGCCCTGCCGATGATGGTCGGTGTTGTCACCGGCTGTTATTCCTCCGTCTGCATTGCCGGCCCGATGTATGTCATGTGGCAGAACCACAAGGCTGCAAAAAAGGTGCAGGCAAAAGCTTAAAGCTTTTGCGCGGGTGAAAACCGTTATTTGAATCCATGCCACCGGTCTGTCCGGCTGACCTTTTTTCTGTGGTCGCCGGCAGTCATCGGTGGCTTTTTGTTGTCATGCATGGGAACCATGGCCGCTTTGATGTGACAGGATGCAGATAAATATTGAATATTTTTTATCAAAATGATACAATAAGAAATTATGGGGCAG
This sequence comes from Caproiciproducens sp., assembly GCF_053840905.1. Taxonomy (NCBI): domain Bacteria; kingdom Bacillati; phylum Bacillota; class Clostridia; order Eubacteriales; family Acutalibacteraceae; genus Caproiciproducens; species Caproiciproducens sp. The sequence goes on from NZ_JBNLXQ010000001.1 coordinate 278,725, forward strand.
GTGTAGTGCGTGAGTATCAAAAAGTGGCGGGTCTTTCCCTGTGACGGCCGGTCTGCGCAGAAAATATCGAAAGAAACAGGAATTCCCGAGCTTCTGGCGGTTTTGCTGCAGGCAAGGGGAATCACAGAGCCGGAGCACATCCGGGAGCTGTTTCAGTCCGAACTGACTTTTTCCGATCCGTTTTTAATGGCAGATATGCGTCGGGCAGCCGACCGTATTTTAAGCGCTGTGGACGGATTTGAAAAAATAGCCGTTTACGGGGACTACGACGCCGACGGGGTAACCTCTACCGCAATGCTGTATTCCTATCTGGAATCCTGCGGGGCAAATGTGCTGTATTATATTCCGGAGCGTGAAGGGGAAGGCTACGGCCTTAACTGCAACGCGATCAAAGCACTGCACGAGCAGCAGGTCAGCCTGATTGTTACGGTTGACAACGGAATATCGTCGATCGAAGAAGTCGATTATGCAAACAGCCTTTCCATGGACGTTGTGATTACGGATCACCACCGGCCGCGCGCGGAGCTGCCGCGTGCCTGTGCCGTTGTGGACCCTTACCGGACCGACTGCAAAAGCCCGTATAAAGATTTTTCCGGCGTCGGCGTCGCCTTTAAGCTGATTATGGCTTTGGAAGGGGAAGACTGTGATATAACGGCTCTTCTCGATAATTACGCCGATCTCGCCGCGATCGGGACGATCGGCGATATCGTTCCGCTGACGGGAGAAAACCGCGGCTTTGTCAAAGCGGGACTCAGGCTGATCTCGCGCACCGACCGGCTCGGCCTTCGCTCTTTGCTGGAGCAGGCGGGGATGGAAGGGCGGAAACTGACCTCCGGAAATATCGCCTTTACCATTGTGCCGCGCATCAACGCGACGGGGCGGATCGGTTCGCCCGACAGGGCGGTCCGTCTGCTTTTGACCGAATATCCGGACGAAGCGGGCGAGCTTTCCTGCGATATCAACGACGAAAATGAATACCGGCGCCAAATTGAGAAAGAAATATATGAGAAAGCTCTGCAGCAGTTAAAGGAACAGCCGCAGCGGCTTTACGACCGTGTTTTGGTCATCGAGGGCGAAAACTGGCACCACGGCGTCATCGGAATCGTTTCTTCCAGAATTACCGAGCAGTTTGGAAAACCGAGTATCATCATTTCCTATTCCGGCGAAGAAGCCAGGGGCTCCGGCAGAAGTATCGAGGGATTTTCCCTTTTTGAAGCGGTACGTTCCTGCGACGGACTGCTTACCCGTTACGGCGGACACCCGATGGCGGCCGGCCTGACGCTGCCGACGAAAAACATTTCCGCGTTCCGTAAAACGATCAATGCTTACGCCGCTTCTTTGAACAGACCAATGCCGGTTCCCGTTTTGAAAATCGACTGTCTTTTAAAACCGCAGCAGCTGACGCTGGACATTCCCGAATATGTACAGGCGCTGGAACCGTTCGGGATGGGGAATCCGTCGCCGCTTTTCGGTCTGTATCATATGACATTGTCCGACATCACGCCGGTCGGCGGGGGAAAGCATCTGCGCGTAACCGTGACGCAGGGCGCCGCCGCCGTACGCTGCATGAAGTTCGGCACCACGCTGGAGGAGTTTCCGTATGTTCCCGGCGACCTGCTTGACCTTGCGGTCACGCTGGAAGCGCGGGAATACAACGGAAAAAATACGCTTTCCATTTATATCAAAGACCTGAAACGCTCCGATGTGGATCTGGACGAAGTCATTGCCGGGCTCGCGCTTTACGAGAAATCCAGAAGAGAAGAACCGTTGTCGCAGGAAGAGCTTTCCGGCCTGATACCGGACCGGAACGAATTTGCCGCCGTTTACCGCGCGCTGCGCGCAGGGAACGGCTTCTGCGGGGAAGCGGAAATCCTTTTGGCGAAAATCGGCTCCGCGCGGATCGGCTTCGGAAAGCTTCTGACGGCACTGGACGTCCTTGCCGAGCATCATCTGATCAGGCTGGAGAAATCCGCCAATCTCTGTACGGCAGAAATGGTACATACGGAAAAGAAAGTGGACTTGTTCCGTTCCAACATACTGAATCATTTATATTCTCTGGGAAAGGAGGGTGAATCCTATGGCGTGGCCGCTAATGACGTATGACCGTTTGGTCGCTTTAATCAAGGAAAGTGAACATGAATATGACATGGACGTGATCGACCGCGCCTATCAGCTCGCGGTAAAATCCCATGAGGAGCAGAAGCGCCTTTCCGGCGCGCCCTATATTTCCCATCCCGTCGCGGTCGCGTGCATCCTGGTGGAACTGGGCATGGATACCGAATCCGTTGCGGCCGGCCTTCTGCACGACGTTGTGGAGGATACGCCGGTCAATCTGGAGCAGCTGAAAAAGAGCTTTGGGGTGGAAATTGCCAACCTGACCGACGGCGTGACAAAGCTCGGCCGTATTCCGTACTCTTCCCGGGAGGAACAGCAGGCGGAGAACCTGCGCAAAATGCTGATCGCCATGGCGAAGGATATCCGCGTCATCATTATTAAGCTGGCCGACCGCCTGCACAATATGCGCACGATTGAATTTATGCCGCCGCAGAAGCAGCGCGACAAGGCGCTGGAAAATATGGAGGTTTACGCCCCGATTGCGCACCGTCTGGGCATCCGGGCCGTGAAAGAGGAGCTGGAAGACCTTTCCCTCCGATGTCTGGACCCCGTGGCTTATGAGGAAATTGAAAGCAGCCTGGAGCTGCGCAGCAGCGAGCGGAAAGATTTTATTGAACGGACAAAAAAGTGTATTTTTGAACGCGTGTCGCCGCTGATTCCCAACGTCTATCTGGAAGGAAGAGTCAAGAGCATCAACGGGATTTTCCGGAAGACGTTCATTCAGGGACGCTCCATGGATGAAATATACGATATTTACGCCGTGCGCGTCATCGTTGATACGGTAAACGACTGTTATAACGTTTTGGGCGTTATTCACGATATGTACCGTCCGATTCCGAACCGGTTCAAGGATTATATCTCTACCCCAAAACCGAATTTGTACCAGTCCCTGCACACGACGGTCATCGGGAAGGACGGAATCCCGTTCGAGGTGCAGATCAGAACGTGGGAAATGCACCATACCGCGGAATACGGAATCGCGGCCCACTGGAAATACAAGCTCGGCCTTGGCGGGAAGAGCGACGATTCGTTTGAACAGCGTCTTGCCTGGATCCGCCAGATGCTGGACAGCCAGAAGGACAGCGGGGACGCGACCGACCTGGTTCGCACCATCAAATCGGACCTGGCCCCGGAGGAGGTCTTTGTCTTTACGCCGAGAGGCGATGTCATTAACCTGCCGTCCGGCTCCACCGTAATCGACTTTGCCTATGCCATTCACAGCGCCGTCGGCAACCGGATGATCGGCGCAAAGGTGGACAAGCGGATCGTACCCATCGATTACAAAGTAAAAACCGGTCAGATCATTGAAGTCCTGACCTCCAAAGAAACCCGAGGGCCCAGCCGCGACTGGCTGAAAATCGTCAAAACAAGCGAGGCCCGCAATAAAATACGCGCCTGGTTTAAACGAGAGAAGCGCGATGAGAATATCGTTGAGGGCAAAGCGGAGCTGGAACGCGAATTCCGAAGGAACGGCATTGAAATGAGCGAGTCCGAGCTTGCCGTCCTGCTGGAAAAAATCGGCGCAAAGCAGAACTGCGTCACGGCGGACGACGTATACTCCGCCATCGGCTACGGTGGAATCCAGCTTTGGAAAATCATGCCCAAAATCAAAGAAGACTATATGAAGGACAAGCGTCCGCCTGCGGCCGTGCCGGCACAGCCGCCTGCCAAGCAGGCACCGAAGAAGCCGGTGGGCGGCGTTACGGTCGACGGGATGGACAACTGCCTGATCAAGTTTTCTCGCTGCTGCAACCCCCTGCCCGGGGACGACATCATCGGCTTTATCACCCGGGGCTTCGGCGTTTCCATCCACAAGCGCACCTGTTCCAACGTCCCTCAGAATCTGCAGGACGCGCCCGAACCGGAAAGATGGATCAAGGCGCACTGGACGGGCGAAGTCAGGGAAGAATTTAAATCCACGCTGGAAATTGTGGCGAACGACCGCTCCGGCCTGCTTGCCGACGTGACCCAGCAGCTTTTCAATATGCACATCTTTATCCATTCACTCAATTCCAGAGAAACAAAGGACGGCAGCGCCGTAATTTCCGCTACCATCACCATCAACGGCCTGGAGCACCTGAACAGCATCATTAACCGTCTCAACAACATTGAGGGGATTATTTCCATCAAGCGTTCCTGAGCTGACCGGGCGGCCGGCAATTATAAGGATACGGGAGGTCTTAAAGCCAGATATGAAAGTAACTAGAATCACCGGCGGGCCGCTGCCCACCAACTGCTATATTTTAACAGACGACGAAACCGGCCTGTCGGCGGTAATCGATCCGGGTTTTGAGGACCCGAGGCTGACGGAGGCGGTTCTGGCCGCGGGTAAGGAGAATATCAAAGCCATTTTGTTAACTCACGGGCATTTTGATCATATTATGGGGGTAAGTTCCCTGAAACGGCTGACGGGCGCCAAAATCTATATCTATTCCGACGATATGCTGTTTACCTCTGACAATTCCCTGAATTTATCCACCATGGTCACCCCGCTGGGAGCGGAGCCCTTTACGGCGGACGTCGCGCTGAACGACGGCGATACGGTAGAGCTTGGCAGCCTGAAAATCCGCGTGATGCATACGCCCGGACATACGATCGGCAGCTGCTGCTATCTTGTGGGGGACGCTGTTTTCTCAGGCGACACGCTGATGAAATGCAGCTGCGGCAGGACGGATTTCCCGACCGGGAGCTACCCGCAGATGATGGATTCCCTGAAAAAGCTCGAAAAGCTCGAGGGGGACTATCATGTCTATCCGGGGCACGAATGGGAAACGACGCTGGAATACGAAAGAAAAAATAATCCGTATATGGGGAACGGCGTCTTATGATCCTGATGATCGACGGACACTCGTTCCATTACGAAATGGAAAATCTCTGCCGCGTCTTTTTTCCTTATCAAAAAATCAAAGTGGTTTCCGAATTGCCCGCCGACGAGCGGGACGACCGGCTCGTTTATACCGGATTGAAAGCCTTGCCGGAAGGATTGCGGATTTCCGTACGCGTGAGGTTCGGCTCCTACGAGGACGAAGACTCGGATATGTTTGCTTTACCGGAAAATGTCCGGCAGAAGGACGGCGAGCGCCATATGGCGGTGATGCTGTTCCGCCTTCTGACACGGTACTGCGGTTTTACCCCGAAGTGGGGCATCCTGACGGGAGTCAGGCCGGTAAAGCTGCTGCGCCGCCTGATTGCCGAAAAAGGGGAACAGGAAGCGCTGGATTCTTTTCGGAACGAGCTTCTTGTCTCCGGCGCCAAAACGGAATTGAGCCTTCTGACCATGCGCGGCGAAGAAAAGATTCTGGCACGGTCCGGGCCGGACTCCTTCAGCCTGTATGTTTCCATCCCTTTCTGCCCGACGCGCTGCTCTTACTGCTCCTTCGTTTCGTCGTCGGTGGAAAAGACGGCAAAGCTGATTCCGCAGTACCTGACTCTTCTTTGCGAAGAAATCCGTCATACCGCGAAAATAGCCGCCGGCCTGAAGCTGCGGCTGGAATCCGTTTACATCGGCGGAGGAACGCCCACGACCCTGTCCGCGCAGCAGCTTGAGGTCCTTCTGACCGCCGTCCGCGACAGCTTTGACCTCTCGGCCTGCCGTGAGTTCACCGTGGAAGCGGGCAGACCGGACACCATTGACGGCGATAAGCTGGACGCGATGAAAAGGCACGGGGTCACGCGCATCAGCATCAATCCGCAGACGCTGAACGACGAAGTGCTCAAAGCGATCGGCCGCCGCCATACGACCGCACAAACCCTCTCCGCTTTCGCGCTGGCGCGCGAACACGGCTTCGGCAATATCAATATGGATCTGATCGCGGGACTGCCGCGGGACACGGTGGAAAGCTTTACGTCCACTTTGGATGAAGTGCTCCGCCTTGCCCCGGAAAGCGTTACGGTCCACACGCTTGCCCTGAAGCGTTCGGCCAGGATTTTTCAGGAGGGAAGCGAACCCTTTGTAAGCGGCGCACAGGCGTCGGAAATGCTGGATTACGCCGACAGCCGGCTGCTTTCGCACGGGTATTTGCCGTATTATCTTTACCGGCAGAGCCGGATGGTGGGCAATCTGGAAAATACCGGATGGGCGAAGCCCGGCTTTGAAAGCCCGTACAATGTTGTGATTATGGATGAATCCCAGACGATTCTCGCCTGCGGCGCGGGCGCCGCGAGCAAAATCAAAGACCCGTACTCGGACGGACTTACCCGCATTTTTAACTTTAAATATCCCTATGAATATATCAATCGCTTTGAGGAAATGATTATTAGAAAAGATCAGGTGAAAACTGTTTATGAGCAATTTCGTAGAGTATCAGAACGAGCTCAGTAGGATCAATGCCACGGCATCCACGCAGCCGGAAGCTTTTGTTATGCGGACGGAAGAGGCCTATCACCAGAGCATCCGAAATATAGCCAGAAGCATTGCCGGACAAAAGCGGAACTGCCGGCTGATTATGCTTTCCGGTCCGTCCAGCAGCGGAAAAACAACCACCTCAAATCTTTTGAAAAACGCGTTCCAGTCGATCGGAATCGGCTCCACCATCATCTCTCTGGATGACTTTTACCGCGGGGAGGAGCAGGCCCCGGTACTTGCCAACGGGCAGCACGACTATGAGTCCGTGGACGCGCTGGATGTTCCCGATATTGAAAGATGCCTTCTTTCCCTGATCGGGGACCGTCACTGCACGATGCCGGTTTTCAATTTTGAAATCCACATGCCGTATCCGCACAGGCGCCACGTGTCCTTGAGGGAGCACGACATTGCCATTGTGGAAGGAATCCACGCGCTGAATCCGGTTTTTGTCGGTAAGCTGCCCCAGGAGGACGTATGTAAAATCTATATCAGTGTGAAGCAGGGAATTCACGAAGGGAACAGACAGCTGTTTGACGCGAATGAAATGAGGCTGGTGCGAAGGATTGTAAGAGATTACAATTTCCGGGGCGCTAAGCCGGTGCGGACGCTGGAAATGTGGCCGACGGTCCTGGATGGGGAGAAGAAATACATTAAACCCTACCGCAGCGACGCCGATTATACCATCAATTCGCTGCATACCTATGAGACCTGTGTGCTGACAAATCAGGCGATTCCTCTTCTGAAAACCGTTTCACACGATTGCGGGCAGTACCCTTTGACGGAGAAACTCGTCGAAAGCCTTGAGAAATTCACTCCGATCAACAGTGAATTCGTGCCCCGGGATTCCATTATCCGCGAGTTCATCGGCGGCGGGATATATTGATGAATTTTATTGCATTTCCTCTGCCGTTGGAATATAATTTCAGTAAGAAAACCTAATTAAAGGAGTGTGCTGTTATGGGACTGTTTGAAGATGTCGTTGTCAACGCGAAATCCGCGGTGAATGTCGTCGGCAAAAAAGCGGGTCAGTTTGTCGATGTCTCTAAGCTTAGAATAAACGCCGCCGATCTGAACAATGAAATTTCGAAGCGCTTTGAATCGCTTGGCAGGACGGTTTATGAAGCCAAAAAGACCGATAACGACTCGTCTGACCTTGTCAGTGAATGCATTACCGCAATAGATGATTTATATGAACAGCTTGACGCTGTCAATGAGCAGCTGGTCGCCATGCGCGCCAGGATGGTTTGCAAGAACTGCGGTGAGGAAAATCCTCAGAACGCGGATTACTGCAGCAAATGCGGCCATAAGCTGTCGGATGACTGAAATCGTTCGGTATGGATTAAAAAGAGGGGCGTAGCACCCCTCTTTTTCAATGTCCGGAATAATGTTCATAATATTTTAACTTATTTAGTATACTATTTACCATGAGATGATGTGCGCGATGGAAATTCTTCTTTTCTTCCGACCCGACTGTGGAAAAGAGGCGTTTGTTGTTTACGGATAGAAATTCATGTGATTACTTTGGAATGGATGTGTCGCAATGGAAAATAAAAGGACCGCGGCCGTTGGCAAGCAGAGCTTTTTACACGGCGCTTTAATCCTGATGGTAGCGATTGCTCTGGTAAAGATTATCGGAGCGCTGTTTAAAATTCCGCTCGCCTGGATCCTGACGCCCGTCGGAAACGGCTATTTTGGAAACGCGTATTCTCTGTATTTCCCGATTTTCAGCCTTGCCACGGCGGGATTCCCGATCGCTATTTCCCGGCTTGTGTCGGAAAACTCCGCCCGCGGCCGGTACCGCGACATCCGGCAGATCCATACGGTTTCCATCAAGATCTTCCTGTTTCTCGGCATTGCCGCTTTTTCCATTATGTTTTTCGGGGCGAAGCCCTATGTTTCCTACGCGGTCGGGAACAACCCGCAAAACGCGCTTCCCGCGATTTACGCCCTTGCTCCGGCGATCCTCTTCAACAGCCTGATGGCGATTTACCGGGGATACTATGAGGGCCTGCGCAACATGTATCCCACCGCGATCTCTGAAATCGTGGAAGCGCTGTGCAAGCTGGTTTTCGGCCTTGCCCTTGCGTCTTTGGTTATTCAGTCCGGATTGAAGGAATTCGCGGCGGGCGGTACGGTTTACGGCGTGAAGATGGCTTCGGCGGAATACGCGAAGATCGCCACGCTTCCTTATGCCGCCGCGGGGGCGATTTTCGGCGTTACCATCGGTTCCGTTTTCGGTTTCCTCTATCTTTTCATTTACCATAAAAGGCACGGCGACGGGATTACAAAAGAGATGCTTCACGCGTCCCCCCGCCCGCTGCCCATGAAACATACGACCGTCCGCCTGATTAAAACGGCCATTCCGATTGCGCTGGGCTCGCTTGCGGTCAACCTTTCCACCTTTATCGACAGTACGTTCCTGCAGAAGCGCATCAACGATATCATGTCTGAGCATTCCCAGGTGCTGCTCAGCATGTACGCGAACGTAATGCCCGACTCCGTCGTCAAGCTCAACAATGTGCCTACGTTTCTGTTTGGCTGCTTTTCCAACGCCTCGACCCTGTTTATGCTGGTGCCCGCTATTACGCAGGCGTTCGGCGTCAGCGCCCTTCCGAACGTCACGGAAGCCTGGACGGGCGGAAATCCGAAAAAAATTAAGCGAAGCATTGAATCGGTTCTTCGGATTGTGGCAATGCTAACCATACCGGCGGGATTGGGGCTTTCCGTACTCTCCACGCCGATCGCGACTTTACTGTACGGCTCTCAGAACGCCCCTACGGTCATCGGAAGAATTCTGGTGCTGCTGGGTCTCGGCGCGATTTTCGCGGCGATGAGCACGCCGATCAACAGCATGCTTCAGGCGGTGGGCCGTGTGGATATTCCCGTAAAGCTGCTGGCTGTCGGCCTTGCGATTAAGCTTGTTTTAAACTACACGCTGGTCGGAATCCCCGAAATCAACGTGATGGGCGCGGGGACCGGGACTCTGGTGTGCTATATTTTCATTATGGTTTTCGCCCTGTTCTTCCTTTGCCGGGAAGCAAGGATCACGATCAATTTTGTGAGCATATTCCTGAAGCCGCTGCTGGCTTCCGTCATCTGCGTGTCGGCCGCGTTTTTTATTCAGAAGGCGGGCGCGATGCTCGGACTGGGAAAGATCGCGACTCTGCTGGCCATCGCCGCGGCGGGAGTCATTTATGTGCTCTGTATGCTGTGGTTCAAGGCTCTGAATACGAACGATGTGCTTATGCTTCCAAAAGGACAAAAAATTGTGAAAATACTTGAAAAACATAATTGGATAAGGTAAAATGATAGCAGTTTATCCGATACTTTCTTTCACAGGAGATATTTGTTTTGGATTTTCAGTTCAAGGAAAAATACAGCATGCAGGATTTGCTGGATATCATGGCGATTCTCCGTTCTCCGGAGGGCTGTCCGTGGGACAGGGAACAGACGCATCATAGTATCAGGAATTGTTTTATTGAAGAGACCTATGAGGCCGTGGAGGCAATTGACAATGAGGATACGGAGCTTTTAAAGGAAGAGCTGGGCGACGTCCTTCTTCAGGTTTTGTTTCATTCTCAGCTTGAAAAGGAAACGGGCCGCTTTGACTTTTCGGATGTGGTGGACGGGATTGCCAAAAAGATGATTATCCGCCATCCCCACGTTTTCGGCAGCACGGTCGTCAACAGTTCCGACGAGGTTCTTGTCAACTGGGACGCGATCAAAAAGGAAACCAAAAAACAGGCAACTCAGACGGAAGTTCTGCAAAGCGTTTCAAAAGCCCTGCCCGCTTTGATGCGAAGCGCCAAGGTGCAGCATAAGGCCGCAAAGGTCGGGTTTGACTGGCCCGATATTTCCGGCGCGCTTGATAAGGTTGCGGAAGAAACCTGTGAATTAAGGGAAGCGATAGACAATGGAAGCTGGGAAGACCGCATGGAAGAATTGGGCGACCTTTTATTCTCTGTCGTGAATGTTTCGCGGTTTTTGAAAATGGAGCCTGAGCAGGCCTTAAGCTTTTCCTGTGATAAATTTATCTCGCGCTTTCAGAAAATGGAGCAGCTTGCAAAGGAACGCGGAGCCGATATGGCTTCTTTGCCGCCGGAACAGCTTGATTTTCTTTGGAATGAAGCTAAGACAAATTAATCATTCTCAGCTTTCTGCTGTTGAATAATAATAAAAAAACGGAGGTCAAATATTATGAACAAAACAGAATTAATTGCTGCTGTTGCTGAAAAGGCAGGTATGTCCAAAAAAGATGCCGATAATGCTGTCAATGCAATGATTGACACAATCGTTAAAGCTGTTTCCGAAGATGAAAAAGTCCAGATCGTTGGTTTTGGTACGTTTGAAGTACGCAGCCGCAGTGAGAGACAGGGCCGTGACCCGAGAACAAATTCTCCCATCACCATTCCCGCTTCCAAAGTTCCCGCTTTTAAAGCGGGCAAGGCATTTAAGGACGCTACAGCTAAATAAAATAAAACGGTTCTCATAAAAGGCTGTAACAGACTATGACGTTACAGCCTTTTATTTATTCAGAAGGAGTTATACGATGCGATTGGACAAATATCTGAAAATATCCCGTATCATTAAGCGCCGCACGATCGCGAACGAAGCCTGCGACGCCGGCCGGGTGCTTGTGAACGGAAAACCGGCCAGAGCCTCCTACGACGTGAAGGTAGACGATATTCTGGAGCTGCAGCTCGGTTCGCGCAGCGTAAAGGCGCGGGTGCTCAGCGTAAACGAATACGCGAAAAAGGAAGAGGCCGCGGAAATGTACCGCGTTCTGTCGGACGGACCCGCGAACCTTTAAGTATATGTCCCTCTGTTTATGCATACAAATTGGTATGAATGAATAGGAGGGTCTCGAAATGGCTGAAGAAAAAAAGTCTGTGAAGGTACCGCACAGCCTGATCCTTGAGAACCGTCGCGCTTTGACCGCCACCGGCGTTTCCAATGTCGACAGCTTTGACGAACAGACCATTGTCGCTTACACCGACCTTGGCCAGCTGATTATTAAGGGGACAAAGCTGCAGATCAATAAATTGAATATTGAAACCGGCGAACTGACCTTGACCGGCGATATCAGCGCCATGTCCTATGCTGAAAACCAGCTTTCAGGCGGCTTTTTCTCGAGGCTGTTTAAATAGGGGAGTGAGGTTATTTGAATTTATCTCTCACTGCCCAGCTTCAGGGGTTTGTCATCGCCATTGCTGCCGGCGTATTTCTGGGCGCATATTATGATATTTTCCGCATCTTCCGCACCGTATTCCAGTCGGAACGCCGCGCCGTGTTTTTTCAGGATCTGTTCTATATGGTCACGGCGGCGTTTGTTACCTTCCTTCTTGCCCTGGGCGTCAATTACGGAGAAGTAAGGTTTTATATTCTGGCGGGGGAAGGAATCGGCTGGTGCCTGTATTATTTGACGGTAGGTACGGTAACCTACCGTGTGTTTCGTTTTATGGCGAAAATCGTCCGAAAATTTATTATTGTTCCTATAAAGAAATTATTTGCTAAAATATCTCATTTGCTTCTCTCTGTTCTGAAGAAAATTGGTAAGAATACAAAAATAGTCGCGTCAAATCTGAAAAAACGCTTGAAACCTCACCGCCAAATAGTGTATAATCATTTCAAAGCAAAGCCTGAACGAAAAAAGGAAAAGAAGCGGAAAAAGACAGCAAAGCTTAGGAGGCGCCGCTGAGTTATGAAGGTTATCAAGAAAAAAAAGCAAAAGGGCAGTTTTTTGCTGCGTACGGCTATCTTTGCTTTTGCAATCTATACGATTGTTGCGCTTGTTAATCAACAGGTTCAGATCAGCCAGAAACGCCAGGAACTTGCGGCCGTTAAGCAGAAGATCGTCATTCAGCAGGTAAAAAACGAGGACATAAAACATGCCCTGAGCACGGGCGCAAACGGGAACAACGATTATATTGAACGCGTTGCGCGCGAAAGCCTGAACTTTGCCAAGCCGGGAGAACGTGTTTTTGTTAATATTGCGGGGAATTAATCGCTCTATTATTAAGGAGGAAATCACTTACATATGCAGCTTGAGGTAGGAACGATCCTGGAAGGAAAAGTTACGGGCATTACAAAATTCGGCGCTTTTGTAGAGCTGCCGGGCGGCAAAACCGGTATGGTGCACATTTCGGAAGTCGCACCCACCTTTGTTAAGGAAATACGCGACTTCGTAACCGAGAACCAAATGGTGAAGGTCAAGGTAATGAGCATCAGCGAGGACGGGAAAGTCAGCCTTTCCATGAAAAAGGCCATTCCACCCGCACCGCGAGGCAATGCTCCCGCCCCACGCGTATCCAGGCCGGGAAACTACGAGTGGCAGGGCAGAAAAAGCGAAGCGACAAGCTTTGAGGATATGATGTCCAAGTTCAAGCAGACAAGTGATGAAAAGATGTCGGATCTGAAAAGATGCGTGGAGTCAAAGCGCGGCGGCTTTTCCAAGCACGGCGGTTCCGGCCAGTCGAAATAATTTCAGCGGAGTGCACGCACTCCGCTTTTTTGTTGGAGGAAAAACAATGCTGATTATTCATGCAAAAATTGATACGATGGCGGGCAAGGTCATAGAAGACGGCTGGATCCGCACAAAAGGCGAAAAAATCGATTCTCTGGGTTCCGGCTCCGTACGGCCCGCACAGGATGAGCAGGTCCTCGACGTTCGGGGAGCCGGGGTTTATCCGGGCTTTGTGGATGCGCACACACATCTCGGCATGTGGGAGGACGGCCTTACGTTTGAGGGGGACGACGGGAACGAGGAAACAGACCCCGTTACGCCGCAGCTGCGCGCTATTGACGCGGTGAACCCCATCGACCGCTGCTTTGGCGAAGCCCTTGCCGCCGGCGTTACGACGGTGGTGACCGGCCCCGGCAGCGCCAACCCGATCGGCGGCCAGCTCGCCGCGATCAAGACCTGCGGGGGACGGATCGACGACATGCTGGTAAAAGCTCCTGTCGCCATAAAAATGGCGCTGGGGGAGAATCCGAAATCCGTGTATCACGGCAAAAATCTTGCCCCCTCCACAAGGATGGCGACGGCCGCCCTGATCCGCGAGGAGCTTTTCAAGGCGCAGCGGTATCAGAAGGACCTGGAGCGCTCTAAGACCGACGAGGACTTTGACGCGCCCGAATTCGATATGAAGTCCGAGGCGCTGCTTCCCGCCCTCAGGGGTGAAATAGAGGTGCATTTCCACGCGCACCGCGCCGACGATATTTTTACCGCCGTCCGCATCGCCAAAGAATTTCACCTGAATTACGTGATTGTCCACGGCACGGAGGGGCACCTGATTGCGGACGCGCTGGCAAAGGACGGCGTACGGGTGCTGGCCGGTCCCTTCCTTTGCGACCGCTCCAAGCCGGAGCTGAAAAATTTAACGCCGCAAAATCCGGGAATTCTCGCAAATGCGGGCATTCTTACCGCGATTATCAGCGACCATCCCGTCGTTCCGCTGCAGTATCTTCCGACCTGCGCGGCGCTTGCCGTGCGCGAGGGAATGCGCTATGAGGACGCTTTGAAGGCGATTACCATCAACCCGGCGAAAATCTGCGGGATCGACGGCAGGGTGGGTTCGATTGAACCCGGAAAAGACGCGGATATGGTCGTCTTTGACGGCAATCCGCTCGAAATGACTTCCAAACCGAAATATGTGATCGCCAACGGAAAAATCATTCAATGAGGGAGCGCGTATGAGAGAGATTGATGTTTCACAGATCACAGAAGCGATTAAAAAGCTTTTTATTGACGCGAACCGCGTTTTGCCTAAGGACCTTGAAAACTGTATCGCCGACGCCTCGGAGAAGGAAACGTCCCCGATCGGCAGGGCCGTTCTGTGCGATCTGTGCGAAAATATGAATGCCGCGCGGGAGCTCGAAATCCCCATCTGTCAGGACACGGGCATGGCTGTGGTTTTTGCTGAAATCGGGCAGGAGGTTCACCTGACCGGCGGCTCGTTTGAGGACGCCGTCAACGAAGGGGTGCGCCGGGGGTATCTCGAAGGCCGGCTGCGCTGTTCGGTGGCCGCGGATCCTATCTGCAGGGGGAATACGGGGGACAACACGCCCGCCGTCATCCACCTGCGCCTGGTTCCCGGGGACAAGCTTACGATTACCGCGGCCCCGAAAGGCTTCGGCAGCGAAAATATGAGCCGGATCAAAATGTTTACCCCGTCCGCAGGCGTGGATGAAATCATCGCTTTTATCGCGGACACGGTTCGGATTGCGGGCGGGAATCCGTGTCCTCCGGTTGTTTTGGGCGTGGGTATCGGCGGAGATTTTGAAAAATGCGCGCTGCTGGCAAAGCAGGCGCTCTGCCGCCCGGTTTCGCAGCGGAATTCCGACCCGTTTTACGCCGGGCTGGAGCGGCGGATGCTCGAAAGGATCAATGAGCTGAACGTCGGCCCGCAAGGCTTTGGCGGGCTTACAACGGCTCTTGCGGTGAATATCGAGCAGTTTCCCACTCACATTGCCGGGCTGCCGGTGGCGGTCAACGTAGGCTGCCATGTGACCCGCCACAAGAAAATTACCATTTAAATTTCCTGGCGCTTTTATTTGCCGTATGATTATGGTATATTATAGGTAATCGGTGTTCTTTTTTAAGAATAGAAAAAGGAGATGTTCCTATGAAGATTACTGTTACTGGCAGGAAGGTCAATCTGCGTGATAATTTTAAGGAGCTGGCTGCAAAGAAGCTGTCGCGCTTTGACAGAATTTTTGATGAAGACGCGCAGGCCAATGTGGTGGTGACCCTGGAGAGGAACCGCCAGACGGTCGAAATTACGATTAAATCGCGGGGAATGATTTATCGTGCGGAAGCAACGGACTTTGAGATGAACGATGCGCTGGATCAGGTGGTCAGCGCGCTGGGCAGGCAAATCCGTAAAAATAAGACAAGGCTTGAGAAAGAAATCCATTCTGCCGCGCTCGACCAGTATGTACAGGATTATCTGCATACTGCCGAAGAGGACGTCAGCGAATATAAGATCGTGCGTACCAAGCATTTCTTTGTAAAACCTCTCAGTACGGAGGAAGCGATTCTTCAGATGAACCTGCTCGGCCATCAGTTTTTTATGTTCCGCGACGAACAGAGCGGAGAAATCAATGTGGTTTATAAGCGCAAGGACGGAAATTACGGATTATTGGAGCCGGATACGGAATAATAAAATATTCGCACCCGCACTGTTTTGGTGATAAAACACGGTGCCTGATAGAGAATAGTTTTCTATAACGATTGGGGCTGCGTACTGTCGCAGCCCCATATTTTCATTTTGGAGTGGAATTATGGATCATTTTAAATTGGTATGCCCCTGCCTTCTCGGGGTGGAAGGCCTTGTGGCGGAAGAACTGCGCGCAATGGACGCGAAAAATGTGGAGCCCCAGAACGGACGGGTCGTTTTTGACGGTTCCGACGAAATGCTTGTCCGTGCGAATTTTTGGTCGCGTTACGGGGAACGCGTGCTCGTGCAGATGGGAAATTTTCGGGCGCTCAGCTTTGAGGAGCTCTTTCAGGGGGTAAAGGCCCTGCCGTGGGAGCGGTGGATCGGGAAAAACGACCGTTTCCCGGTCAAGGGACGCAGCCTGAATTCCAAGCTGTCCAGTGTTCCCGACTGCCAGTCCATCATCAAGAAAGCGATTGTGGAGCGTTTAAAGCAAAAGTACCATGTCGGCTGGTTCGAGGAGACGGAAACGCTTTTTCAGGTCCAGTTCCTGATCATGAAGGATCAGGCCAGCATTATGATCGATACCTCCGGAGAGGGGCTTCACAAGCGGGGATACCGCGCAAGCTCCACGGAAGCGCCGATTAAGGAGACGCTTGCCGCCTGTATGGTACATCTTTCCCGCGTGCGGCACGACGCGAATTTTATCGACCCGTTCTGTGGTTCCGGCACTCTTCTGATTGAGGCCGCCCTGTACGCGCTGAATATCGCGCCGGGTCTGCAGCGCCATTTTTCCGCCGAACGCTGGGATTGTATCGACAAAAGTCTTTGGCAGAAGGAAAAGGTACGCGCGCAGAGCATGGTCCTGCGCGACGCTCCGTTTACTGCTCACGGCTACGATATTGACGGCGCGGCGGTCACGCTCACGCTTGAAAACGCGAAAAAGGCCGGGGTCATTTCCCAGATTCACGCGGAAAAGCGGGGAATAGAGGATTTTAAGCCAGTGGGCGAATACGGCTGCGTGATCTGTAACCCGCCCTATGGGGAGCGCCTTTTGGACATGCGTCAGGCGGAAGAGCTTTACAGGACCATGGGCAGCGTCTTTGAACGCAGGCATGGATGGAGTTACTCCATTATCAGCCCGGACGAGACCTTTGAAGATTGTTTCGGCCGCAAGGCTGACCGGCGCAGAAAGCTTTACAACGGCATGATTAAATGCCAATACTACATGTATTTTAAATAACATTCCTCAAATCCTTTCAGCTGGAGGCTATCATGCGGTATGTATTTATTGTGAATCCTGTTGCCGGAAAAAAGAATGCTTATGATACCCTTTTTCCCGCTATCCGCGAATATCTGGACGCGAACGGAATCGAGTTCTCCTGTTATGTTACCGAGAGGCCGAAGCACGCCGCGGAGCTTGCGGAAACAGAGAGCGGAAAAGGGGACCCGGTCCGGATTTACGCCATCGGAGGAGACGGGACTCTGAGCGAAACGGCGGCCGGCGCCATCGGGAGAAAAAATGCCGAGGTAGGAATTTTTCCGTGCGGTTCGGGCAATGACTATATCAAAACTTTTGGGGAGCCCGCGAACTTTTTATCCTTGAAAAAGCAGTTGAAAGCACACTCCCGCCCCGTGGATATGATTCATTCCGACGGGGGGTATTCCATTAACCTTTGTTCCGTGGGACTGGACGCCAGGGTCGCTTTTGAAATGGTGAAATTCAAGGACATTCCCTTTATCAGCGGGCCCACGGCCTATAATCTGGCCCTTGTAAAAGCACTGATCGGCAGGCTGGGCGAGCGGCTGGAGATTCTGATCGACGGCGGCAAAAAGTTTGACGGCACTTACCTGTTCGCTCTGGCCGGCAGCGGAAAGTATTACGGCGGGGGCTTTTGCGGCGCGCCGCGGGCCGTTCCGGACGACGGGCTGCTGGATTTTGTGCTGATTAAAAAGCCGCCTCTGTATAAAATTCCGCCGCTGATTAAAATATACAAGAACGGCGAACATCTGGAATCCGAGAAATTCAAAGGCCTTTTGACCTTTTGCCGGGGAAAGAAAATGGAAATCACAGCGCCGGATCTGGCCGTCGCCAACTTTGACGGCGAATGCGCCACAATCAAAAGCCTTCGCTTTGAGGTGGTTCCGAACGCCGTTAATTTTATTGTGCCGGTTTAAAAATCCCAAAAATTCACAATAATTGTAAATAATTTATGAAATTGCAGTTTTTTAGAAAAAAGCACTTGATTTTCCGGTCATAAGTATATAAAATATATCTTAGCACTCTGGGAATATGAGTGCTAAAACAAATCAATTATTTGAAGGAGGACATATTATGACTATTAAACCATTGGCAGACAGAATTTTAATTAGGATGGAAGAAGCCGAGGAGACCACGAAGGGCGGTATTCTTCTTGCCGGCTCCGCAAAGGAAAAGCCGCAGATTGCGGATGTGATCGAGGCAGGACCCGGCGGCGTCGTGGACGGCAAAGAAATTAAAATGTATGTGAAAAAGGGTGACAGAGTCATAACAAGCAAGTATTCCGGAACCGAAATCAAGATCGACGGTGAGGAATTTACCATCGTTCGCCAGAGCGATATTCTTGCAGTTGTAGAGTAATTGATAGAGATCATAAATTGATATTGGAGGAAATAAACAATGGCTAAACAGATTATTTACGGCGAGGATGCCAGAAAAGCGCTTTTAAGCGGTATTAATCAGCTTGCTGATACAGTGAAAATCACCCTTGGCCCGAAGGGCAGGAACGTCGTTCTCGACAAAAAATTCGGCGCTCCCCTCATCACCAACGACGGTGTTACCATTGCCAAAGAGATCGAGCTGGAAGACGCTTATGAAAACATGGGCGCCCAGCTTGTTAAGGAAGTCGCGACAAAAACAAACGACGTTGCCGGCGACGGTACCACCACGGCCACTCTGCTTGCGCAGGCCATTATCCGCGAGGGCATGAAAAACGTAACCGCGGGCGCCAATCCGATGGAGGTCCGCAAAGGCGTACAGAAGGCCGTCGACGCCGCCGTAAAATCTCTGGCAGATCATTCCAAAAAGGTTTCCGGTTCCGAGGATATCGCCCGTGTTGCAACGATTTCCGCTTCCAGTGATTTTATCGGCAAGCTGATTTCCGAAGCAATGGAGAAAGTAACCTCCGACGGGGTCATTACAGTGGAAGAATCCAAAACGGCTGAGACATACTCCGAGGTCGTAGAAGGCATGATGTTCGACCGCGGCTATATTACCCCCTATATGGTAACAGACACGGAAAAAATGGAAGCCGTTATTGATGATGCATATATTTTGATTACAGACAAGAAGATTTCCAATATCCAGGAAATCCTTCCGCTTCTGGAAAAAATCGTACAATCCGGCAAGAAGCTGGTCATCATTGCGGAGGATATCGAGGGCGAGGCTCTTACCACCCTGATCCTGAATAAACTGCGCGGCACCTTTACCTGTGTCGGTGTAAAGGCTCCGGGCTTTGGCGACAGGAGAAAGGATATGCTTCGCGATATCGCCGTTTTGACAGGCGGTCAGGTGATTTCCGAAGAGCTGGGGCTGGAGCTCAAGGATACTACGGTTGAGCAGCTCGGTCGCGCGCGTCAGGTGAAGGTGGACAAAGAGAACACCATTATTGTCGACGGTTCCGGCGATAAGGATGAGATCAAAGCAAGGGTATCCCAGATCCGTTCCCAGATCGGGACCACAACCTCCGACTTCGACCGTGAGAAGCTGCAGGAGCGCCTTGCCAAGCTTTCCGGCGGCGTAGCCGTTATCAAAGTCGGCGCCGCAACCGAAGTGGAAATGAAAGAGCAGAAGCTCCGCATCGAAGATGCCCTTGCCGCAACAAAGGCTGCTGTGGAAGAAGGCATCGTAGCGGGCGGCGGCGTTGCTCTGCTGAACACCTTCAGGGCTGTGGAGAAGGTTGTCGAGGACGGCGAAGGCGACGAAAAGACCGGCGCTAAGATCATCCTGAAAGTGCTTGAGGAGCCGATCCGCCAGATCGCCGCAAACGCGGGCCTGGAAGGCTCTGTGATTGTAGAGCACATCAAGAATGCCGACAAGGTTGGCTACGGCTTCAACGTTCTTACCGAGGAGTACGGCGATATGATTTCTTCGTTCGGTATTGTGGACCCGACCAAGGTAACGCGTTCCGCACTGCAGAACGCGGCTTCCGTAGCGGCCATGGTGCTCACCACGGAATCTCTGGTAACGGACAAGAAAGAGCCTGCCCCGGCTCCCGCCATGCCGGCGGACCCGGGCATGGGCGGCATGTATTAATCGTAAATAACAGTCTTTCAAAAGGACGGACGCTTTTTGGGGCGCCCGTCCTTTTCTTTGTTCCTCCACGGACCGGCCGGGCGAGAGCCGGCCCGGTTCACTCAGCCTCAACCCGGGCCGGGGGGATGGATTTTCCGCGCGGTAAAAAACGGGCCGAAACCGTCTTTTTTGACGATTTGGCGTTGTTGTTTTCCTATTGGAATTGTGGTAAGATAAACGCAGCATCGGAAGGAGTGAAAACATGGAGACATATTTGCCTTACTTTTGGCTTGCGGTGATTATTGTCGCGGCAGTCGTCGAAGGCTCTACCGCTCAGCTGGTTTCCATCTGGTTTGTTGCGGGCGGGGTCGGCGCGCTGATGGCAAACCTCTGCGGAGCCGAGCTTTGGACCCAAGCGGTGGTGTTTGTGGCGGTAACCGCCATTACGCTGGTGAGTACCAGGCCGTTGGTAAAAAAACTGATGGATTTCAAGAAAGAAGAGACCAATGCGGATCGCTATATTGGAAAGGACGGCATTGTGACAGCCGAAATTAACAATACCCTGAGCGTAGGACAGGTGCATGTTCTGGGCAGCGTCTGGACGGCGCGGAGCGAGGACGGTTCGGTCATAAAAATCGGAGAGCATGTACTGATCAAAGCAATCGAAGGGGTTAAACTGATTGTAACGGTACATAACGGAATGAAGGAGGAAGAATAGAATGGGAATCAATCTGGCGGCGATCTTTCTGGTCGCGCTTGCAATTATTGTTCTTATTATTTTAATCAGCAATATCAAGGTTGTGCCACAGGCTCACGTGTATGTGGTGGAACGTCTCGGCGCTTACAACAGCACCTGGACGACCGGCCTTCACTTTAAAATCCCGTTTATCGACAAGATCTCAAAAAGGGTTTCTTTAAAGGAACAGGTCATCGATTTCCCGCCGCAGCCCGTTATCACAAAGGATAACGTCACCATGCAGATCGACACCGTCGTGTATTTTCAGGTTTCCGACGCGAAGCTCTATGCCTACGGTGTGGAGCGGCCGATTTCCGCGATCGAAAATCTGTCCGCTACCACGCTGAGAAACATCATCGGCGATCTGGAGCTGGACCATACGCTGACCTCCCGCGACGTCATCAATACCAAAATCCGCACCATCCTTGACGAAGCCACCGACGCGTGGGGCATCAAGGTCAACCGCGTGGAACTGAAAAACATCATCCCGCCGAGGGAGATTCAGGAGTCCATGGAGAAGCAGATGAAGGCCGAGCGTGAGCGCCGTGCCCAGATTCTGACCGCGGAAGGCGAAAAGCGCAGTGCCATCCTGATTGCGGAAGGCGAGAAGGAATCCGCGATTCTGCGCGCGGACGCGGAAAAGGAAACAAAAATCCGTGAGGCGCAGGGCGAAGCGCAGGCGATCATGCTGGTACAGCAGGCCTATGCAGACAGTATCAAGCTTCTGAACGAGGCTAATCCGGGCGACAGGGTCGTTGCGCTCAAGAGTCTGGAAGCGTTTGAAAAGGCCGCAGACGGAAAAGCCACGAAAATTATTATTCCGTCCAACCTCCAGTCTTTTGCGGGTCTTGCCACATCCCTGAAGGAACTGGTGGCGAATGATGCCGGCGCCGCGGAATAAGCCGGGTCATACTATACAAATTACAACACGATAAGCCGCCCTGCGCGTGATAACTGTACAAAAAAAATTTTTCGCATATACAACTATTGAATTTATCGTCGGAATCACCTACAATAAATACATTATGTGTTGTCGGAGGGAAATGCAATGACAGTGTCTTCCGTTCATAGGTTCAAGGGAATCGGAATTGTTTACTGTCAAGCTGCGCCAATATTCCGGATGTTATAATGGCTTCAGGCTGTGCCATCTCATGGTGCAGCCTGTTTTTTATTGCTCCGGACCGACGGAAAACGATAGGAGAGTGTAATGATGGAAGATAAAAAAGTAGCGATCATCATGGGAAGCGACAGCGACTTCCCGGTCGTCTCGGCTGCTGTGAAGCGGCTGAAAGCGTTTGGAATCCCGATGGAAGTACATGTGATGTCCGCGCACAGAACGCCGCAGGCGGCCGCGGAATTCTCCCGTTCCGCCGCTGAGAACGGATTCGGGGTAATCATTGCGGCGGCGGGGAAGGCGGCACATCTGGCGGGCGTGCTTGCCGCGCACACCACCCTGCCGGTCATCGGCATTCCGGTCAAGTCCTCCACTCTCGACGGGCTTGACGCCCTCTTGGCGACGGTGCAGATGCCGAGCGGGATTCCGGTTGCCACCGTAGCGATCGACGGCGCGGATAACGCCGCGATTCTTGCGGCGCAGATGCTGGCCCTTTCGGACGAAACGCTGGCCGCAAAGCTGCGGGAAATGAAACAGGCAATGGCTCAGGGCGTTGCGAAGAAGGATGAGGCGCTGCAGGCGAAGGTTCAGGAACTGTGAGAAAAAATTGGGAGGATCGGACATGAAAAGTTTCAGCGAAAGTTATAAAGCGGCCGGAGTCGACGTTACCGCCGGATATAAAGCGGTCGAATTGATGAAGAACCATGTGGCCCGGACCAAAATACCGGGCGTGGTTTCGGGAATCGGCGGCTTCGGCGGGTTGTTCCAACCGGATCTTTCCGGGATGAAGACGCCGGTTTTTGTAAGCGGCACGGACGGCGTGGGCACAAAGCTGAAAATCGCTTTTTTAATGGACAAGCATGACACGATCGGGATCGACTGTGTGGCAATGTGCGTCAACGACGTCGTTTGCTGCGGGGCAACGCCGCTCTTTTTCCTGGATTATCTCGCGGTAGGGAAAAACTATCCGGAAAAGATTGCGCAGATCGTATCGGGCGTCGCGGACGGCTGCGTGCAGTCCGGCTGCGCGCTGGTCGGCGGGGAAACGGCGGAAATGCCCGGCTTTTATCCTATGGACGAATACGACCTGGCGGGTTTCTCCGTCGGGATGGTCGACAGGGACCGCATCATTGACGGGTCCAAAATTGAGGTCGGCGACGCAATCGTCGGGCTGCAGTCATCCGGCGTTCATTCCAACGGTTTTTCGCTGGTGCGTAAAATTTTCAATATCAGCGAGAAAAATATCAATATGCAGATCAATGAATTTGGCCATACCCTTGGGGAAGAGCTTCTGACTCCGACTAAAATTTATGTGAAGCCGGTGCTGGCGCTGATGGAAAAGGTCGGCATCAAGGCGGTTTCCCACATTACGGGCGGCGGATTTTTTGAAAATATCCCGCGTATGCTCAAGCCTGACACGACGGCTAAAATCGAACTGGCCTCCCTGCCGAAGCTGCCGGTTTTTTCCATGATGCAGAGGCAGGGGAATATCCCTGAGCGCGAAATGTACAATACTTTTAATATGGGGATCGGCATGTGCATGGTTGTCTCCAAAGAGCAGGCTAATCCCGCGGTCGCCGAACTGAATTCCATGGGCGAGCACGCCTATGTGATCGGAAGCGTGGTTTCCGGCGGGGAAGGTGTCATCCTATGCTGAACATCGCTGTTCTGGTTTCCGGCGGCGGAACAAATCTGCAGGCGCTGATTGACGCCCGGAACCGGTCCGAGCTCAGCGGCGGAAAGCTGGCGCTTGTCATTTCCGGCAGGGCGGATGCTTTTGCCCTGCGGCGCGCGGAAAAGGCGGGCATTCCTACGGAAATCCTGCTCCGAAAGAGCTTTGCGGCGCAGGAGGACTACGACCGTTCCCTTCTGGAAATCCTGAACCGGTACGAAATCGGTCTGGTTGTCCTTGCGGGCTTTATGACTATTATCAGCGAAAGGGTTGTCCGGCACTATGAAAACAGAATCATCAATGTCCATCCGGCTTTGATTCCTTCCTTCTGCGGAGAAGGCTTCTATGGGCTGAAGGTCCATGAGGCTGCGCTTGCGAAGGGAGTCAGGGTAACGGGGGCGACCGTGCATTTTGTTAACGAGGTCTGCGACGGCGGGCCGATTATTCTGCAAAAGGCGGTGGAGGTTCTGCCGGGTGATACGCCGGAAATCCTCCAGCGCAGGGTGATGGAGCAGGCGGAATGGAAGTTGCTGCCCAAAGCGGTTTCACTGTTCTGCGAAGGCAGGATTGAAGTGGCTGACGGAAGAACCGTCATTAAGGAGGACTGAGCGTGAAAATACAGAATATCGAAAGCAGCCTGGCGTCCAACAGGTATCCGGGGCGCGGAATCATTCTCGGCAGGAGTGAGGACGGCCAAAACGCCGTGATCGCCTATTTTATCATGGGGCGCAGTGAGAACAGCCGCAACCGCGTCTTTGTGGAGGACGGCGAAGGGATCCGCACACAGGCATTCGACCCGGAAAAGCTGAGCGACCCTTCGCTGATTATCTATTCGCCGGTCAGGGTTTTCAGCGGGACCACCATTGTGACGAACGGGGACCAGACCGATACGGTCTATGAATTTTTAGAGGCGGGAAAAACCTTTGAGTCTGCTCTGCGCACGCGTACCTTTGAACCGGACGGGCCGAATTTTACGCCCCGTGTTTCCGGTATCGTGGAAGCAGACGGAAGCTACCGGCTGTCCATTCTGAAAAGCGCAAACGGAAATCCGGCCTCTGCGCAGCGCTTTTTCTATGAATATTCCTCACCGGTCAGCGGGGAAGGGCATTTTATCCATACTTATCGGGGAGACGGCAATCCGCTTCCTTCCTTTGAGGGCGAGCCGACGCCGGTCGGCATTTCCGGTGAGATTGACCATTTTACGCAGAAGCTCTGGGAAAACCTGTCTGAAGAAAATAAGGTTTCTCTGTTCACCCGTTTCATCAACCTGAAAACCGGGCTGACGGAAACCAGAATTATCAACAAAAATCATGATTAACAGGAGGGCGCTGAAATGTCAAATGAGCTACCTTTAAAATACGGCTGCAATCCGAATCAGAAGCCGTCGCGCATTTTCATGCGGGATGGCGGTGATCTTCCGATCGAGGTGCTGAACGGAAAGCCGGGCTACATCAATTTTCTGGACGCCTTTAACAGCTGGCAGCTGGTCAAAGAGCTGAAAGCCGCCGTGGGGCTTCCCGCCGCCGCCTCTTTTAAGCATGTCAGCCCCGCGGGCGCGGCGGTCGCGTGCGAGCTGTCCGACACGCTGAAAAGGATTTATTTTGTTGACGACCTTGCGCTTTCCCCGCTGGCCAGCGCGTACGCCATGGCCAGGGGTGCGGACAGAATGTCTTCCTACGGTGACTGGATCGCCCTGTCCGACATCTGCGACAGGGAAACGGCGACCTTGATCGCGCGCGAGGTTTCGGACGGGATCATTGCTCCGGGCTATACGGAAGAAGCGCTTGCCATTTTGAAATCTAAGCGCAAGGGCGGCTACAACATTGTCTCGATTCAGCCGGACTACAAGCCCGCTCCCGTTGAGCATAAGGACGTTTTCGGCATTACGTTTGAGCAGGGCAGAAATGAGATCCTGATCGACAACGACATGCTTTCCAATGTCATAACGGAAAATCGGGAAATTCCCGAAAGTGCGAAGCGCGATCTGCTGATTTCCCTGATCACCCTGAAATACACGCAGTCCAACTCCGTCTGCTACGCCAAAGGCGGGCAGGTGATCGGTGTCGGCGCGGGGCAGCAGTCCCGTATCCACTGCACCCGTCTGGCTGGAAATAAGGCGGACACCTGGTATTTACGCCAGCATCCAAAGGTGCTTGGGCTGAAATTCAAAGAAGGAATCCGCCGCCCCGACCGCGACAATACCATTGATGTGTATCTTTCCGACGATTACATGGACGTTCTGGCGGACGGAATCTGGGAGAATTTCTTTGCGCAGAAGCCGGAACCGCTTACCCGCGAGGAAAAGCGTGCCTGGCTGGATACGCTGACGGATGTCGCACTGGGTTCGGACGCCTTTTTCCCGTTCGGGGACAATATTGAGCGCGCTCACAAAAGCGGCGTGAACTATATCGCGCAGCCGGGCGGTTCCATCCGCGACGACAATGTCCTTGATACCTGCAACAAATACGGAATCGCCATGGCCTTTACCGGCATCAGGCTGTTCCACCATTAATTAAGACATAGGGGCGGATAAATATGAAGATACTGGTCATCGGCGGGGGAGGCCGCGAGCATACCATCGTGCGCAAAATCAAGGAAAGCCCAAAGGTGGAAAAGGTTTATTGCGCTCCCGGCAACGGCGGAATTTCACGGGACGCCGAGTGTGTGGATATCCCGGTAACGGATATCGACGGCGTGGTCCGGTTTGCGAAGGAAAACCGGATCGGTCTGGTTTTTGTCGCTCCCGACGACCCGCTTGCCGCCGGAATGGTGGACGCGCTGGAATCGGCGGGAATCCGTGCGTTCGGCCCGCGCGCCAACGCAGCCGTGATTGAAAGCAGCAAGGTGTTCTCCAAGGATTTAATGAAAAAATACCATATTCCCACTGCGGGATATGAGGTCTTTGACGACCCGCATGCCGCGATAGAATATATCCGGGCAAATAACCAATATCCCATCGTTATCAAAGCGGACGGCCTTGCGCTGGGAAAGGGCGTGATCATAGCCGCCGATGACCACGAGGCGCACG
Source organism: Caproiciproducens sp. (assembly GCF_053840905.1). Taxonomy (NCBI): domain Bacteria; kingdom Bacillati; phylum Bacillota; class Clostridia; order Eubacteriales; family Acutalibacteraceae; genus Caproiciproducens; species Caproiciproducens sp. The sequence continues at coordinate 305,166 of NZ_JBNLXQ010000001.1, forward strand.
CCGCGGTGAAAACCATCATGGAAGATAAGGTGTTCGGCGCTTCCGGCAACCGGGTGGTGGTGGAGGAATTTATCACCGGGCCGGAAGTTTCGGTTCTGGCGTTCACGGACGGAAAATGTCTGAAACCAATGGTCTCCTCCAAAGACCACAAGCGAGCGCTGGACGGGGACAGGGGCCCCAATACCGGCGGAATGGGCACGATCAGCCCGAACCCGTATTACTCCGAAGAAATGGCGGAGCTGTGCATGAAAACCATCTTCCAGCCGACCGTAGAGGCGATGAACCGGGAAGGCAGGACGTTCAAGGGGTGCCTGTATTTCGGTCTGATGCTGACAAAGGACGGGCCGAAGGTGATCGAATACAATTCCCGTTTTGGCGATCCGGAAACACAGGTGGTCCTGCCCCGGCTGAAGACCGATTTCGTAGAGATTCTGGAGGCTGTCGTCGACGAAAGGCTGGACTCCCAGGCGATCGAATGGAGCCAGGAAGCCTGCGCCTGTGTCGTGATGGCTTCCGGCGGATATCCCGGAAGCTACGCCAAAGGGCTCGAAATTTCCGGCCTTGACGATTCCGGCCAGGTGGACGGCGCCACCGTCTACCACGCGGGAACGCTGTACCGGGACCGTCGGTTTTACACCAACGGCGGCCGCGTGCTGGGGGTCACCGCGCTGGGCGGTACTTTGGACGAGGCGCTTGAAAGAGCTTATGCCTGCGTTGGCAAAATCCGGTTTGAGGGCGCTCATTACCGCCGGGATATCGGCAAATAGGCATAAAAAAGACGATACGGAATTTTCCGTATCGTCTTTTATTCTGCGATCTATTCTGCAAGCGCCCTGGTCAGCCAGGCGTCCGCAATATCCATTGCAAGGTAAAGCCCGGTTTTTTCGCTGGATTTTACAATCTGTTTGCGTGAGCGGATGTTCTGATCCGTATACATCAGCTGTATGGTGACCCGGTCCGCAACGTCAAGATCCTGAACCTTTTTTTTGCTCTTTATTTCAAGCTTTACAACGTATTTATCCTGCATGCTTCCGTAATAAATCACATCACCGCAGCGCACCAACGGCTTGCCTTTATAGGTAGGAAACTGAGGTTTGCTCTCGTCTGCATCATTCATTCGTGTATCATCCTCCTTCTGTTCAATTCATAAGTGCTTCTGTAACAGTGCGTGATTTACTCACCCAAATAGGATTTCAACAATACCTGCAGCAGCTCGTCGCGGTCGATTCTGCGGATCAGGCTGCGGGCATTATTGTGTGTCGTGATATAAGTCGGATCCTCGGAAAGAATGTAGCCGACAATCTGGCTGATGGGATTGTATCCCTTTTCCTTCAAAGCATCATACACCAGGGTGAGTGTTTTTTTAATATCCTCTTCACGGTCGGTGCCGAGCGAAAAGGTCATCGTTTTATCAAGCATGGAAACACCTCCGATATTGACATCATACAACATACATACAATAATTTCAAGAACTAATTTGTGAACAGAAGCTTAGGAACGTAAAATAGCGCCGGCCTTTTCAAGCTCCTTCATGACTTTTTTCATCGTACCGGCAATGCGCTCATCCGTCAGCGTGCTGTCCGCAGAACGCAGGGTAATGCTGAACGCGACGCTCTTTTTGCTGGAATCGATTTGCTCTCCTTTATAAACGTCGAAGAGCCTGATTTTTTCCAGCAGATTTCCGGCGCCGCGGATAATGGCCTTTTCAAGCGTCAGCACGGGAGTGCCGTCGTCGCAGAGAAGAGCGAGGTCGCGGGTCACGGCGGGGAATTTCGGAAGGGGAGTATACGTCTTTTCGGACTTCGCGTACTCATACATTTTGTCTGCGTCCAGCGAAAAGCAGTAAACCCTGTCTCCGATGCCATAATTCTCGGCGACCTTCGGATGGATTTCCCCGATCACGCCCAGGCGTTCTCCTTCTATGCTCAGCACGGCGCAGCGCCCCGGGTGATAGCTGGGTTCTTCGGAAGAAGCTTCGATTTCCCAGCCGTATACGCAAAGTTTTTCCAAAATCTGCTCAGCCATTCCTTTCGCCGTAAAGTAATCGGCGTGATTGCCGTACATTCCGACGACCAGATTGGTTTTTTCAATCGGCAGCTTGTCCTCCGAAGTCGGGATATACTCGCTGGCAAGCTCGAACAGGCACGCGTCCGCGTTTCTGTTGTTGTAGTTGCGGGAAAGGACCTCCAGCATGGAGGGAAGGGCCGTGGTACGCATGATGCTGGTATCCTCGCCAAGCGGATTGGAAATGGTGATGGACTTGCGCAGCGGCGAGCTGGCCGGCATTAAGATTTTATCGTAGTATTTTGGGCTGATGAACGAATACGTCATGATCTCGCTGGCGCCCAGCGCGAGCATGGTGTCGTTGATGGTGCGCTCGAATTTTTGCCTTGCGGAGTATTTCCCCTGCGCGCCGCCGCCCAGCGCGGTGCCCGGAATTTTATCATAGCCGTAAAATCTTGCGATTTCTTCGGCAATGTCGGCTTTGTGCTGCAGATCGGGGCGGAAGGTGGGCGCCAGCATATCGTCACCGTCGAATTCGCATTCCAGCTTGCTCAGGATCGCCTTCATCCCGTCCGCGGTCAGCTGAATATCCAGGAAGCGGTTGATCCAGTCCGCGTTCAGATGGATTCTGGTGCGTTCGCCGGAGGAGTGGTCGTCAACGATCCTGTCGTCAAGCACGTCGCCGGCGTCCAGCAGCTCCACCAGTTCACAGGCGCGTTCCAGCGCGGGAAGGCAGTTGTTGGGGTCCAGGCCCTTTTCATACCGGGAGGACGCGTCGGTTCTCATGCCCTGATCCCTGGCGGTCGTGCGCACGGAAGCGCCGTTGAAGCATGCCGACTCAAACACGATCGTGGTGGTGTCGCCGACGATTCCGCTGTATTCGCCACCCATCACTCCGGCGATGGCAATCGGCTTGCGGGCGTCCGCGATCACCAGATTCTTCGCGGTCAGCTTATGGTCGACGCCGTCCAGCGTGGTGATGGTTTCCCCGTCCTGCGCGCGGCGCACGCGGATTTTGCCCTCGTCAATAAAACGCAGGTCAAAGGAGTGCATCGGCTGGCCGTATTCGAGCATGACATAGTTTGTGATATCGACGATATTGTTGATCGGGCGCACGCCCATGGCGCGCAGCCTTTCGCGCATCCAGCGCGGGGAGGGCTTCACGCGGACGTTCTTTACCACGCGGGCCGAGTAGATGGAGCATAAATCCGGAGCTTCCACCTTTACGTCGAGCATCCCCCTACAGGAGCCGTGCCCCGCCTTTACAGCCGGCGTGTGTACGCTGAAGGACTTATGGAAGGTCGCCGCCGCTTCCCGGGCAAGGCCGATCACGGAAAAGCAGTCCGGTCTGTTGGAGGTAATTTCAAATTCGACTTTGGTGTCGTCGAACCCAATCGCCCTGCACACGGGCTCACCGAGCGCGCAGTCCTCCTGTATCACGAAGATACCGTCTTCCACCGCGTAGGGAAAGTCGTGCTTTGTCAGCCCCAGCTCGCTGAGGGAACAGAGCATTCCGTTGCTTTCCACGCCGCGGAGCCTGCCCTTTTTGATTTTCTTGCCGCCGGGCAGAAGGGAATTGTCCATTGCGACCGGCACCAGGTCGCCGGCCTTTAAATTCTGCGCGCCGGTAACGATTTGAATCGGTTCCCCGGAACCGGTGTCGACCCGCGTAATCCATAAATGGTCGGAGTCCGGATGCTTTTCCAGAGAAAGCACCTTCCCGATGATCACGTTTTCAATTTCGCTGCCTTCGGTCTCCCAGCCCTCGACCTTGGAGCCGCTCATGGTCATCGCTTCCGTGAAATCGCGGATCGGCATATCGTCAAGCGTTACGAATTCTTTTAACCATCTCATTGAAAGATTCATTGTTCTGCATCCCCCTTAAAATTGCTTCAGGAATCTGACGTCGTTTTCATAAAACAGGCGCAGATCGTCAATGCTGTATTTCCTCATGACTACGCGTTCCAGCCCCATGCCCAGCGCAAAGCCGCTGTAGATTTCCGGGTCGATCCCGCAGTTGGAAAGCACCTTCGGGTGGACCATGCCGCAGCCGAGGATCTCGATCCAGCCCTCGCCTTTGCAGAGGCGGCAGCCTTCTCCGTGGCAGTTGAAGCACTGCACATCCACTTCGGCGGAGGGTTCGGTAAAGGGGAAGTGGTGCGGCCGGAAGCGTACTACGGAATCCTCGCCGTACATACGCTTTACAAAGGTTTCAAGGGTTCCCTTCAAATCCGCAAAGGTAATTCCCTTGTCAACCACCAGGCCCTCAATCTGATGGAACAGCGGGGAGTGCGTGGCGTCCACCGCGTCCGAACGGTAAACCCTGCCGGGGGAAATGATGCGGATCGGCGGCTTCTGCTTTTCCATGACCCTTACCTGCACCGGCGAGGTCTGCGTACGCAGCAGAATGTTGTCGTTGATATAGAAAGTATCCTGGGTATCCCTTGCGGGGTGATCCTTCGGAATGTTCAGCGCCTCAAAGTTGTAATAGTCGTATTCGACCTCCGGCCCCTCGACAATCTCAAAGCCCATACCGACGAAAATTTCCTTGATCGCGTCCAGCTCGATGCTCAGGGGATGTTTCGCGCCAAGCTCCCGGCGGACGCCCGGCAGCGTGACGTCGATTTTTTCTTTTTCCAGTCTTTTTTGGGTTTCTTCCTCTTTCAGTTCCGCGGCGCGCCGGACAAGATCGGCTTCAATAAAAGCGCGGACCTCATTGGCCAGCTGGCCGATTTTGGGGCGCTCTTCCGCGGAGAGTCCGCCCATCTGTTTTAAAATGGAGGTCAGTTCTCCTTTTTTCCCCAAATATTTAATACGCAGATTTTCGAGTATCTGCTGTCCTTTCGCCTCATCCAATTCGCGCATGGCTTTTTCGCGGATTGCTTCCAGCTCCTGCCTCATAGCGTTATCATCCTTTCCATTCTTTCAGACATGAATCAGCAATAAAAAACGCCTCCGCCCCGGCAAGGGACGAAGACGAAAGCTCCGTGGTACCACCCTAATTAATTACTCGTCAGCCTTTAACGGTGCCTGCCGTCGCAGCCTACTGAAAAGGTTCAGCCGCGCCACTCCAAAGGGAACTTCGCCTTTTAAGGCTTACAGGCATGCTTTCAGCCGCTGACATGCCCTCTCTGAATAAGCGGAAAAAAAGGTTACTTCCTTTATCCTTGTGTTAATACTACATAATATAACACCTAAACACGTCAATTGCAAGCGGGATCTTTCTTTTACGGGCAGGTTCCTGTGGAATTCCGTATAATCAGCTCCGGTTTCAGCAGAACTTTGCTGATGCTTACGCCGCTGATCAGCTCCTCCAGCATCATGAAGGCGCTTTTGCCGATCGCGACCCTGTCCTGCCGGACTGTGGTCAGGGTGGGGGTCAGGTGCTGTGCGATCGGAAGATCGTCGAAGCCGACCACGCTCATATCCAGGGGCACGCATTTTCCCAGACGGTTCAGTTCGGCGATCACGCCCGCCGCGATCAGGTCGCTTGCGCAGACAATGGCGGTCGCTCCGTTTTTCAGAAAGGAACCGACATAGTCTTTGGCGCATTCCGGAACATAGTAGCCGTTGGCAATTAAATTAGGATTGACTTTCAGTGAGTAATGCTCCATGCTTTGCATAAAGGCCTGATTGCGTTCCTTGGTCACCAGGCTGTTTTTGGAACCGTTCAGCAGGGCAATGTTTTTATGGCCGTATTCGTAAAGATGCCTGACCGCAAGGTCGATGCCGTTATACCCGTCGGTGCCGACGTACCCCACGTGCTTATTGGGGATGCAATTGTCCAGCAAAACCGTTGGAACCGACGTTTTGTACAGTTGGCTCATGTAGTCGTCATGCAGCGCGAATCCCAGCAAAAACGAACCGCTGTATCCGTGTTTCAGCATATAGGAATCATACTTTTCCTGAGTCTGCATGTTCAGGTTTGTGGGAATGACCGTTACGTCGCAATGATGTCTGGCGGCGCTTAGTTTAAATCCTACGACAATTTCATAGCCAAACTGGTCAATATTTTCATATTCCATGTTTTCGACCAGGATGCAGACCTTGCGTTTGCCGAGCTTTTGCACTTTTTTGGAAGCGTATCCCATTTCCACAGCGGTGTCCAGCACCAGCTGGCGCATCTCCTCGCTGATATCGTTTGCCCCATTCAAGCCTTTTGATACGGTGCTGACAGCAATTCCAAGTTTTTCTGCAATGTCTTTAATCGTAGCCATAGAAATCCCTCTTTTCCTGTTCAACCACAGTATATACTTTGCCCGCGCATTATTTCAAGAGTTATATTTTGAAATTGGAAAATATATGAAACAAATTTTTTATAAAATAAGATAAAGATTTGAGACTTTAAGATAATTTTACGAAAAATTACGAAAAATATTTTTGTTTATCGGTTTCTCTTATCATTTTAATTGAGCAAATGTCCCGAAATATTGTGCTTAAAAATAGAAAATACTTACAGAAGAGTTCTTTTTTTATCTTGACATTCCAAAAATCCTTTGATATCATATTGTCGTATTTTCGTGATTTTTCGTAGCGGGGTGATGAAGTTGCCGGTTAGAAATCAACTTGTCCGCGGTTCGGGTATTTTGCTCCCGATCAGCAGCCTGCCTTCCGATTACGGAATCGGAACGTTTGGCAGTCAGGCATTTCGGTTTATCGATTTTCTGAAGGATGCCGGACAGAAATACTGGCAGGTGCTTCCCATCGGCCCTACCAGCTATGGAGACAGCCCTTACCAGTCCTTTTCCGTTTTTGCGGGGAACCCGTATTTTATCGACCTGGACGTCCTGGCGGAGGAGGGGCTTTTGAAGCCCGGGGAAGCGGGCTCTTTTTTCTGGGGAGACGATGAGGACAGTGTGGATTATGCCGCGCTTTTTCAGTCCAGGTTTGCGGTGCTTCGCACGGCTTTCTCGAGAAGCAGGCACGCAGACACTGCGGAGTATGGGCAGTTCTGTGAAGAAAATGCATATTGGCTGGAAGATTATTGCCTGTACATGGCTTTGAAGTCTGAATTTGAAAACAGAGAATGGCTGCTCTGGCCCGAGGATATCCGCTTCCGCCGTCCGGCGGCGGTGCGGCGGTATTCGGAAAAGCTGAGGGCGGAAACGGATTTCTGGAAGTTCTGCCAGTTTGAATTTTACAGGCAGTGGAACCGGGTAAAAGCGTATGCAAATCAGCGCGGAATCCGGGTGATCGGGGACATTCCGATTTATGCCGCCCTTGACAGCGCGGATGTCTGGGCAAACAGCGGGCTGTTTCAGCTGGATGCCCGCCGCAGGCCGACGAAGGTCGCAGGGGTCCCGCCCGATCTTTTTTCAAAGGAAGGACAGCTCTGGGGAAACCCGCTCTATGACTGGGAGGCCATGGAACGCGGTCATTTTGACTGGTGGAAAAAACGGATGGAATTTTCCGCAAAGAGCTACGACGTGATCAGGATAGACCATTTTATCGGAATTGCACGGTACTATGCCGTTCCCGCGGGAGAAACGACGGCGGTCGGCGGCAGCTGGCAGCCCGGTCCGGGGCGCAAACTGACGGACGCGATAAACGATTCCGTCGGAAAAGCACGGGTGATTGCGGAGGATCTGGGCGTTGTTGTTCCCCAGGTGAAAAGGCTTCTGAAAATCAACGGATATCCCGGGATGAAAGTCCTGCAGTTCGCGTTTGACGGGGATCCGAAAAATCAGCATCTCCCAATGTACTATACAAGCAATACGGTGGTTTACGGAGGAACGCACGATAACGACACGCTGGTTGAATTTTTCAGCAGGATGCCGGCAAAAAATGTGAGGTATGCGGAGGAATACCTCCATGTCAGAAGAAGAAAGGACCTGCCGGGGGCGGTCCTTCGCGCCGCCTACGCCAGCGTGGCCGATACGGTGATTTTTCAGGCGCAGGATATCCTGCTGCTGCCTGGCCGGGCCAGGATGAATGTTCCCTCCACGGTAGGGTCCAACTGGCGGTGGAGGCTGAAAAAGGGTCAGCTTACCGACGAAATTTCAAAGGAACTCTGCAGTCTGGCGAGAATTTACGGCAGATAGGCCTCTGTACTTTAAGGAGTGGATTTTATGAATACATTTAAGAACGATGTGATAACCCTTTTGGAATTGGAAAACGGTAAAACGATCCGTCAGGCGGATGTTCTGGAGCTGTATCACGCGGTTTCGAAGGCGGCAATGAAGCAGGTGAAGTACAAATGGGAAGCGCCGGACGCCGGTAAGAAAGCCTGCTATTTTTCCGCCGAATTTTTAACGGGACGGCTCATTTACAGCAATTTACAGAATTTAGGGCTTCTGAACCAGCTTTCCGAGCTGTTTCATGAAAATAATATAGACGTGGCTGCTTTTGAAGAAATCGAAGACGCGGCGCTCGGAAACGGAGGACTTGGCAGGCTCGCCGCCTGCTTTCTGGATTCGGCCGCCACGCAGGGAATCTCCCTGAACGGCTACGGAATCCGGTACAGGTACGGCCTTTTCAGGCAGCATTTTGAAAACGGATTCCAGAAGGAAACCGTGGACGACTGGCAGCAGTTCGGCGACCCGTGGTCCCGGCGCGGGGAGGAGGACAAAGTAGAGGTCAGGTTTAAAAACCAGACGGTCTATGCGGTTCCCTACGACACGCCCGTCATCGGGTACGGGGCGGGCACAGTGAACACCCTGCGCCTTTGGCAGGCGGAGCCGTTAGTCCCGTTTGATTTTCAGCTGTTTAACGACCAGAAATTTGAACTTGCCGTCCGGGAGAGGGATGACGCGGAAGCGATTTCCAGCGTACTGTACCCGAACGACACGACGGACAAGGGGAAAAAGCTCAGGCTGAAGCAGCAGTATTTTTTCACAAGCGCGTCTTTGCAGGACCTGATCAGAACCTATAAGAAAAGATACGGAAACGATTTCACGCATTTTTCGGGGGAGTACGCGATCCAGCTGAATGATACGCATCCCGTGGTGTCCATCCCCGAATTTATCCGGCTTCTGGTCTCCGGGGAGGGGGTGTCCTTCGGCAAGGCGCTGAAAATCGCAAGACAGACGTTTGCCTATACCAATCATACCATTATGGCGGAAGCGCTGGAAAAATGGGATGCAAAGCTGTTCAGGAGCGTGCTCCCCAATGTGTACCGGTATGTGGTCATGATCCATAAAGCCCTGCTCAAAGAGCTGTCCGGCATGGGGATTACCGCGGAGGAAGCGCAAAAGCCGTATCTGATCATTGACGAAAATTCGGTGATCCATATGGCGCGGCTCGCGGTTTTTGCTACCCATTCCGTGAACGGTGTGGCGGAAATCCATACGGAAATACTGAAAAACTCCGTATTGAAAGAATGGTATCAGATTTACCCCAGGCGGTTCAACAATAAAACCAACGGAGTCACCCAGCGGCGTTGGGTGGTGCTTTCCAACATGGAGCTTTCCGGATTTCTCACCGACAGGATCGGCAGCGGCTGGGTTACGGATTTGGAAAAGCTCAGGAATCTGGAACAATATAAGGACGACGATAACGTTATCCGCCAGTTTGCGCAAATCAAACAGATAAAAAAGCAGCAGCTTTCCGACTATATTGAAAAGCATGACGGGATCAGGCTGAACCCCGAATTTATTTTCGACGTTCAGGTGAAACGGGTGCACGAATATAAACGTCAGCTCTTAAACGCTTTTTCCATTCTCGATCTGTATTTCGGCTTAAAGGACGGAAGAATCCGGCATTTCAACCCGACAGCCTTCCTGTTCGGCGGTAAGGCGGCTCCGGGGTATCTCAGGGCGAAGGGCATTATTAAATTCATCCATGAAATTGCCAATAAAATCAACAATGACCCGGACGTCAACCATTTGATGAAGGTTGTTTTCGTCTCCGATTACAACGTGTCCTATGCGGAGAAAATCATGCCGGCCGCCGATATTTCCGAACAGATCTCGACAGCGGGGACGGAGGCTTCCGGCACGGGCAACATGAAGCTGATGCTCAACGGCGCGGTAACGCTCGGAACGCTGGACGGAGCAAACGTGGAGATCGTCCGGCAGGCGGGGGAAGAAAACAATTATATTTTTGGAGCGCGCGTGGAGGAGCTTGAAAAAATCGCGGATTCCTACAATCCGAGGACGATTTACGAGCAGAACGAAAGGGTCCGGGCGGCGGTGGACACTCTTGTCAACGGCATGTTTGACGACGGGGGTACCGGAATGTTCCGGGAGCTGTATCATTCCCTGCTCGACGGGGCAAGCTGGCATAAGCCGGATCATTACTTTGTCCTGTATGATTTTCTCTCTTACTGCGACACAAGGCTGCGTGCGATTTCCGATTACAGCGACCGGCTGGCGTTTTCCCGCAAGGGCTTTCTGAACACAGCCGGCGCCGGAAAATTTTCGAGCGACAGGGCGGTCAGGGAATATGCCATACAGATCTGGGGAATGTGATAAGAAATCCGTCGGCAATTCCGCTGCCGGGGACGCAATCCCTTGTAATGCGGAAACCGATATGTTACAATATTCAATAAATCAGCATTCGGTTGGAGAGATTGAAAATGGATATTTTTGTTGAACAGATGATCAAGAAAAAAACCGGTAGAAGCGACTGGCTCGTATTTGCCGGGGTCCTCGCGGCAAGCTGCCTGATCCTTGCGCTTTTGGCGGTGTACATACCCATGCTTTTGCTGCCGGCTATGGTCGGTATTTTTGCTCTGGATTACTATCTGATTTCTTCGCGCAGCCTGGAATACGAATACAGTGTGACCAACAGCGATCTTACGATCGATAAAATCATCGGCCGCCGGAGCAGAAAAAAAGTGATTTCCGTTGACGTGCACGACATTGAAGCTCTGGGCAGGTACCGGAAGGAAGACCATCAAAAGCAGTCCTATTCGGCCAGATTCAACGCTTCGGAATATGAAAACGGCCGGGACGCCTGGTACCTTGCGGCGCGCCATCCCCAAAAGGGCAGGGTCCTGGTGCTGTTCAGCCCGAACGAAAAAATCCTGACCGCGATCAAACCATTTCTTTCAAGGCAGGTAGCAGTCGATGCTTTTGGCAGGAATTGATTTAGTTGAAATAAATAGAATCAGAAAATCCATGGAGAATCCGCGCTTTTTACTGAGGATACTCGGCCCCGCCGAGTACGCTCAGCTTGAATTGCGCGGATTTCCCGTTCAGAGCGTTGCCGCCAGCTTCAGCGCAAAAGAAGCCTTTTCCAAAGCGCTGGGGACGGGGATGCGCGGATTTTCGCTCGGCGAGGTGGAGCTGCTGAGAGAGGAAAACGGCAGGCCGTATTTTCAATTGCGCGGCAGCGCGCGGAAAATCGTACAGAAAAGAAACATTGTTCTCCAGGTCAGCGTGACCCATACGAAAGAATACGCTTCGGCGGTTGTGATCGGGGAGGAGCCTGAAAATGAAGGTCTTAAACTGTGAACAGAGCAGGGAGCTTGAAAAAAGCGCCGTCGGCTCCGGAATCAGTTATTTGGAGCTGATGGAAAACGCCGGTGCCGCGGCCGTCCGCTTCCTGCGGAAAAAGTTCAGCCTGTCCGGACGGAAAGTCGTGATTCTCTGCGGGAAAGGGAATAACGGTGGGGACGGCTATGTGATGGCGCGTAAGCTGTCTGAGCTCGGCGTGCCGGCTGCCGTGGTGATGACCGACGGCCTTCCCCGCACAGACCTTGCGAAGACCGTGTTTTCTCGTCTGAAGGATACGACGGTACAAATTCTGGACAGGGAGGAAGGCGGGAGGGCGGAAACCGTCATAGCCTCCGCCGACTTCATCGTCGACGCCATTTACGGGACCGGATTTCACGGCTGTGTTCCCGACGAAATGCTTCCTGTTTTTCACGCGGTGCGCAATTCCGCCGCGGTGGTCGTTTCCCTGGATATCCCCAGCGGCGCCGGCTGCGATTCCGGGGCGGTGGAGGGGGAATGCATCAGAGCGGACTATACGATTTCCTTTTCCACCCTGAAAAACGGGCATCTGATTCAGCCCGCGCAGGATTACTGCGGACAGGTGAGCGTGGCGCCGATCGGTATCGGCGCGGATCTTATCGCCGCCCAGAAGTCGACGTTTGAGGTAACGGAGCTTTCGGCGGCACAAGCTCTGCTGAGGCCGCGCGACCCGCTCAGCAATAAGGGGAATTACGGCAGGCTGCTGTGCCTCTGCGGCAGCGACGGGATGGCCGGAGCGGCGGTGATGAGCGCGAAGGCGGCTGTTCGCTGCGGGGCCGGTATTGTGGACGCGGCGCTTCCCCGCACCCTTTACCCGATCGTCGCTTCCCAGCTTGTGGAGCCGGTTTTCACTCTGCTCGACTATGCGCCGGACGGAACGATGCTTCCCGCCGGCAGGAGGGCGCTGAAGGATGCTCTGTCCAAAGCGAGCGCGTGCCTGATCGGCTGCGGGCTGGGGCGCGGGGAAGAGACGGCGCGGATCGTATGCGGTCTCGTTTCCGATTCACAGGTTCCCCTCATTATTGACGCGGATGGCATAAACATCCTTGCGGAGAATATAAATGTATTGGAAACAGCCCGCGTTCCCGTTGTGCTGACTCCCCATCCCGGGGAGATGGCCCGTCTGATGAAGACCACCGTAAAGGATGTGCAGGCCCACCGGTTGGAATATGCCCGGAACTTTGCGGAGAAGCACCACGTCATCCTCGTGCTCAAGGGCGCCGGCACATTGATTGCGGAGCCGAACGGAATGGTACACCTGAATCCAACGGGAAATCCCGGAATGGCAAAGGGCGGCAGCGGGGATGTTCTGGCGGGAATGGCGGCTTCCTTTATTGCGCAGGGGATCGACCCTGCTGCTGCGGCGGTCGGCGCGGTGTATCTTCACGGCGAGGCGGGGGACCGCTGTGCGAAAGCGTTTTCCCAGTGTGCCATGCTGCCGACGGACATGATCGGTATGCTTCCGGGGCTGTTTCTGGAGCTTGAGCGGTAAAACCGTATTTTTTGTGCGGAGAGTGGAAAGTTATGCGCCGGACAGCGATATGCCTGTTTTCTCTTTTTCTGGTTTTCTCTTTTTCTGCTTGTGCGGCGCAGGAAATGAAGGCCGAAGACATCGTTTTCTGTTTTCATTGCACGGCCGATATTGATTACAACGGCGAAAAAATACAATGCGCATTGAGCCGCGACGCGCCCGGAAGGGCGAACGTGCAGTTTCTTTCGGGGGATATGAACGGCCTGACCTACGATTGGAGCGGCGAAGGATTTTCTGTTTCCTACAGCGGAATTTCCGCCAAAAGCGACGAGTGCGTTTTGCCGGACACTTCTTTTGCCGTCGTTTTGCTGCAGGTTCTGGACTATGCGGAGAAAGGCGGTTCCCTTACCAGAACGCATGGGGATGAATTTTCCGGCGCCGTGGAGGGCATTGATTTCACAATGACCGCCGACAGAAGTACAGGGCAGATTCAAACCATTTCCATTCCTCAAAAAAAACTGAAAGCGCAGATGCGCGACGATACATAATAAGGGTGTGACAGCGATTGCACCCTTTTTTCTATTTAATTTTATGTCAACCCCCGCGTCTAAATAATATTATGTGTTAGGGACTGCATGCGAATAAATCGTCTGGAGAATGTCAACAATAATCGCAGACCCTATATCATAAATTATTCGGAGCGTGAAAAATGTGAACATTAGAAGAGGCGATATTTATTATGCCGACCTGAGCCCGGTGGTTGGTTCTGAGCAGGGCGGCGTCCGACCTGTGCTGATTGTTCAGAATGATGTTGGAAACCGGTTCAGTCCGACCGTGATTGCCGCGGCAATCACCAGCCAGCGGGCAAAGGCAAACCTTCCAACGCATATTATGCTCAATGCCCAGACCACCGGACTCGCAAAGGATTCCGTTGTCCTGCTTGAACAGGTTCGTACAATCGACAAACACAGATTGAAAGAGCGCATGGGGCGCCTTGATAATACGGCAATGACACAGGTCAATCAGGCTCTGTCTATCAGCTTTGGCCTTGATCTTGACGAAGAGGAACGCGAGGCTACATAGAGTTGCCTGAAATCGACCGAAATCGGTACATCTCCATTGACCGTAAAAACCATAAAAATAAAATAAAAAAGAGGAATGCCCTCCCCGCAAAGGAACAGAGGAAAACCCGGCAGGGAAAGCGGAAAGATCAAAATGCGAATCAAATAAAGCGCAACGCCGGCTCTTGTGAGGACCGGCGTTTTTTATGTTGTAAACATACAATTTTAATTCTGAATCGGATACAATTTGTGACACAATGTTTGACCCTGCGCCGGTATAATTATTTTTAGCGCAGGGAGGGATCTCTTTGAAGCAGACGATTTACATAGACGTACTGGTCGGTATCAACTTATTTATCAATTATTTCTTGCTGCTTGCCGTTTCAAAATTTCTTTCGCTGCCGGTGAAACGTTCCAGAATGGTTGCAGCCGCGGCCCTGGGCGCGGCCGCTTCTCTTTCTATTCTGCTACCCGAAATCAACCTCTTTTTATCCCTGGCTTTTAAGCTGGCCGTGTCGGGACTGATTGTTTTATTTGCGTATCCCTGTTACGGAATCAAACAGTTTCTGAGAGAGCTGGCCGCCTTTTATATCATGAGCTTTGCCTTTGCGGGATTTATGCTTGCGCTGTGGTATTTTATCGCTCCGCAGGGGCTCATCATCAAAAATTCGGTGGTTTATTTCAATGTTTCACCGCTCCTTCTGATTATTCTGACCGTTGTGTGCTATTTTATCATACGCCTGATTCACCGTATTACGGGCCGTCAGGCCCCGGAAAATCTTTTCTGCCGGATTCAGATCGATTTTAACGGAAAGTCGGTTTCCTGTGCCGCAAAGGTGGATACCGGCAACACGCTGACCGAGCCGTTTTCAAACGCGCCGGTCGCCGTTGTCTGTGAGGATTGTCTTGACGGAATCGCGCCGCGGCAGGAGAGCGGGAAAATCCGGCTGGTGCCGTTTCAGGCGGTTTCGGGGGAAGGGCTTCTTCCGGCGTTTAAACCGGATAAACTGACAGTCATGACAGGAAAAGAGAAGATTGAGGTACACGAGGTGTACATAGCGGTAACCAAATCGAAGCTTGGAGCGTTCAGCGCGCTCTTGAATCCGGATTTACTGCAAAAAACGTCAGCCTAAATTTGGCCGTAGGCAGGCGCGTTTCTCAGCCGCGGCGGCAGCGGCAAAAGGGAAAGAGTGAAAATGGGAATGAATAAGCTGATAAGGGAACTGGGAAATAAGCTGTCATTATTATGGCTGCGATTAGGTCTAAACGGGCATGTACACTATATTAACGGGCCCGAGACTCTTCCTCCGCCGCTGACAAAGAAGGAAGAGGAAAAGGTGATGGCGAACATTCTGAACAATGTTCCAAACGCGCGGGAACCGCTGATCACCCACAACCTCAGGCTTGTCGTGTACATCGCAAAAAAGTTTGAATCGAGCAGCGCCGGGGTGGAGGATCTGATCTCGATCGGAACGATCGGGCTGATTAAAGCGGTAAACACTTTTTGCCCCGAGCGCAACATCAAGCTGGCAACCTATGCGTCCCGCTGTATTGAAAACGAAATTCTGATGTACCTGCGCAAAAGCTCCCAGTTAAAAAACGAAGTTTCCATCGACGATCCGTTAAATGTGGACTGGGACGGAAACGAGCTTCTGCTTTCCGATATTCTGGGCAGCGACCAGGATACCGTCAACCGCAACATTGAACAGGAGGTGGAGCGGAATCTTTTGCTGACTGCCGTGTCGCATCTCGCTCCGCGGGAACGGGAAATCATGCAGCTCCGTTTTGGCCTGAACAACACGAAAGAGCATACGCAGAAGGAAGTAGCCGACACCCTTGGCATTTCACAGTCATACATATCGCGCCTGGAAAAACGGATTATTGAAAGGCTGAAAAAGGATTTGGAGCGCGTAAGCTGAAAAAGGCGGGCATCGTGCCCGCCTTTTCCGACGCTTTCTTTATTCCAGTGTGTATTTCAGAATCACCCGGTAGGCTTCTCTCAGGCTTTCATAGCTATAGTGCCGGCAGTTGGCCGGGCTTGTCGACGGCAGCGCAATAGCGGAACGTCCCGCGCTTTTTTCACAAAACCTGCGGTAGAGAGCGGCGGCCTTTGTTCCCGTGGTAAATACCGCGCGGATATCGGTTTCCTTTAAGAAACTCCCGATATCGTTTGCGACGGGGTCGCGGATACTGCCGTCGTCCGCCCCGGAGATTTTGCAGCTTTTGAGGACATCCCAGAGCGCAATGCGGTTTCTCAGCAGAAATTCCGTTTTTTCCGCATTGCTTTCCGGAAGCTTCTGGCCGTATAAATCCGATACGATTCGCCAGAACCGGTTCTGCGGGTGGGAGTAGTAAAACCCGTATTCGCGGGATTTCGGCGAAGGGATCGTCCCTAAAATCAATATTCTTGAATTTTCATCATAAACAGGTCCAAAGATATGCTCAACTGTTTCCGTTATGGTATTCTTCCTTTAACTGTAATGCGTATTTCAGAAGCGCTTCCCGCCGGTTTAAGCATTTGCCGTCCATCACCGTGGTTAAAAGAAGGGAAAGAATCCTGCCGATTTCGGTCCCTTCGGGAATGCCGATCGATAATAAATCCGAGCCTTTGATCTGTAAATCCTTCAGAGAGTAGCATAATCCCCGTGTGAAAATGCTTTGGGATATCGCTTCCGCCCTTTTCAGCTCTTCCAGTCCACGGGTGTCGGGCGGGTTTTGCGCCCGCAGATCCGCGTCCCGCACTTTGAAAAGCAAACTCAGCGTTTTTTTGCCGTATTGATGGAGAAGCTTCAGCAGGCTTCTTTCGTCCGCGGGAAGAGGAAGCCGCTGAAGTCCCGTCAGTTCGGAAACAGTTTTCACCGTATCGCCGTCGTACCGGAGGCGCAGAAGGATGGCCTTGACCGATCTGGCGTTTTTGCTGCAGGAACCGTCAAAAGGTTCTTTTTCGTTTCGGCTTTGTTCAGACGGGGTAGTTTGTCCGATATGATAGAAAAGCATGGTCAGCCGTAAAACAGGCGTTGCTTCCACCATTGAAACAGCTTTCAGCGTGTGCTCCCATTCGTCCGATTTGGTCATGAAGCAAAACTCCGGAATGATCTGTTCCAGCACGGCGCGGTATTTTTGAAGCGCCTCGGACGGATTCCCGCAAAGGAGCCTAGTCAGCTCCGACTGAATACGCTCCCGGGCGATTTGTTGGAGCAGCCCGCAATTGGACAGGATGGCGGCCGAGGTGTTCGGCTCCGGAGAAAATCCCAGCACGGAGGAAAAGCGAAGCGCCCGCAGAATTCTGAGCCCGTCCTCCTGAAAACGCAGGCCGGGGGTTCCGACACATCGGATGATTCGGTTTTTCAGGTCATCCATCCCGCCAAAGCAGTCGATTACGCCGTCGGCGTGAGAATAGGCGAGGGCGTTGACGGTAAAATCCCTGCGTGATAAATCCTCCTTTAAGCTGCGGGTAAAGCGGACGCTGTCCGGATGCCGGTTGTCGGAATACTGTCCGTCCACCCGGAAGGTGGTCACTTCCACGGGCCGATGATCGATCAGCACCGTAAGGGTTCCGTGCTGAATTCCGGTTTTTACGCACGGACAGTTGCTGAAAATGCGTTCCGTTTCCTCGGGCGGTGCGGAGGTGGTCACATCCCAGTCGCTCGGCTCCAGCCCGAGGATGAAATCCCGCACACAGCCGCCGACGACATAGGCCTCAAAGCCGGAAGCTGTCAATTTTTGAAGAACCGTTTCAACCTGCGGCGGTATCTGAATTCGCATGGCTCCGCCTCGCTTGCTCTTATTTCCTGTTTTTACAGGATACGGATTGATTATAGTATATACGACTTTATAACGGAAAAGCAATTCCCTTTCCCCATAATATTTTTACCGCCGGCTCCGCATGAATCACCCCGCCCATGGTAATAATGGTAGTAAGTTATTCCATGGAAATGAGGGAACGGCATGCAGTACAATAAAGTCGAAATCTGCGGAGTCAATACTTCGAAATTAAAAGTACTTACCGAAAAGGAAAAAATGCAGCTGTTGCGCCGGGTGAAAGAAGGGGATATGAAAGCCCGCGACGAACTCATTAACGGGAACCTGCGTCTTGTTTTAAGCGTCATTCAGCGCTTTACAAACCGCGGGGAAAATCTTGACGATCTTTTTCAGGTGGGCTGCATCGGCCTGATCAAGGCGATCGACCACTTTGACATCAATCAGGGCGTCCGTTTCAGCACCTATGGGGTGCCTATGATCATCGGAGAAATCCGGCGTTATCTGAGGGATAACAATTCCATACGCGTCAGCCGGTCGCTGCGCGACACCGCGTATAAGGCCATGCAGGCGAAAGAAAGGATGACGGCTGAAAACAGCCGCGAGCCCAGCATCGATGAAATAGCAAAAGAATTGAACCTGCCGCGGGAGGACGTGGTGCTTGCGCTGGAATCCATTGTAGAACCGGTTTCGCTTTTTGAGCCGGTTTTTTCAGACGGCGGCGACACCATTTATGTGATGGATCAGGTGGGCGACAACAACGACGATTCCAACTGGCTGGACGAAATCGCGCTGAAGGAAGCGATCCGCGATTTGAACAGCAGAGAAAAGCGGATTCTTTCCATGCGCTTTTTCCAGGGAAAAACACAGATGGAGGTCGCGTCGGAGATCGGAATCAGTCAGGCGCAGGTTTCCAGGCTGGAAAAGGCCGCGCTGGATAAGATCAAGAAAGACATTTAGCTGTTGTTTCCTTTCCCGTCACGCCGCCTTCACAATCAGCAATTATACTGGGCGCTGTAATAGATTGCAAGGAATCGGAGGACCTTCTATGCAGCACATCATTGTGAAGTTCAGAAAAAAGCCTTATATCCCCGCGCTGATCCTGATTGCGGCGCTGTCGTTTACCTTAAACTTCTACGCGATTTCCAACTATGGAACCGGAAACGAATATTACGCGGCTTGTGTCAAAAGCATGACGCTGAGCTTTCGAAATTTCTTCTTTGTTTCATTTGATCCCGCCGGAATGGTTTCTGTGGATAAGCCCCCGCTCGGCTTGTGGACGCAGGCGATTTCCGTACTTATTTTCGGCTATCACGGCTGGGTCATGATGCTCCCGCAGGCTTTGGCGGGCGCGGCCTCCACCGTGATGATTTACATTTTGACCGCCCGGTATTTCGGTCGGCCCGCCGGGCTTGTTTCGGCCCTGATTTTTGCCATAACCCCGGTCGTCGCCGTCGCGTCGCGCAACAATACGATGGATATGCAGCTGATTTTTGTATTGCTGGCAGCGGCGTGGTTCCTTTTTCGCTCGATCGACAGCGGAAGATGGAAATATCTGTTTCTCGCGGCACTGTTTGTCGGATTGGGCTTCAATATCAAAATGCTGCAGGCATACATGATTTTGCCCGCCGTCGCCCTGACTTATCTGTTTTTTGCAAAGGAAAAAATCGGAAAGCGGATTCTTGCCGGGGTTTTGAGTATGGTCATTGTTCTGGGGGTCTCTTTCGCGTGGGTGCTTGCCGTAGAATTTTACCCCTCTGAAAACCGGCCTTACGTGGACAGCACCAGCAGCAATTCCATGATCGAACTGATTTTTGGCCATAACGGCACGGAAAGGCTGTTTGGACAAAGCATGGGCGGCGGAATGGGAGGCGGCTTTGGACGCTCATTCGACAGGGATGCTTCCGGTTCGGCAACACAGACGAATGATGACGGAAACGGGACGCCTCCCGACGGTTACGGGCAGGGCGTGCCGGACGGCAGCACAAATGGAAGCGGACAGGGAATGCCTGGCGGCAATGCAGATGGGAACGGTCAGGGCACGTCCGACGGTGCCGATGAAAGCGGGCGGAACATGCCTGACGGCGGTGCGGACGGCCGCGGAGACAACCAGAACGACGGCCGCAATATGGGTGCCGGCGGGATGGGCGGCTCTGAAATCGGAAGTGCGTCCCCTCTGCGGCTGTGGACGTCAAATTTATACGGGCAGGGTTCCTGGTTCCTGCTGTTCGCCCTTTGCAGCATGCTGCTCTGCGTGAATAAATGGAACTTCAGAAGAAAAAACGAGCGTCAGGGTGCTTTTGTATTCTGGTCTCTGTGGCTGATTACCATGGCGGTTTTCTTCAGCTTTGCCGGATTCTATCACCGGTATTATCTCTGCATGATGGCGCCCGCCATTGCCGTTCTGAGCGGCGTCGGAATTGTTGCCATCTACAACGGGCTGAAGCACAGACGGGAGAAAAAAACGGAGTATCTCCGTCCCGTGCTCCTGCTGGCCGCGTTCCTTCTCAATCTTGCCCTGCAGATTGTCTGTGTTTTGCGGTATTCCGAACTGAAGACATGGCTGCTTCCCGTTATGCTTGCCGCGGCGGGCATTGGAATCCTCCTGTTCGCCGTTTATTGTGTCAAACATAAGCGCGGCGTTCTCGCGGCTTCCCTCGCGGTGCTTGTCCTGTCCTCAGCGGCAGCTCCTTTTTACTGGGCTCTTACGCCGGTCATGGGCGTAACGAATGCCACAATGCCGTACGCCGGTCCGGAGCTGGTGCAAAGCGGGCAGGGGAACGGAACCGGCATGCCGTCGGGCAACGGAAGCTCGCAGAGCGCCTCTTTGGAAGCTTATCTGGTGAAAAATTATAAAGAAGGCAGCTTCCTTGTTACCGCACAGCGGTCCAGCAGCGTAGCGCAGTTCATCATTGACACCGGGCTGCCCTGCTATGCTTACGGAGGGTTCCTGGGTTCGGACAATTCCCTTACGGTCGATCGGCTGAAAGCGCTTGTCGCTCAGGGCAAAATCACCTACTTCCTGCTGAACGGCAGTTCCGGCGGCTCCGGCTCCGATATCGAGTCTTATGTAAAAGAAAACGCGGTGCTGGTGGACTCCGGCGAATACAGCTCCAATACAAGCAATGTCGGCCAAATGGGCGGCCAGGGCGGCATCCTGTATCTGTTTCAGTCATAACGGTTTTCTTTGATCGGCTGCGGCGCAAAAAATCCCCTGTGAATTTCACAGGGGATTTTGGATCAGCGGGAATTATTTGCAAAATTTCTCAACGTAGCTGTCAATGGAGTTCTGGATGATTTCTTTTGCGTCCGCGGGTCCTTTGACTTCGTCGATCGCCGTGACTTTTCCTTCCAGCTGTTTGTAAACGGAAAAGAAATGGGACATTTCGTCAAAAATATGTTTCGGCAGCTCCTTAATGTCACGATAGCCGTTATAGGTGGGGTCGTTAAACGGAATCGCGATGATTTTCTCGTCTTTCATCCCGTTGTCCACCATAATAATCACGCCGATGGCATAACACCGCACCAGGGAAAGCGGACGGATATCCTCGGAACAGAGGACAAGTACGTCAAGAGGGTCGTTATCGCTGGCGTAAGTACGGGGAATAAAGCCGTAGTTCGCGGGATAATGAGTGGAAGTATAAAGAATCCGGTCCATCAGCAGCAAACCGGTTTCCTTATCGAGCTCATATTTGATTTTACAGCCCTTTGGAATTTCTATGACGGCACAAAAGTCTTCAGTCTTAATTCTTTTCGGTGAGATATCATGCCAAATATTCATAATAGCCTCCTGATTTTTTCTCGAATAATTATACCATTTTCTTTTTGATTAATCAATTAATTAATTATATAACAAAGTTCGGCATATATCTGTAGGGGAGGTGGAAGCGTGACTTGCCGGATCATTGATATGCGCCATAAAGAAGTGATCAATGTAAAGGACGGGACCCGGATAGGATGTGTCTGTGATGTGGAGATAGACACCGCGGACGCCAGAGTAATTGCCATTGTAATTTACGGCCGCCTGCGCTGCTTCGGGCTGCTGGGCAGGGAGGACGATATTATTATTAAATGGCAGGATATTCAGGTGATAGGGGACGATACTATTTTGGTGACGTATAATAACTATTGCCGAACGAAAAAAAGAGGGCGCGGGTTTGGCGGATTCTTTGGCAACTGAAAAAGTCTTGAATTTTATTCTTTTATATGCTATAATATCCGCGCAATAAAAAACACACGTCTCTGCTATGACGATTTGGTGCCCGGCTTCCGGGTGTTGCGTCTGTTAAAGCGGGACGGAGGAAAAACCAAGGAGGATTATTATGTCAGTAGTATCAATGAAACAACTTTTGGAGGCCGGCGTTCACTTCGGTCACCAGACCAGAAGATGGAACCCGAAAATGGCGCCGTATATCTTTACGGAACGCAACGGCATCTACATCATCGACCTGCAGAAAACCGTCAAGAAGCTGGAGGACGCTTACAATTTCGTCCGCAGCCTTTCCGCTGAAGGCAAATCCGTACTGTTTGTCGGCACCAAAAAGCAGGCTCAGGATTCCGTGAGGGACGAAGCGGAACGCGCGGGCGCTTATTTTGTCAACGCGCGCTGGCTGGGCGGCATGCTGACCAACTTCCGTACGATCCGCCGCAGGATCGACCGTTTGAACCAGCTCAAGGCCATGGAAGAAGACGGTACCTTTGATCTTCTGCCGAAAAAAGAAGTCATCAAGCTTCGCCTTGAGATCGAAAAGCTCGAGAAATTCCTGGGCGGCATCAAGGATATGAAACAAATCCCCGGCGCACTGTTTATCGTTGACCCGCGCAAAGAGAGGATCGCCGTGGCGGAAGCCAAAAAGCTCGGCATCCCGATTGTCGCGATTGTCGACACCAACTGTGACCCGGATGAAATCGATTATGTGATTCCCGGCAACGACGACGCGATCCGTGCCGTCAAGCTGATTTCCGCAACCGTCGCGAACGCAATCGTTGAAGGCAAGGAAGGCCAGATGGGCGCCGCTGCCGCTGAAGCGGAAGAAGAAAAAGTGAATGAAGCGGAAGCCGCGGAATAATCGGTGATATGCGCAAATAATAAATAAAACGAATATTAAGAGCGGAGGAAATAGAATGGCTTTTACAGCTAAAGATGTTGCGGCGCTTCGTGAGAAGACCGGCTGCGGGATGATGGACTGCAAAAAAGCACTGGAAGCATCCAGCGGAAATATGGATGCCGCGATCGACTTTTTGAGAGAGAAGGGCCTTGCGGCCGCTACGAAAAAGGCGGGCCGTATTGCAGCCGAGGGCGTTGCTTTTGCGTGCCTGAATGAGGAAGGAACCGTCGGTGTGGACATCGAGGTCAACGCCGAGACCGACTTTGTTGCGAAGAACGCGGATTTCCAGCACTTCGTAAAGGTCTGTGCGGATACGGTGATCGAGTCCAATCCCGCCGATGTGGAGGCTTTGCTTCAGTGCAAGGCAAGCGGCTCGGATCAGACGGTCGACGCGATGCTCAAGGATAAAATCCTGACCATCGGCGAGAACATCAAGATCCGCCGTTTCAAGCGTTTTGAAGGCGTAGTTGCGCCCTATATCCATGCGGCCGGAAAAATCGGCGTTCTTGTTAAATTCGATACTTCCGCGGAAATTGCGGCCAAGGAAGAGTTTAAGGAGTACGCGAAGAATATCGCCATGCAGATTGCGGCCATCAGCCCGCAGTACCTCGATCAGAAATCGGTTCCCGCCGATGTTGTTGAACATGAGAAGACGATTCTGAAAGAGCAGATTATCAACGATGGCAAACCTGCTGCAATTGCCGATAAGATTGTTACCGGAAGACTTGGGAAGTTCTTTAAGGAAATCTGCCTTTTGGATCAGGCCTATGTCAAAGACGGCGATCTTTCCGTGCAGCAGTACACGGAGGCTACCGCAAAAGAGCTTGGCGGCTCCATTTCAATTGTGGATTATGTCCGTTTTGAAAAGGGCGAAGGCATTGAAAAGCGCGAAGATAATTTTGCAGAAGAAATCGCCAGCATGGTTAAGTAAGAATTCACTGAGGAATAGCGCAGGAAAACAATCCTGCGCTATTTTTATGCCTTCCTACTGTTACCGCTTTCGGAGAAATGTTTCTAAATTATAAAACTTGACAATAATAACTATATTTAGTTATGAAAGCCTTTACTTTACACAATGCTTATTGTAGAATAATATAAAATGAAAACAGGGGTGTTTTATTTGCAACCTAAATATAACAGAATTCTTCTCAAGCTGAGCGGCGAATCTCTCGCGGGCAGCGAGACCCACGGAATTGATTTTGATACGGTGCTGAAAATCTGCGGACCGATCAAAAAATGTGCGGATATGGGGGTTCAGATCGGAATCGTTGTTGGCGGCGGCAATTTCTGGCGCGGCCGCAGCAGCGGAAAAATGGACAGGACCCGCGCGGATCATATGGGGATGCTCGCCACCACCATCAACGCCCTGGGCGTTGCCGACGCGCTGGAGCAGCTTGGGGTTCAGGTCCGTGTGCAGACCGCGATCGCGATGCAGCAGATTGCCGAACCGTACATCCGCAACCGCGCCGTGCGGCATCTGGAAAAGGGAAGAGTCGTTGTATTTGGCTGCGGTACCGGAAACCCGTTCTTCTCAACCGACACGGCGGCGGCGCTGCGGGCAGCCGAAATTGACGCGGACATTATTTTAAAAGCCACCATGGTTGACGGCGTTTATGACAGCGACCCCAAAAAGAATCCGGACGCCGTAAAATTTGACACCCTGTCCTTTATGGACGTACTCAACCGGAACCTGCAGGTGATGGACAGCACGGCTGCTTCCCTGTGCAAAGATAATAAGATTCCGATTCTTGTTTTCAGCATCGGCAAGCCGGATAATATTATCAAAGCCGTTTGCGGGGAACCGATCGGAACACTTGTGAAGGAGGACTTATGATGAAAGAAGTATTGGAACGCGCAGAGGACCACATGAAGAAATGTGTCAGCGCTCTGTCGGATGATTTTGCGTCCATCCGGGCGGGCAGGGCGAACCCGGCGGTGCTGGATAAAGTAAAAGTCGATTATTACGGCACGCCGACCGCCATTAACCAGCTTGCGGCGGTGGCGGTAAGCGAAGCGCGGATTCTGACCATTCAGCCCTGGGATATTTCCGTATGCCGCGCCATTGAAAAGGCCATACAGACCTCGGACATCGGCATCAATCCCCAGAGCGACGGCAAGGTCATCCGGATCACTTTTCCCCCGCTTACGGAGGAAAGACGCCGCGACCTGGTGAAGGAAATCAGCAAAATGGCCGAGGAGCGCAAGATCGCGATCCGCAATATGCGCCGTGACGCGATGGAAAAGCTCAAAGGCATGAAGAAAAATTCAGAGCTTACGGAAGACGAGCTGAAGCAGGCGGAAAAGAAAACGCAGGATTTAACCGATAAATATTGCAAACAGGTAGACGGCGTATTTGAAAAAAAGCAAAAGGAAATTATGGAAATATAGGTAAGGAAATGGAACAACAGTATCTTCCAAAGCATCTGGGGATCATTATGGACGGAAATGGCCGGTGGGCGAAAAAGCGCGGGCTCCCGCGTTCCGCCGGCCATACCGTAGGAGCGGCTGTCTTCAAGACAATCACGCGCTACTGCAGTTCGATTGGAATTGAGTATCTTACGGTATATGCTTTTTCAACGGAGAACTGGCGGCGTCCAAAAGAGGAAATCGGGGCTTTAATGAAGCTGTTCAAGCAGTATCTTGAAGATGCTCTGCGTGATTTTTTAAATGAGAACATAAAAGTACGTTTTATCGGGGACGTATCGGCTTTTCCGCCGGAGCTGCAGAAACTGATTCGGGAAACGGAGAAGGTTTCGGAAGAGCGCACCGGCATGGTCCTGAACATTGCCATGAATTACGGCGGCCGCGCGGAAATCGTACACGCGGCCAGAATGCTTGCCGAGGATGTGCAAAAAGGAAAGCTGTCCCCCGAGCAGATCAGTGAAGCTGCCGTCGCCGAACGGCTCTATACCGGCGGACAACCCGACCCGGATCTGATTATCCGGCCGAGCGGGGAAAGCCGTATCTCAAATTTTTTACTCTGGCAGTCGGCTTACGCCGAATACGTTGTAATGGATATTTTGTGGCCTGACTTTAAGCCAAGGGATTTAGATCGCGCGTTAAACGAATACGCGAGCCGCAACAGGCGCTTTGGAGGGGTTTAATTGAGAGAAAGGGTTGCTTCAGGAGTATCTCTTGTCCTTTTTTTGGCCGCGATTGTAGTATTTAACAGCACCGTTCCGGCAGCTTTGAACATTGCGATTGCTTTGATTTCCGTTTTTGCCGTTTTTGAAATTATTTCCGCTCTGGGATTGTCCAAAAATTTTGTCCTGCTTATCCCCAGCCTGGTCTTTTCCGCGGTAATTCCGCTGATACAGGTTGATATGCTGCAACAGACTGCGTATTTTCTCTATACGGTCGTTATATTCGGAGCGTTGATCCTGTACCATCAGGTAATCACCTTCCGTGAGGTGGGCGTCATTTACAGTATGTCGCTGATGATCCCGACGGCCCTTGAAACACTGATCAGCCTGCGCAATTTTGGCGGGAAGCACGGCATGTTTTATGTGATGATTGCAATTTTTTCCGCCTGGATAGCGGATACCGGGGCGTTTTTTGCCGGCAGCCTTTGGGGAAAACATAAATTGTGTCCGAATATCAGCCCGAAAAAGACGGTGGAGGGCGTTATCGGCGGCTTTGTTCTGAATATTGTCGCCATGATCGTTTTCGGATATATCTTCCACGCGGTTTACTACGCTTACAGCGTGGAAATATCGTACCTGACGCTGGTGGTCATCGGATTTTTCGGAACGATTATGTCCGTTCTGGGCGACCTCAGCTTTTCGCTGATCAAGCGCAGCTGCCATATCAAGGACTTTGGGGAAATCATTCCGGGGCACGGCGGGATTCTGGACCGCTTTGACAGCGTGATTTTTGAAGCGCCGTTTGTGTATTTGCTTGTCCAGTTTTTGCCGCTTGTCTTTCAATAAATATATGCTTAGATGCAATAAAACTGCAAAATGGTGAATAATAATGAGAAGATGTCTTTCAATTCTTGGTTCGACCGGCTCCATCGGCACGCAGGCGCTTGACGTTGTACGCGGTTTGAACGTAAAGGTATGCGCTTTGGCAGCCAATGCCAATACGGCGCTTTTAGAGGAACAGATCAGGGAATTCAAACCCGAGTTGGCTGCGGTGTTTGATGAGTCCGCGGCGAAAAAACTGAAAATTGCCGTGGCGGACACTCCTGTCCGGGTTGTGACCGGTATGGACGGCCTGTGCGAGGCCGCAGCGATGGAAAGCGCCGATTTGATCCTGAATTCCGTCGTAGGAATGGTTGGGCTGGTGCCCACCCTGACCGCGATCGGAGCGGGAAAAGACGTTGCGCTCGCCAACAAGGAAACGCTGGTCGCCGGGGGCTCCCTTGTGATGGAGGCGGCCAAAAAGAATTCGGCAAAAATCTTTCCGGTGGACAGCGAGCATTCGGCCGTATTTCAATGTTTGCAGGGCTGCCCGGAGAAAAAAGCGCTCAAGCGCATCCTCCTTACGGCTTCCGGCGGGCCGTTTTTCGGGAAAAACAGGGATCAGCTGATTCATGTAACGCCGCAGCAGGCGCTCAGGCATCCGAACTGGAACATGGGCGCCAAGGTTACGATCGACTCCGCTACCATGATGAATAAAGGATTGGAAATTATAGAAGCGTCCTGGCTGTTCGATCTGCCGGCCTCCAAAATTTCCGTGGTCGTCCATCGGGAAAGCGTCGTTCATTCCATGATTGAATATGAAGATCATTCCGTCATCGCGCAGCTGGGGCTGCCGGACATGAGAATTCCCATTCAGTATGCAATTACCTGGCCGCAGAGGCTTCCTTCGCCGGTTGCGCAGCTGAGCTTGACGGATTACGGTAAATTGACCTTTTTTGAGCCCGATTTCCAGACTTTCTCCTGCCTTGACACGTGTAAGAAAGCAATTGAGCGCGGCGGGCTTGCCCCCGCGGCGGCAAACGGAGCAAATGAGGTCGCGGTAAAGCTGTTTCTGGACGGCCGGATTTCTTTTCTCCGGATTGGGGAACTGGTCCGCAGTGCGATGGAAAATCAGCCGGATGTTCAAACGGTTTCGTCCGTTGACGATATTTTGAATGCCGACCGCAATGCGCGGGATTATGTTTTCGGCGCGGTCGGCTGACGATGAGGTGATCATGATTACGAAAGCAATATTGGTGATTATAGCGATTCTTCTTTTCAGCTTTATTATTTTTATCCACGAATTCGGACATTTTTTCACGGCGAAGCTTTCCGGAGTTCGTGTCAATGAATTTGCCATCGGCATGGGGCCGAAGCTGTTTCATTTTACAAGGGGGGAAACGGAGTATTCCCTGCGCGCGTTTCCGATCGGCGGCTTCTGCGCGATGGAAGGCGAAGATGAGGACAGCCCGGACGACCGTGCCTTTAACAACAGGCCGGTTTGGAAACGGATGCTGGTGGTTGTGATGGGCGCCGTGATGAATATTATCCTGGGCCTCGTCATTATGATGATTCTTTTAGGCCAGCAGCCTGCGTTTTCTTCGACGACCATCTCGAAATTTACCGATCAGTCGGCCCTGCAGGCGGCCGGGTTTCAGGTTGGCGATGTTTTTAAAAGCATCAACGGCTATAAAATAAACGGGGACCGCGATTTGAGTTTTGCTCTCGCCATGGCGGACCCGATGAAAACGGATATTCAGGTTTCCCACGGCGGAAAGCTGCTGAACTTTGATGATATACGGTTTAATACAAAGGAATCGGACGGGAAGCAAATCCTTGCCCTTGACTTTTATGTGCAGCCGATTGAAAAAAATCCCGGCACCCTGATTGTCAAATCCGCGCAGGACACGGTTTCCACCGTTCGAATGGTCTGGTACAGTCTGGTCGGGCTTGTCACGGGAAAATTCGGATTCAATGATGTCGCGGGCCCCGTCGGCACGGCGAACGCCATAGGGCAGGCGGCCTCGATCGGTCTGCAGCAGAATTTTATCGCCGCCCTGAACAATATTCTGATGATGATGATGGTCATTACCGTCAACCTTGGCGTCGTGAATCTGCTTCCGCTGCCGGCGCTGGACGGTGGCAGGCTGCTGTTCCTGATCGTGGAAGCGATTTTCCGCAAGCCAATCAACCCGAAATACGAGGGCTGGGTAAACACGGCCGGCTTCTGCCTGCTGATGGGTCTGATGGTGATTATTACTTTCAACGATATTATCAGGCTGATTACTGGCAAGGGGTTGGGTTGATCATGCGAAAATCAAGGACGGTTCATGCCGGGAAGGTGACGATTGGCGGCGGTTCCAAAATATCCGTGCAATCCATGCTCAACATTCCTTCCACGGATATCGACGGCAGTGTCCGTCAGGCGGTGGAACTGGAGCAGGCCGGGTGCGATATCATCCGTGCCGCGATTCCGAGCAGGGACGCCATTCCGCTGATTCCGGCGATCAAAAACGCCGTACAGGTTCCGCTTGTCGCGGATATTCATTTTGACTATCACCTGGCGCTGGAAGCGGTGGAGGCGGGAATTGACAAAATCAGGATCAATCCCGGCAATATCGGCTCCGACGACCATGTCAAGGCGGTGGCGGACGCATGCCGCCGAAAAAATATCCCCATCCGGATCGGAGTGAATTCCGGTTCGCTGGAAAAGGAAATTCTGGAAAAATACGGCAGCCCAACGCCGCAGGCGCTTGTGGAAAGCGCGCTGTATCACGCTTCGCTGCTGGAAAAATATGATTTTCACGATATTGTCCTATCGATTAAATCCTCCGATGTGAACAAAATGATCCAGGCCTATGAGCTGGCGGCGCAAAGCTGCGACTACCCGCTGCATCTGGGCGTGACAGAGGCCGGGACCGAGCGGATGGGCCTGATCAAATCCGCGATCGGAATCGGTTCTCTTCTGCAGCGCGGGATAGGGGATACCATCCGTGTTTCCCTGACGGCCGACCCGGTAAAGGAGGTCGCCGCCGGTTTTGATATTTTGCGGGCGCTTGATCTGAACACGGAGGGAATCCAATTCGTTTCCTGCCCGACCTGCGGCAGAACGCGGATCGACCTGATCCGCCTTGCGAACGAGGCCGAGCGGCGCCTTGCGGGATGCAAAAAGAATCTGAAGGTCGCGGTTATGGGCTGTGCGGTAAACGGCCCCGGAGAAGCCCGCGAGGCCGATATCGGCATTGCCGGAGGAGACGGGGTGGGCCTTCTGTTCAAGAAGGGCCGGATTATCCGCAAGGTTCCGGAGGATCAGCTTTTGGACTGCTTAATGCAGGAGATAGATCAGATGTAAAGGACGGAATTCCATTGAAAACTTTTGGTGAATTTTTTGGTGCATACATAGAAGCTTCACGACTGCCGTCTCCCGTGTGCAACGGAAGCATTTCTTCATTACAAATCGATACAAATAACAGAATCATTACTGCTGACGTGGCGTTTCCATCTTTGGTGGAGCGCCGCGTGCTTTATGATGTGGAAAAGCAAATTTCCGCCTGTAAAGAACTGAACCTTGCCAAAGCCTGCATCTTTCCATCCTTCCCGTCAGAGACCTTCAGCGTTGACTATTACCCCAGTCTGGTGATGGAACTGAAGCGCCGGGAAGCCAGTATCAACGGGACTCTGACGGATTCCTCCGCAAGGGTCGAAAACGGAAAGCTGATCATCTCCCTGACGCACGGCGGAAGGGATTTGCTGGTTTCGCGTCATATTGACCGCCTGATTTCCAGGCTGATTCACGAGGAATTCGGCATCAGCCTGACGGTGGAATTCGACGGACTTCTGACGGTAGACAGCGAGAATCCGGTCTATATTGAAAAGAAAAAGAAGCGGCAGGAAACGCTGAAACGCGAAGCGGTTGTGGAGCAGGTGGAAGCCTACGAAACAAATCTCAATCATGTAAAAGCGCCCAGGACAATTCAGGTGCGCTCGGGCGAAACGCTGCTCCCCTGCATGATACCGGAAACTGCCCGCGAACTGTACGGGCACGCGACGAAAGCAAAGCCGGTTCCGATTAATAAGGTAACTCCGGATATTGGGAGCGTAACGATTTGGGGCGAGATTTTTCAGATTGAAGAAAAGATTACAAGGGATCAGCAGAGAAAAATCATCACGATCAATATCACGGACTATACCAGTTCCATGACGCTGAAAATTATTGAGATGGTTTCCCAATGCAAGGCGTTGGACACGCTGTCGAAGGGCATGTCGGTCATCGCCCGCGGCGATGTGGAATACGATAAATACGACCATGAAATCGTCCTGCGCGCCAAAAGCATCAGCACGGTCCAACAGCTGAAAGTGACGGATAAAGCCGATGTCAAGCGGGTGGAACTGCATTTACATACCAATATGTCCAGCATGGACGGCGTGAATTCCGCCGGAGACCTGATCAAGCGCGCCGCTCAGTGGGGGCAGAGCGCCATTGCCATTACCGACCACGGTGTGGCTCAGGCTTTTCCGGACGCTATGAACGCGGTGAACGACCTGAAAAAGAAAGATATCCATATCAAGGTCATTTATGGGGTGGAAGCCTATTTTGTCAATGATCTTGTACAGGCTGTCAAAGGGGAATCCTCTAAAACGCTGGATGACGAATTCATCTCATTCGATATCGAAACTACGGGCCTGAGCCCGAACAAGGACAAAATTACCGAAATCGGTGCGGTCAGGATCAAAAACGGCGAGATTATAGAAAGCTTCGATACCTTCGTCAATCCGCAAATCCCGATTCCGGCGAAAATAACGGAGCTGACCGGGATTACGGACTCCATGGTAAAAGACGCGCCGCTGGAAAAGGAAGCCATTCAGGCGTTTTATGATTTCTGCGGCAAAGACGCCGTTCTGATCGCCCACAACGCCGAGTTCGACACCTCGTTTATCCGGATCGCGGCGCAGCGCAGCGGAATGGATTTTTCCTACCCGTACATCGATACCGTTCCCATGTGCCGCTCCATGCTGAAGGATATCAAGAACTGCAAACTGGACACGGTCGCCAAATACTTAAAGCTCGACCCGTTCAACCATCACCGAGCAAGCGACGACGCAACGGTACTGGGCAAGATCTTTATGGCGCTGTTAACGCGTCTGAAGGAAGACACCGGCGCGCAGTCGGTGATGGATATCAACTCCTCTCTGGCCGGCGGAGACCCTAAAAAAATGAAATCCTACCATCAGATCATTCTGGTCAAAAATAAAACGGGTCTGAAAAATCTGTACAAGCTGATTTCCAAGTCCCATCTGGACTACTTTTACAGAAACCCGCGTATCCCCAAAAGCGAACTGATCAAACACAGGGAAGGTCTGATTGTCGGCAGCGCATGTGAAGCTGGAGAACTTTACAGAGCGGTTTTCAACGCGCAGCCTTGGGAAACTCTGTGTGAAATCGCGAGTTTCTACGATTATCTTGAAATTCAGCCGATTGGGAACAATCTTTTTATGGTCCGCGAGGGCCTTGTCCCCGACGAGGAAAAGCTGAGAGAATTCAACCGGACGATCGTAAAGCTCGGAGAGCATCTCCATAAGCCGGTGGTCGCGACGTGCGACGTTCACTTTATGGACCCGAAGGACGGCGATTACCGCAGAATCCTGATGGCCGGTCAGGGATACAAGGATACCGACGAGCAGGCTCCGCTCTACATGCGCACCACCGCGGAAATGCTGGCGGAATTCGCTTATCTCGGTAAGGAAAAAGCGTATGAAGTCGTGGTGAAAAACACAAACCTGATCGCGGAGATGACGGAGGAAATCCGCCCGATTCCCGAGGGAACCTATCCGCCCTTTATCGAGGGTGCCGAGGAACAGCTGACCAGTATCACATGGACAAGGGCGAAAGAGGTCTACGGTGACCCGCTGCCGGATATCGTGAAAAAGCGTCTCGACCGTGAACTGGGTTCCATCACGAAGCACGGCTTCTCCATCCTTTATATGACCGCGCAGAAGCTGGTCGCGGACTCGGAAGCGCACGGTTATCTGGTTGGCTCCCGTGGTTCCGTCGGATCCTCGTTTGTGGCGAATATGTCCGGTATTTCCGAGGTAAACCCGCTGGAGCCGCATTATGTCTGCCCCAACTGCAAGCACAGCGAATTCATCACCGACGGCAGCTATGGCAGCGGGTTCGACCTGCCGCCGAAAAATTGCCCTGTCTGCGGCACGGAATACAACCGCGACGGGCATACGATTCCGTTTGAGACCTTCCTGGGCTTTGACGGCGACAAGACGCCGGATATCGACCTGAACTTTTCCGGCGAATACCAGACCAGCGCACACCGCTACACAGAAACGCTGTTCGGCAAGGATAACGTCTTTAAGGCCGGAACCATCGCAACCGTAGCGGATAAAACCGCAATCGGCTTCGTAAAAAAATATACGGAGGAAAAGGGGATGGTGATGCACCGTGCGGAGGAACAGCGTCTGGCGATCGGCTGCACCGGGATCAAGCGCACGACCGGCCAGCATCCTGGGGGCATGGTCGTCGTGCCGAAGGGCATGGAGATTTACGATTTCTGCCCGGTGCAGCATCCGGCGAACGATCAGAAATCGGATAATATCACCACCC